>NZ_QNUD01000007.1:0-528826 GCF_008042405.1 Bacillus sp. SH7-1
CGTGTATAAAAAAGTAAAACTAATTTGGGGCGTAATCTATCTATATGATAATTTAAAATGAAATATAAGTCTATATCTTTGTTGTTTTTTTGATTATATTTATATCACTGAGCTCAGAACAATGATGTGGAGGATGAATATATGAAATCAAATGATGTACCGGTTTTAATTGTTGGAGGAGGATTATCAGGATTAGCATCTGCGCTCTTCCTTGCAAAACATTATGTTGATTATTTACTTATTGAGAGGCATCCATCTACTGCAATTCATCCGAAAGCAGGTGGAATCACTTTTCGTACGATGGAGTTATTTCGAGAATTAGGTTTAGAACAAAGAATTAGATCGGCGGGTAAAACATTAGAAAATTGCCGAGGAAGAATAGTAGTTCATACAATAGCTGAGGCGAATAAGGAAGAATTGTCACAAATGAGGGCGACTCAATATGGAAACGATGAAAAGTTACTTCAAAAAATAGAAGAGATTAGTCCATCAAAACAAACTGCGTGCTATCAAATAATTTTAGAAGAGATGATGTTACAAAAAGCGGAAAAATCAGGCGGAGAACTATCTTTTTATCATGAATTAGTTTCTTATGAGCAAAATGAGCACGGGGTAATAGCAACGATTCGGAATCGCGAAACGGAAGAAGAAAGTAATATTCATTGTGACTATGTAATTGCAGCAGATGGAGCGAAAAGTAAAATACGTGAGCAGTTAGGGATTAGTACCGAGGGCCGTGGAACAATTGGTGGTTATTATATGAATATTTATTTTGAAGCTGATTTAAGTGAATTTATACAAGGAGACGCATTCGGATTTTCTATGATACTTCATCCTGAAGTTCTTGGTGCGCTTATTCCAGTTGATAACGCAAGAAGATGGATTTACCATGTATCCTACGATCCATTAAAAGGGGAGGGGCCAGAGGATTTCACTATAGAACGTTGTAAACAAATTATTCAAACTGCAATTGGAAGCACAAATGTTGAATCAGAAATCTTAAGTGTTTTACCGTGGGAGGCGACTGAAAGTACTGCTACAAAATTTCAAGATAATCGCATTTTTTTAGTTGGCGATTCTGCACATATTATGCCGCCAACTGGAGGGTTTGGTTCAAATACAGGAATACAAGATGCGCACAATCTAGCTTGGAAATTAGCGGCTGTTTTAAAAGGGAAGGCAAAACCAAATTTGTTAGAAACATATCATGAAGAGAGATACCCTGTTGCAAAATTAACGACAGATTATGCGAGTAGTTTACTGTTTCGTGCGGCGAATAGAGAGGGGGGCAGTTTGAATAATATGGATGGTTTAGCTGTAACTGCTGGGTATCAGTATAGTTCAGAGGCGATTATAGATGACTTAGTTACCCCGCATAGAATGGATATTGTACAGTTGAACGGAAGACCTGGTACGCGGGCACCACATTTTGTTGGAATGTATGAGGAGAAAGAAGTCTCTGTACTTGATTTATTAGGTAACGATTTTGTTTTATTTACTGGAGCAGAAAATGGTTCTTGGGCTGAATCAGCACATATTGTTTCAGCTAAATTAGGAGTAAATATAAAAGTGTATCGCGTTGGTTTAAGTGGAGGCTTTATTGCTCAAGAAGATATTTTTAGCAAATTATATGGAATAGAGAATGGAGGAGCTGTATTAATTAGACCAGATGGTTTTATAGGATGGCGTTCGGAAAAAGAGGTAGTAAATCCATATTTCGTGCTGGAAGAGGTAATGAGAAATTTATTATGTGATTTTTAAGTAACTGAGGAAGTATTGTCTTTTATAGGACGATACTTCTATTTTTTTAGCTTACAAAATAAAGATTGTGTAGTGAAGAGACATTATTATTATAAAAATATATGTAAATTAATTCTCTTTCTTTTTTGTTATTAGAATTTTTTAGTTTTTAGATATAAGTGTTGACAATTACTAGATTGGATCATTTTTTTATTGTATTATATTTCCTAGAGATTACATACTACATTACCTCTAGCCGAAGTAAAGCAAATAGACGATGTAAAAAGACATATTTTATTAACAAAAGAATTTCTTAAAGATTCATTGGAATTAAAAACAAGTGCTTTAGGCTATGCAGCAATCGGGGTTGGTACAACTGCTGTAAGTGCCTTTGCGGGAGCCAAAGTAGGCGCAGCTGTTGGAACTGTTGCTGGGGCTTGTATTGGCTTTGGTGTTTCTATAGGAGCTAGTATAGTAACAGATGGAATTAAGTTTAATAAAGGTAATTGGAATCATGATGGTAAACAGGATTCGATAAAAGATAAAGTTAAAACTGGAATCGGAGCAGCTTTAGATAAAATTTTTTAGTTTTTGGGAGATTAATATGGAAAAATACCACGGAAAGAGCACGGAACAAATTATTCAGAAATTGATGCCTGACAGTGTAAGATCGAGTGTTGTTATGGTGTGGGTAGTTATTAATTTTATGATTTTAACCCCATTTTTATTTCCTCCAACCTTTACTATATACTTATATATAATTTTACCTTTTCTTTTGACTGCTAATATATGGGGGGGATGGGTATTTTTTTATAAACCAAATGAGCCAAGGTTGGTACACATTTTATATAATGGATTTATGGGAATAACTTTTTCTTTTGGAAGTTTTATAGTGATTCAAAAGATTGCATATACTTTTATTAAAATTGAAACACCTCTGTTTTTTATTGTTACTTTTCTGCTTTACATTCTTACAATCTATAAATTGATTTCAATTGGAATGAAAAGTTTTTTAAGGCGATTAAACAATGAAGAAAATGACAATATAAAAATTTCTCCAATTGTTTATTTATCAGGATTGGGATATGTAATTGGACAAATATGTATAGGTACATTATCACAAAACGGTTTAGCGACGGTCTTAATTTTAGTCTTTTCTTTATTGGCTGTTGTGTGTAGTATATATAGCGTATACATATGGGTATATGTGGATTTGAAGAGGAAGGAAATGGATGGGATGCATAATGGACAAATATAATGGCAACAACATAGTGGATTGTATACGAATATTAATACCATTTGATATAAGGAATATTGTAGGCTTTGTATGGTTCTTTATGAATTTTATGCTACTTATCATTCTATTCATATTTCCACCGTTCAATATATACTCTTACGTAGCCTTACCATTTTATGTGATATGTAATCTATGGGGGATTTGGGTTTCCATTTATAAGCCTCGGCAGCCTCAGTTGCAACATTTACTATATTCTGGATTTGTTTCATTAAGTATTTCATTTTGTAGCTTCATAGCTGTGCAAAAGTTAGCTTACGAATTCGTAGAAATAAAGTCACCTTTATTTTTTATTCTATCGCTTATTGCATATAGTTTAATTGTTTATAAATCTGAATTATTCTGGATTAAATATTTTATAGCCCGCTTAAGGGGTACAACTGATCAAGATGTGAAAATTCCTAAAATTGTATTTTTTTCAGGTTTAGGCTATATGATTGCTCAAGTTATTATTGGTGTTTTGAGTCAAAAGGCTATGGCTATTGTATTAATCATTCTCGCTTCATTTTTTTCCGTTGTGTTCATAGCTCTAAGTACACATTTGTATTTTTACTTTGATTTCAAAAAAACAATGTATTGCTTCAGGACATTTAAAAAAATTACATTCTCAAAAGAAGCCTAGGCTGTCAAGGAAGGAAAGGAGACAATCCGTGGCTGCTTCGGGACATGTAAATATACCACATTCTCAAAAGAAACCTAAACTTGCAAGAAAGGATATACGAAATTAAGAATTTGTAATTAAGTAAAACCTATATTTACGTAAATATTACGTCAAATGACAATAGAATTTTATCTTGTATGAATGGAAATTAAAGAAGTTAGATAGGAATTAGGCTGTACAGAAAATTTGATGTGTTCAAATACTAATTAGTATAAGATAGATATATAACTTATACTGATTAAAGCTTTACCGTACTGAAAAAATAATATTCACAAATTTTAATAGGTTTGGTATGATTAATTTCGACAAGTTAATCGAGGCCGGAGATATTTGAGATAAGCCATAAATTTATTTAGGGGTACAGAAGTGTCCTCTAAATAAATTATGGCTTTTTTTATTGGATGAACCGTACACAATAGGGAAGTTACATGTGGAAAGGAGGGGTATAGAAAATAAATAGTTTTCTATATTAATAACATAAGGAAAGTATATTCGTAAGACTGAAATTTTAATATAAGCTTATAAAAATAATGAAAATATATCTTCTATTTCGTGTAAATCTCATTAACTTGTTGAAATTTACAACATAGGAAGGGTTAGAAGGATGAGAAAAATTATTAGCGTGTTAGTTATTTTCTTTATGACGGGAAGTATCTTTGCTGGGGGAGCTGTTCATGCGAAAGCAGAAGGAAAGCATGAGGGGAATACGAATAAGTTTTTAAATATTGCACATCGCGGAGCAAGTGGACATGCACCTGAGCATACTTTTGCTTCTTATGATTTAGTGAAAAAAATGAAAGCGGATTATTTGGAGTTAGATATTCAATTAACTAAGGATGGCCAATTAATTGCAATGCATGATACAGCAGTTGATCGCACGACAAATGGAACAGGGGAAGTACGAGATAAAACGTTAAGCGAAATAAAGAGTTTAGATGCAGGATCGTGGTTCAATAAAGCTTATCCAGAAAAGGCTAAGCAAGAGTATGTTGGTCAAAAAGTTCCGACTCTTGAAGAAATTTTCCAAAAGTACGGAAGAAGCATGAAGTATTACATTGAAACAAAATCACCAGATGTGTATCCAGGAATGGAAGAAAAATTATTAGCTTTATTAAAAAAATATAATTTAGTAGGTCAAAACATGTCTTCTAGCCGTGTTATGATTCAATCATTTAGTAAAGATAGTTTAACAAAGATTCATAGTATGAATGAAAATATTCCGTTAGTTCAGTTGCTTTGGTATTATCCAAATGAAAACAATGAGATTGTTGAATGGTCTGGGATTACACATGAGCCGAAAAGTGTAACGAATGATGATTTTCAAGAAATTAAAAAGTATGCAGTCGGTATTGGACCAAACTTACGTAATGATAACGGGGAACTAATTATTGATGAGTCATATATGAAAATGGCTAGGCAAAATGGACTGTTAATTCATCCTTATACAATTAATGAGAAACCAGATATGAGATTGTTAATGAAATGGGGTGCTACAGGAATGTTTACAAATTACCCTGATCGATTACATAGTGTACTAAAAGAAAAATAAGTGAGATAGGAGAAAAGGTATACCGAGGTTTTGGTATACCTTTTTCTATTATGCTAGATTATAGTAGTAGGATACATATTCTTCTAAACCTTCAACCTCATTTTCAGGTGGCTCAATGCCGCCTTTTCTACCGTAGCAAATATTTCTCAAGTATTCTCCAAAAATCATAGAGCGACTTTTTTCATTTTCCATCCAATTATATCTATTAATTATAAACTCACCATCGAAACTTGTATCAAATGTATATGGGATACAAGTAATCGTTTTAGGTAAATGTTTTTTTAATACTCGATATTGCCGACCAGCGCCTAAGCTTTTGCATACAAATAGTAGTCGATTAATCTTTGTGAAATCACAAATCTTTTTCGCTTCCGTTACATTAGCGATAGAATGGAGGGAGTTCGTCTCGAACATGATAGTGTCGTTTGGTACGCCATGTTCGATTAATTTATTTACAATTACTTCTGCATCTGACAAATCCCCGTAATTCCAGCTCGGATGTTTCATACCATGCAAACTAGTACCACCTGTAACGATAATTTGATTTCCTAAACCTTGTCGATAAGCTTCTAGAGGAGCTTGCCAATTGCCAGGGTGAGAACCGCCGAAAACGAAAATGGCATCACATTTTTGTGGTGTTATTTCTTTTAGAAAAGTGATTTCTGTAATTTGATCGATTTGTTTTTTCGTAAGAGTAGGGACATCAGGATATTTAGGTATTACCATTTAAAAACCTCCTATATAGTAAAATGATAAATTCATTATATAGCGATTTTGTTAAGTGGAAAAAGGGAAGCTTTTCATTTAAAAGTACCCCTTTTAAGATAACTCTCCAATAAACCAAATCTCTTTTTCATCGATTGCATCCTCATCATAAGTGACTTCTTGAAAGTGCAACATTTGAGGAGTAGGACAAATTGAAATTCCCCATGTTTCCCAAAAATCAATTTCATTCGAAAGAGGGATCCATGTTTGAAATTCATTATTTCTATTGAAAAAGTTATCAAAGTAGTCATCGTTTTTGAATACGATAATTTGCGATCTCCATAAATTCTCTATAGAAATTAAAGCAACAACTCGATATGTATGTGTATCACTCGGTTTTATTTTTATTAAATGATTTACTCGATCTATTAAGGTTTGTATACATAATCGTTTTACTTTTCTAGGTGTTTTATGAGACCCGATAAAAGCTTGAGAAACTGGTAAAGGCATACACCAATATTCATCGTTATAGAAAGTAGAAGGGAACGTTTTTGTATGTTCCTCAATGCGTTTAATCATAGTGTTTGTTTTTCGTTTCATACCACGTATTTTCTTTTCATGCATTGTGAGTCATCTCCATAAATTTTTGTAATGCAGCTGAGCGAAATATGTCTTTTCTAGTAATGAAAGTAGTAGGAACTTTTTTGAAGCTATTTGGTAAAGGGTTGAATGATACGTCATGTTCATGCTCTTTTAAAATTGATTTCATCATAATCGCTATGCCCATATTTGATTTTACACATGCAAGTATGGCTTCGATTGTCCCGAATTCTAATACTCGTTTAGGTGAGATGTCTTCTTCTTGAAGCCAGTCTTCTAATAAACTTCTATAATAGCACCCGCGACTAAAAGCGAGTAAATTCATATCTTCTATGTCTTTAAGAGAGGATAAAGATTTTTTACTAATAAGAACCAATTCTTCTTCACGAAATACATTTGTATGAAGTTCAGCATGCTGAGTAGAGCCAGCTATAAACGCTCCGTCTAGTTTTCGCTCTAATACAAGCCTAATTAGTTGTTCAGTCGTATTTGTGTCTAAAATCAATTCGACTTCTGGGTACTTCTCATAGTAGGCCGTTAATATAGAGGGAAGCCTTACCGCAGTTGTAGATTCTGTACATCCAATTTTTAAAATGCCTTTTGGTTCCATTCCATTACTTTGAACCGCTTTTATAGATTGATCCATTAAGTGGATAATTTGTTTGGCGTACGTTAATAAAATCTCACCGTTAGAAGTTAAAGTTACACCTTTTCCGTTACGGTAAAATAGAGGCACGCCTAATTCATTTTCTAGTTGTTTCATACGCATTGTTACGCCTGATTGTACGTAGTTCAAATTTTTCGCTGCGTGAGAAATATTATTTTCCTTCGCGACTTCGTAAAATACAGTTAAATCTTTTATGTCCACGTATCATCCCTCCAAAAAGATATCAATTTTTTTGATGGATTATATGATGAATCTTTATTTTATATGATATCAGAACTTTCATACAATGGAAGGGGGGAGGGATTATTATGTTGATTGAAGAAAGGGTGAATAGTACTTATAAGTGGGTTATGTTAATTGTTGCGACGATTACACAAACAACAGCGACACTTATAACATATGGTGTCGGGGTTTTCGCTTTATTTTGGAAAGAAGAATATGCACTTACGAATACGGAGAGTGGATTATTAGTAAGTGTTGTGAATATTGGACCGTTATTGTGTATGCTTTTTGTCGGTCGGCTACTTGATCAATATAATGAAAAAATATTAATTTCTATCAGTTCATTTTTGCTAGGGAGTTCGCTTTTACTGACTAATATAGTAAGTGGATTTAATGGGTTATTATTTGTACTTTTATTAATAGGCATGTTTTATAGTGTTTCCCAGCCAGGAGGAAGTAAAGTGATTTTAAAATGGTTCCCAAAAGAAAATCGTGGGTTAGCGATGGGAATAAGGCAAGCTGGTATACCGATTGGTGGCGCGTTAGCGGGAGTGCTAATTCCGTTTCTTACAATACAATATAATATGACTTACGCGATAAATAGTATTGCATGCATTTGTATTATTGGAGGGCTATTATTTTTTATGTTTTATAAAGAGCCATATGTTCAGGAGGAAGCGGGGAAAGGACATATTAAAGTTTCTTTTTGGACACAGCTAAAAGTAGTGATATGCAAAAGAGAGTTGTATCCAATTTATATGACGGGTATGTGCATGATTTCATTACAAATGGTGTTAGTTGGACACTTCATGAAATTTTTAGTAAGGGAACAATCAATTACATCTATTGTAGCCGGAACAGTATTTTCAGTTATGTTCTTTTCTGGAATGATTGGTCGTGTTGTATTAGCAGCTATTAGTGATGTGTTTTATAAGGGAAATCGGCGCATACCTTTATTTATAACTGTCTGTGCTTCTATCGGTTTGGTTCTATTGTTAGTAATGAGTATACATACAATAACGAGTGGAGTATTGTATGGTGTAAGTGCATTGTTAGGATTCTTTTCAATTGGCTGGTTTAGTCTTTTTATAGCCGAAGTTGCTGAATTGGCAAGTGAAGAATCTGTAGGAATAACAGTTAGTTTGGCACTTACATTAAATCAAATTGCTATTATTGTTGCACCTGTTTTATTTGGTTATATTGTAGATGAGAAAGGGTATGCGTATGCGTGGTTATGTATAGTGCTATTGTTAAGTATCTCGGCAGTCAGTTTATATAGAAAAAACAAAAAATAAAAGAAAGTTAGCAATGTAAATTTTTTATGAAGAAAGTCTAAAGAAATGCCGAATAAGCGACATTTCTTTTTTATATGTTGTATAATTAAAATATAAATGAGATTCATTTTCATTTGTGTTCATTTCCTCTTTTGAAATTGCCTGTTACTTTAGCCATAATGAGTTGTTTTTCTGTATCGTTATGTGCATGATTTATTTTGTATAAAAATTTTTCAGCGTCATTTCCTTTTAATATCGTAATCTATTTTACGTAATATTCAATTAAAGCTATGTTGGTTTTTGTTACCCTGTAATGAAACATCCTATCATTTAAACGATTGCGTTTGTCAGTATTTTTCATCGTAACAACTCCGTTTCTTATCGTGTGTAACAAATGTTACATAAGATGTTGAAATTATAGTAGGGTGCATCCGATTGTAAGGTGGAAATTTTGCAAGAAAGAAATACAATAGAGAGTAGCCAAAAACTGAATATGAGAAAAAGGAATCTAGTTTACTTGGGTGAATAATAGATAGTATTATAAAATGTTTGAAAATTAAAAGATATAGAATAGAATGGATGCATGTTAAGTGAAACTAGATAAAAGAGGGTTCCTATTATGCTAAAGAAATGGTTAATCGTTTTCTTTATTTTTGCTGTTTTTTGTGGGAGTGTCGTTGCACTAATACATGCAAATAAAGGTAAGAAATATGATATAAAGGCATTTTCTAATTTAAATAGTAAGCAAAAGGACAAAATGCAGGAAGTTGATGCAAATGAGAAAAAACGCTATGAAGTTGTAGCTAGTAAATTAGATCAATATTTAAAAGATAAAGGATTTAATGGGAGTGTTCTTGTAGCTAGTAAAGACCATGTGATTTTACGAAAAGGTTATGGGTATGCGAATGTGAAAGATAAAGTAGTAACAACGCCAAGAACGAAATATCGCATTGGTTCTATTACGAAAACAGTCGTTGCAATATCTATCATGCAATTAAAAGAAAAAGGGAAATTGAATATTGAAGACAATGTAAACAAATATATCCCATCGTTTCCAGCAGATAAAAACATTACGTTACGAAATCTATTAACACACACATCTGGCTTGCCAGATCAAGGACAAGGTAGGGTGGATGCGGGGTCACGTTTAAAGTTAGTAACGTGGATTGGAGCGCAAAAATTGCAATTTCCTGCAGGGACAGGCTGGAAATATACAGACTATAATTATATGGTGCTTGCATATATTGTAGAAAAAATTACGAATAAACCGCTCGCTGAATACGTCAAAGAAAATATTTTTACTTCTGCTGGCATGCATGAATCTGGAATGGGGGCGACTCTCCCAGAAGATATTTTTTTAGCAGAAGGTTATACGAGAAAAGATAATGAATTAATAGCTGCACCCCGCTTAAAAATGAACTGGTTGTATGGGTGTGGTGAAATGTATACGACTGTTGAAGATATGAAAAGATTAGATGAGGCAATAATGGATGGAAAACTGTTATCTAAACAAAGTGTATTAGATATGTTTACGGCATCACCTGCAAGAAAATATGGATTTAGTTTCTATACGTATCCAGATTATTATCATAACCACGGCGTATTGGCAGGTTGGAATACTTTTAATAATTTTAACTGGGATAAAAAAACGTTTGTCATATTATTCTCTAATGTCCAAAATGGTATGAATGATGCATTTAATCAAGAGTTTAGGAAAATGGCGAGTGATTTAATAGAAGCAAAATAATGATTTTTAAATCGGTATTGATATGAATTTATCAATACCGATTTTTTTTGAATGTTCAACGAAGAAGTAACTATGAAGGGGGAATAGTAGAATAATTTTATTTAGGAAGTTAAATGATATGAATGTTAAATATAGGAAAGATGCTGCGTGAAGTTTATCTATTCATATTGAATTTATGAGGAAGATTAATTGGTAAATTTTACATCAATAAAAAAGCTTGAGCTTCACACTATGTGAAGCTTTACATTATTGGAGACAAGAACAGGAGGTTTACAAAATGAAAAAAATAGTAAAGTTTTGCTTAATGGCTACATTATCTACAACGATTATTAGTGGATGCTCTTTTGAGGGGAACAATGAAAATGCTAAAGGGAAAGAGAGTGAAAAAGTAGAGGTACAGAAAAACGTTGGAAAATATACGATGCCAGATGAAAAAGATAAACATGAAGGTACATGGCTGCAATGGCCTCATGAATACACATATGGTGAAGAGTATAAGCAGGAAGTTGAACCGATTTGGGTTAAGATGACAAGTACTTTAACTGAGGGAGAAACAGTCCACATTGTTGCATACGATGAGGAGGAGAAAGAGCGAATCAATAAACTATTAATAGATAAAGGACTGAATATGGATAAAATTGATTTCTTTATCGCTCCTACTGATGATGTATGGGCACGAGACAGTGGACCGATTTTTGTTTATGACAATAATAAAAATTTAAAAATATTAGACCCGGCATTTAATGGGTGGGGAAAGAAAACGCCGTACAAAAATGATGCTCGTATACGTGAAAATGTGAGTAAACAATTAGGGATTGAAAGAATTGATTGGGGGAAATTTGTCCTTGAAGGCGGCGCAATTGAATTAGACAGCAATGGGACTGCTTTATTAACTCGAAGTGCGGTAACGAATAAAAATAGAAATCCTGATTTATCCGAAAAGGAAATTGAAAAATATATAAGTGACCTGGGTGTGACAAACTTTATTTGGTTAGACGGAGTGCCTAATTTAGATATTACTGATTTTCATATTGATGGATTTGCTAAATTCCATAATAAATCTACCATTGTAACGATGAAAGAAGATGACCTAGCCGAATGGGGTTTATCTAATAAAGATATGGATACATTGTTAGATGCAAAAAATGCTTCAGGAAAGAAATATAAGTATGAATACTTACCGCTTAGTAAAGAAAAAGTGGTATTAGAAAATGGAAAAACTCTCGATTATAAAGGGTCATATATCAATTATTATATTGGGAATACAGTGGTATTGGTGCCTAATTATAATGATCCAAATGATAAAATCGCAAACGATACGATTCAGAAATTATACCCAGATCGTACAGTAGTTGGTATTGATGTGAGAGAACTTTATAAAAATGGCGGTATGATTCATTGTGTTACACAGCAACAACCAATTGCATTGAAGTAATAGATTGAAATTTCGTTGTGCTGCTATATAGACAAAATAGGTGAAATGTTATCTTTGCCTATTTTGTCATTCCTTATTATTTGTAACAATAAAAAATATAAATGCAATGATAAATGAATTATAGTGTGTATTCATTTTTCGTTTTATATGGAAAAGGAGAAAAATGTTTGTGTTAAAGAATTTTAAAATAGTATTTTCGTTTTTCCCTATCGTTCTACAGTACATTTTAAATGTGGCTTTGATTTGTTTTGGGGTTGTTTTAAGTGTGTTTCTAATGAAAGAAGTCATTCAATTTATACAAGAGCTGAAATTAAATGGTGAAGAATCTAGTTATCATTTGATTGATAGTATCGTCGTATTCTTTTTATATTTTGAATTTATTGTAATGATTATAAAGTATTTTCAAATGAATTTTCATTTCCCATTACGATATTTTATTTATATAGGTATAACAGCTATCGTTCGTCTCATTATTATAGATCACGATAGTCCGATAGATTCATTGTTATACGCCTGCGCAATTCTTGTACTAATTAGTGCTTTATTTATTGCAAATTCTAAAATAATGCGTCGTGATTTAGAAGAGTGAATGTTTGTTGTCTGAATTTAAAAAGAGTTATATCTTTTGACGAAAAAAGGAGTAACGGTATTGAAAGAAATAATTTTAACGAGTTTCGTCATGATAGGGTTTATGATTTTACTATTTAATTGTATACTCTCATGATTTTAAAGAATAAAAAGTTAATAAGGGAAGAGGTTTTTGTAAATATGGTGCATTATAATAATCAAAATAGTTTACATCAAATATTTACATTAAAGGGAACAGTAATAAGAGATATTTTCCCGCAAATTTTATTATATATATGTGTTTCAACGGTAGTAACTGTAATTCATTATTATTATGCAGCAATTAAAATGAATCAAACTCCATGGATAATTGTTGGAGGTTCTTTAGGTTTACTGTTAGTTTTTCGTACTAACACCGCCTATGATAG
Organism: Bacillus sp. SH7-1; assembly: GCF_008042405.1. Lineage (NCBI taxonomy): Bacteria > Bacillati > Bacillota > Bacilli > Caryophanales > Bacillaceae > Bacillus > Bacillus sp. SH7-1. Next base: position 12,890 of record NZ_QNUD01000007.1, read on the forward strand.
ATATTGGGAAGGTAGAAAGTTGTTCGGCACAATTGGTGCTTGTAGTAGAAATTTAGCAGTTAGTTTTTTATGTTATTGGGATTCCGAGGGGAAAAAGACAGATCAGGAACAACTAAAATTTTTACAGTTATTAATTGCTTTTCCGAAGATAGCGAAAGGACATTTGAGAGACGAAAAAGATTTATCTGAAATAAAGGAATTATTAAATGTTTGTTCTGAGAAGGAGAAGGAAATGTTGGATCAATCTATGCATTTACCGATTAGTATAGTTCTTATGTTAAAAACTATACTATCAAAAGGTTTGAAAACGGGTCAAATTCATCCAAATGCAATAATTAATATGGAAACTGATTTGAATAATCTGCTTACGGCTGTGGGGGGGTGTGATCGTATCAAAACGACACCTATTCCTTTTGCCTATTTTGCGCATATAAAAATTTTATTGCTCATATTTTGCGGGACTTTACCGATTGGTCTTGTTGATAGTCTTGGCTGGGTGACTGTACTTGCAACTATGTTTATCAGTTTTGCGTTTATTGGTATTGAAGCGATAGGAGTTGAAATTGAAGATCCTTTTGGTCAAGATCCAAATGACCTTCCGTTAGAAGGGATTTGTATAGGTGTAGAAACGAATTTATTGAATTTATATAATCAAAACGGTCTGTTAGAAGTTATGGATATGAATCAGAATCAGAATCAGAATCAGGTTGAAAAATCATGTAATCGTTAATTGTGTACGACTATTAATTTTAGAATGTTGTTATAAAAAACTTTATTTAAAATCTTGTCAAGAGTCAATTTACAGCTCAATGACGGCTTTATATTTTTTATATAAATATATAATATTTCACCGTGCTATAATCCATTTAAAAAATGTTGAGGAAGAGCTGGCTACTTCATTATTATAAAAAAGCGAGGGAAAGAAAATGGAACACAAACAAAAGGGAATTATTTTTACTGCGATACCAGATGAATCAAATGAATATTATGAACCGTTTTATGAAGAACTTATTTATTTTAATGAAAATTTAAATGAAAAAAAGGGAGCTACAGATCAATTTATTTCTTTATCTGTTGAAGAACAAGACTTTCATACAAGCTTTTTTGAGTATGATGATATTTGGCTAAGAGATGTAGCGCCAGTTGTAACGAATCATCTTGTTAAATTTAAATATCGACCAAATTATTTGCCAGATGATCAAGGGCGATATTTAGATCAACAATTTAATAAATGGTTGAAAAAGAATGACTTTGAATATGTGAAATCCCCATTAATATTAGATGGTGGTAATTTGATTTGGAATAAAAAAGATACCGTTATATTAACAGAACGCATATTTGATGATAATGATGATTGGACAGAAGAGGAAATTATTGAGCAATTAGAGTGGGATTTAGATGTGAGCCGAGTTATAATTATTCCTGCTGAAGAGGGAGATGTACTTGCACACGCGGACGGAATGGTTAAATTTATTGGTGAACATACGATGTTTATTAGTGATTTTTTAGGGGATCATGAATTTAGATATCATGTTCAAGAGATAATTCAAGAGCAAATGCCAGAAGCTGAATTTATAGTTGTTCCATCCTCATATACAGAGAAAGGGCAATATGATCAAGAAATAGCATCGGCAAAAGGATTATATATAAATATGTTAGAAACATGTGATGCTCTTTACGTCCCTAAGTTTGGACTAGCTAAAGATAGAGAAGTTTTACGATATATTCAACAACATACAGAGAAACAAGTTATTCAAATTCATGTAGGAGAAATCTCGACTATGGGAGGCGCAATGAATTGTTTAACGTGGTATTGTCCGAGTCATTTGTTACCTCCAAAAATGAAAAGATTAAACAATCAGAATGAAGGTTCTTCAATTAGAAAGTTTTTAGATTGGTTTTAATAATAAAGGTTACAAAAGAAAATGTATTCAAGGGGTATGTATATGTATACAATTACTGAATTTTCTCGGATTTGTAAAATGAGTACACGGATGCTAAGACATTATGATAAAGAGGAAATATTGAAACCGGCATATGTAAATCCAGTAAATGGATATAGATTTTATGAGCAAGGGCAGTTAGAGATAGCCTTGAAAATTAAAAAGCTGAGGGAGTACAAGTTTCCTTTACCGAAAATTAAAGTAATACTGCAGTCATCAGATCAAGATTCATTTATTCACTATATGCAAGCGCAAATTATCGAGTTGTCACATGAGGTGAAACAAAATTTACAGGTTATTTCTGAAATGAGTGAAATGGTCAATATGAATTATGCTTTAAATATTGCTCGCCATAGAAATTACGATATATTAAATGGAACGAGAAATGAAATAACTGTAATTGCTCAAAGGTTACAAATAGATATAGATTATATGGATGATTATTTTTATGATTTATATGAAGAAGTACAAAAAAATAGTTTGCAAATAGTAGGTTCTCCTTCTACCGTTTTTTATGATGAAGAATTTATGCCGGGTCACAGCGATATTGAATTAAGAATTCCGATTATGGATGGGGACGGTAAAGATGGATTACAAGGATGCGAGATAAAAAAGATACATCAACATCAAATTGTTACTACTATGCATTATGGTAGCTATGACTATATAGGTTATGCTTATATGGCATTAGAAGAGTGGGTGGAAAAGAACGGTTATATAATAGATGGTCATCCATATGAAGTTTATATAAAGGGACCTGAATGTGATTGTTTAGTAGAAGAGTATGTGACGCAAATTTGTTTATTAGTTACGAAAATAGAATGGGAATAAGGATTGACATTAATGTTATGTCAATGTATGGATAAAGTTCCAAATACGAAAATTTTTAATGCTGATTTTACAAGTAGAAATAGTTTATCATAAGGATAATGGAGATGGAAGGAACGACGTTCATGAAATTAATGCAAGCGAATCTAGAGATTTTTGAGGATAAAATTATTAAACCGTCCAACTATTTAATTGAGCGTGCTGGGAATCAATATATATTGCACAGAGAGGTTTTGCAATATGAAATAGAAGCGTTTAGAGAAGAAAAGTTATTTCAATATAAAGGGAGAAGTTTTTTGCCAAATATTGAACGATTTCCTTCAGAGAAGCAAGCTAGAGAAGCTGTATGCTCTTATTGGGCAGCGATTAGTGAATTAGATTAAAAGTGGATATAATTATTTGTTGATACTCATATAAGATAGCAATACATATAGCGAGTTAAAAAAGAGAGCAGACTTCGAATGTTCTCTTTTTTATTTGGAAAATTACAGAAAATAATTATAGTGTCTGTGTAATGATATATTCGCTTGGGCTTTACCGTAATGATTAGCCTTCGAATAGGTATTCTTTTTTATCTCGCATTAGCGAGTAGTAACTTATGCCTACCTCGAGATTCAGAGAACACGAGGAGGTTAGATGAGAGATTACCTACACATAAAACATGATTACCTTACTTAATAATCGGTAAGGGATGAACAAAGTTTTATTTTATTCTTTTGCTAATCACCAGTATTTTGTTGACCTTAACACGATGTCAAAGTATAGACTGTACTTACATTCAGAGAAGGGGTGAATATGTATGAGGAATATAGAAAATAGTTTGTATTATATGCCGGCAGAATGGGAGAAACATGAAGGGACATGGCTCCAATGGCCTCATGATAAAACGCATAGAGGTGAAGGTTACAGAGCTAAGTTAGATGATATTTGGGTAACGATGGCAAAGGAACTTCATTACGGAGAAACTGTGCATATTGTTGTATATGATGAGGAAGAAAAAGTACATGTCCAATCGAAGTTAATGGAAGCGAAAGTAGATATGGATAAAATTGATTTCTTAGTACAAGAAACTGATGATGTTTGGATACGAGATAATGGACCGATCTTTGTAAAAGATAAAGAGGGAAATTTGTGCTTAACACACTGGCTATTTAATGGTTGGGGAGATAAATATCCGCATGAAAACGATGCTGTTATTCCGGCGAAAATAAGTGAAATGTATAGTATTCGAAAAGTTGAATCTAGTTTCTGTCTAGAGGGCGGGGGAATTGAGATAAATGGAAACGGAACCTTAATGGCAGCGAAAACTTCTATTATAAATGAAAATCGAAATCCTACACGAAGTCAGGAAGAGATTGAAATGGAGTTAACGAAATATTTAGGGGTAACGAATTTTATATGGATAACTGGTATTCGCGGTGAGGATAATTATGATGAAGATACGGATTACCATATTGACGGAGTAGCACGTTTTGTAAATGAAAATACGATTCTGTATGAATATGATCCTTTTAAGGAAGGAGAGCCGTATCTTTTGGAGGCGTACGAAAAGCATTATCAAGAATTGCGACAGGCAAGAAATATAGATGGAAAGCCATTTCAACTCATACCAGTACCAGTGACAAGAAAAGTGGTAAAAGAAGCAGACTGTAAGGGCTCATATTTGAACTTTTATATCGGAAATGAAGTTGTATTGGTTCCTATGTATGGAGATGAACATGACAAGTTAGGGCTGCAAATTATTGAAGGTCAGTTTCCAGGGAGAAGAATTGTTGGTATTTATGTGAATGAATTGTATGCGTATGGTGGCATGATTCACTGTGTGACGCAGCAACATTTAGCATAAAGTAACCGAAATGAAAAAAGCATGCAGAGTATATACTCTGCATGCTTTTTATAATGCTGAAAATTCTTCAACAAGTTCACTAAAACGATTTAATGCACTCTCAATCGGTTCTGGCGTAGTTAAATCAACACCAGCTTTTTTCAATAAGTTTAATGGGTAGTCTGAACTTCCGCCTTTAAGGAATTCAATATAATGTTTTTGAGCATTTGGATCGCCGCTCAATAACTTATCGGCAATTTGGATTGCAGAAGCGAATCCAGTTGCATATTTGTACACGTAAAATGGACGATAGAAATGCGGTATTCTAGCCCAGCCGTATTTTACTTCTTCGTCAAATACGAGGGAGTCGCCATTATATTCTCTAAACAAGTTTTCGTAAACCTCGCTAAAGGTTTGGGCATTTAATGGTTTACCTTGCTGTGCCATTTCATGTGTGATTTTTTCAAACTCAGCGAACATGATTTGTGTAAAGAAAGTGCCTTTAAATTTCTCGATGAAATGGTTTACTAAATGGTTACGTACATCAGCATCTTTTGCTTCTTTTAATAAATGATGAATTAATAGCACTTCATTTACTGTAGAAGCGACTTCTGCGACAAAAATAGTATAGTGTGCAGAAATTCTTGGTTGGTATCCGTGTGAGTAGTGCGTATGCATACCGTGCCCACATTCGTGAGTAAGAGTGAAAAGACTATTTAAATCATCATGATGATTTAAAAGAATGAAAGGATGAACACCATATACACCAAAGTTATAAGCGCCGGAACGTTTTCCTGGCGTTTCTCTCACGTCGATATAACGTTTATCTTTAAAGCTCTTTAATGTTTCAATATATTCTTCACCTAAAGGAGCCAGTGATTCAATCATTATGTCGAACGCTTTATCATATGGAATGTCTTGTTTTACACCAGCTACTAAATCAACGCTCAAGTCGTACTGGCGTAGTTCATCTACATTTAATTTTTCTTTTCGAAGCTTATTATAAGTATGTAATGATTGAATGTTTTTTTTCGTTGTATCAATTAGGTTTTCATATACTTCTTTCGGAACCATATCGCCAAATAATGATTTCTCTAACGCAGATGGATATTTTCTCAGCTTCGAAACAGTAACATTATTTTTAATAGCAGCGGATAAAGTAGACGCGATGGAGTTCTTTAATTGAACGTAAGGTTTGTAATAAGCTTTATAGGCTTCTTTACGTTTCTCGCGATTCTCATCTTCTATTAATTTTGCATACATCCCGCGTGTTAAAGTAACTTTTTCTCCATCATCAGTAGTCACTTCACCAAATAGTATGTCTGCATTATTTAACATACCAAATGTGTGCTGCGGGGAGGAGAGCGCTTCGCCCATTTGTGATAAAATTTCTTCTTGGTCCTTATTCAATACGTGTTTTTTATAACGGTATAATTCAAATAAGTCTTCTTTATAATATTGTAAGCCTTCTGCTTCTTCTATGTAAGATTGTAATGTGTTTTCATCTACGCTAAGTAAGAATGGGGAAAAGAAAGATTTAGCCGCACTTACTTTCACATGTAATTGTGATACTTTATCGACAAGAGATTGAGCGTCAGTATCGCGCGTATCAAGATCTGATTGTAGTCGTGCATAAGCGAACATTAAAGATATGATGCTAGATATTTCTTCACTCTTTGTTAAATAAGCTAATAAGCTATTACCATCGTAAATATTTCCATTAAACTCGTGTAATTCCTTCGTTAATACTTCGATTTTTTGGAAATCACTTTCCAAATCTTCAATTGTATGGTAAATATCCGTTAAATCCCACTTCTCTTTATCATCTACTTGTAGTCGATCTTTAAGTTCAGTCATAATCATTTCCTTTCTAAATATGTAGTTATATTCCTATATAACTATGAAATACAACAAATTGCAAAAAATCCCTGCTGAAAATTGAAAAGCCTTGCTAAAATGGCAAGGCTTAAAAAATTATAATGTAATTCCGAATTTTGAATGTAAAAGATTTTTATATTGCACATCTGTAACGTTTTCTTTCGTTTTTTTACCGTTTTTCGCTATTGTGAGACTATCCTTTGTTAAAGATGCATGCCCACCTTCAGTTAGTTTTACAATGAGAGGTACTTTGTTAAATGGTGAGCCTTCATGTTCAACAATAATTTTTTGTGCTGCATTTGTTTTTTCTTCATCCACTTCTTCTATATAAAATGCATAGCCTAACATCCAATCATCAGTAGAAGATTGATCCAAAAACTCATTATTTTTACGCATCTCTAACATGTAGTTTCCCTTTTCGGTCATTTCTTTACGAATACGATAATCTCCTGTAACGGAGTGAATGACTTCACCTGAGAAAGGGACAGGTGCAAGAGGTAAGTATGAGCCGAATCCTACTTCAATTAAATAAAGTTCATTATGATGTGTTAAAACGGTTGCGATATGGCCAGAATCAACAGCCCATATAGAATTTGCAGCATTGTACACTGTTCCTGAAACGAGATGAACATCAAATCCAGCGTCTTTAAGGAAGTAATACATAGTAGGATTGAGTTCATAACAAAGACCGCCACGGTTGTTTACTAAAATTTTTTCTTTTAGATTTTCTTTTGATATTTCTGTAAAGTTGTTTTCGAGAATATTTAAGTTTTCAAAAGGGACAGTTTGTGCCATTGCGTACATAATGTTGGGTAAATCTTCAAATGAAACTTTGTGTTTTTCTTCTATATTTAATCTTGCAAAAAATTGCTTTTGAAAGTCGGTCATAGAAATCCCTCCGTTATGCTTTTATAGATAAATTGTAAACAATCTTGAATAAGATGTGAAATGAAAACTACGTTGAAGTATTGGTTGAATATTTGAAGTTAGACTAAAAAAATATGGGAGAATAAGAGATTCCTACTTTACTAATTGTAGAACGAATATTATAATGATTCCGATAAACTATGCAAACGTTTTCTTGAAAGGGTGATGGTGTAAATATGTTAAAAAAAATAACAGTAGTCGGCTTGTCGGTTGTTTTGTTTTTACCTGGTATATATGGGAGGAGTGAAGCCTATGCAGATACGGTTAACAATGGAACGTTAATGCAATATTTTGAATGGTATGCTCCAAATGATGGGAATCATTGGAACCGCTTGCGTTCGGATGCTGGAAATTTAGCTCAAAAGGGAATTACATCTGTCTGGATACCGCCTGCATATAAAGGAACTACGCAAAATGACGTAGGATATGGAGCATATGATTTATATGACTTAGGGGAATTCAATCAAAAAGAAACGGTACGAACAAAATATGGGACGAAAGCACAGTTGAAATCTGCAATTGAAGCTTTACATAAGCAAAACATCGATGTATACGGTGATGTAGTTATGAATCATAAAGGTGGAGCAGATTATACTGAAACTGTAACAGCTGTTGAGGTAGACCGTAACAATCGAAATATTGAGGTATCAGGTGATTATGAAATTAATGCATGGACAGGGTTTAACTTTCCTGGGCGCGGAGATACTTATTCTAATTTCAAATGGAAATGGTATCATTTTGACGGAACGGATTGGGATGAAGGAAGGAAATTAAATCGAATTTATAAATTTAGGGGTATAGGTAAGGCATGGGACTGGGAGGTGTCTAGTGAGAATGGAAATTATGATTATTTGATGTATGCAGACCTTGATTTTGATCATCCAGATGTTGCGAATGAGATGAAAAATTGGGGGACGTGGTATGCGAATGAATTAAATTTAGATGGCTTTCGTTTAGATGCTGTTAAACATATTGATCATGAATATTTACGCGATTGGGTAAATCATGTCAGGCAGCAAACGGGGAAAGAAATGTTTACGGTGGCTGAATATTGGCAAAATGATATCCAGACTTTAAATAATTATTTAGCGAAAGTCAATTATAATCAATCTGTATTTGATGCACCACTGCATTACAATTTTCATTATGCTTCAAAAGGAAATGGGAATTATGATATGAGAAATATTTTAAATGGAACAGTAATGCAAAATCATCCTGCACTCGCAGTTACTCTTGTTGAAAATCATGATTCTCAGCCTGGACAGTCATTGGAATCTGTAGTCAGTCCATGGTTTAAACCGTTGGCATATGCATTTATTTTAACTCGTGCAGAGGGCTATCCTTCAGTTTTCTATGGTGATTACTATGGGACAAATGGAAATAGTAGTTATGAAATTCCAGCGTTAAAGGATAAAATAGATCCGATTTTGACGGCACGAAAAAACTTTGCATATGGTACGCAGCGTGATTATTTAGACCATCCAGATGTGATTGGTTGGACAAGAGAAGGTGATAGTGTACATGTTAATTCTGGTTTAGCTACATTAATCTCTGATGGACCAGGAGGATCAAAGTGGATGGATGTTGGAAAGAATAATGCAGGGGAAGTATGGCACGATATTACAGGTAATCAAACAAATACTGTAACAATTAATAAGGACGGATGGGGGCAGTTCCATGTAAGTGGAGGATCAGTTTCTATATATGTTCAGCAGTGAATTGTTCATAGAAAAGAAGAGGTAGACTATAATATAAGTTTTCCTCTTCTTTTTATATTGTTATCATTCCTAAATCTGTATTTTAATAAATAAACTAGTTGACTTTTGAAACAACAAGAGATGCGTTGGAATAAATAATGTCACCCGTGGCGTCTCTTATTCGTACTCGAAGAACATCTCCTTACTGTGATTGCTATAGAACTAAATATTAGTATGTTTTTAACGTGATTTTAATAGTAATTATATGTGCTTTACGATAAAATGATTATAGTGTAAAATTACACTATAAGTGTAAAATGGTAACTGATAGTTTTATTATACATATGATTATTAGAAGAAGTTTTTTATATAAATCGCAAATTAAAATCCATAAGGACAGTTCTGTATAGGTGGTAGTAGCAAAAGGAGAGGCAATATGAAAAGAACAATAATGAAATGTAGCATAATGTTTAGTTTATTACTATTAACATCATGTGATATATCGGATGAAGAAATTGAACAAAAAGCACAAAGTTATACAAAATCGGAGCATGGTATTTCTGTGAAACTAGATCGAATTGAAATACCTAGTCAAGGTAAGGATTTTTTAGGACCAGATATACGAATAGCTTATGTACAGCAAGTAGATGAACCATATTTGCAATTTCAAATGTATTTCGATGGACGAACCTCTCCAAAGGTAAATAATGATAACTATAAAATAAAAAAAGAAGCGAATGATTTACGAGAAAGATTCAATACATATTATGAAGAAAAAGGGACTAATACTATACTTACTTTCGAGAAAATGCAAACAGGGGACACTGTTTTCGGTAAGGATGCAGAGAAAAAAATAGCGAAGAAACATCCGAAGCGTTATATTACGGCGGTTTTCAGAAGTAATATCTTTTTGGATTTAGACAACCGGACACATATGGAAACATTAGCAGAAGTTGCGAGAAGTATTCAGGAATTCAATAAAACGATTGAAAATAGTAAGAGTAGTGTGGATGATATAACGGTTCAGCTGCCAAATGCTAATAAGGACGTATTACAACATATTGTGGTAGATTATATAGTAACGGCTGAAGAGGCGAAAAAGACACTTGAGAAAAAGGCTGATTATATGAAGGCTTTACAATCTGCAAGGGAATAGTCTGACACCTTTACTTCTCACGAAACATATAGTATGATGATTTCAGTAAATTAGATTTCAATGACTATAATATAAATTAATGAGAGGTGCTTTTTGTGAGTGCGGTAGGTACTAAATAGGAAAAATTTAATGAAATAAATCGGATAAGAACAGGGGATTTTTATGTATACCATACCCCTAATTTTGTCATGGATTTATTTCGATACCTATGAAGATACCTACAATACTTTATAAAGCGTGTAATAAGGGGATTGCCATCTGTTTTTATGGTTTATTTCCTCATATGTTTATTACTCAAGCCTTGTAAATGTAAAAGCTGCGGTATCCCCGCAGCTTTTTTGTATATGTTTTTAATGTATAAAAATGGTAATTGAATAATGTAGAGCTCATTGGAATCTAATGAGTAGGTATCTTCATTTATGATAAAAATCAATCATAGTGAGGAGAAACAAAATGAATACGATGACTTTTGAAAAGTTACAATATAACGAATTAAAGGATATAGTGAAATCTTATTGTGTAAGTGGATTAGGTAAGGAATTATTAAATAAATTAGAACCAAGTACGAGTATTAAAGTAGTGAGAAATCGTTTGAATGAAACAACTGAAGCGAGAGCTATATTAGATGCAGAAGGGCATGTTCCTTTCTTTGGAATTTCAAATATTGCTAGTACAATTCAAAAATTAGAAAAAGGGATGATTTTAGATCCGGAAGAATTAGTAAGTGTTTCAGACTTTTTACGTGGATGTAGAAAAATTAAAAAGTTTATGTTAGATAAAGAATTTTTTGCGCCAGTATTAGCTTCTTATGCAAATTCAATGACTGAATATAAAAGTATTGAAGAGGAAATTAATTTTTCAATAAAAGGCAATAGTATTGATGCAGCTGCGAGTAAAGAGTTAAAGCGAATTCGAAATAACATTGATTCGGTAGATGGGAAAATAAAAGAACGTTTAACGAAGTTTTTAAATAGTAGTGCAAATAAGAAGTATATTCAAGAATTTTTTATTAGTAAGAAGGATGATAGGTACACGATTCCGATTAAATCTTCTTATAAAAATCAAGTTGCGGGGAGTATAGTTGAAGCTTCCGCTAAAGGTTCTACTGTATTTATAGAACCGCATACGGTTACAAAGTTAAATGTGGAACTCGCAAGTTTGAAAGCAGAAGAAGCGATGGAAGAATATCAAATTTTAGCAACTTTATCAGGAATGGTAGTAGAAAATATTTATCATATAAAAATTAATATGGAATTGATTAGTCAGTATGATATGGTGTTTGCGAAAGCAAAGTTTAGTAAATCAATCGATGGAATAGAGCCGAAGTTAAATGATCATGGCTACATTCATTTAGTAAATTGTAAGCATCCGCTTTTAAGTGGAAAAGTAGTACCATTAAACTTTGAAATCGGTCAAGACTACCGTAGTTTAATTATTACAGGGCCGAATGCGGGAGGGAAAACAATTGTATTAAAAACAATTGGACTACTAACATTAGCGACAATGTCAGGTCTGCATATTGCTGGAGATAAAGAAACAGAAATTGCTATTTTTAAAAATGTATTTGTAGATATTGGTGATAATCAAAGTATTGAAAATGCACTAAGTACATTTTCATCACATATGAAAAATTTATCTGAGATTATGAGGATGTCAAATAATAATACGTTGCTATTATTTGATGAAATAGGAAGCGGGACTGAACCGAATGAAGGAGCAGCACTTGCAATTTCTATTTTAGAGGAGTTTTATCTTGCTGGATGTATTATAGTTGCGAGTACGCATTACGGTGAAATTAAACGCTTCTCAGAGATGCACGATGATTTTATGAATGCAGCGATGCAATTTAATAGTGAAACGTTAGAACCACTTTATAAATTAGTAATCGGTAAATCAGGTGAAAGTAATGCGCTTTGGATTGCAAATAAAATGAACGTAAGAGAACATGTACTGAAAAGAGCGAAAGAGTACATGGGAAATAAAGAATATGCATTAGAAAAAGTAAATGAAAGTAAAATTAGAAAACCGAAATTCGTGCAAGAAAAAAGAGAAAATCATTACGAGTACAAAATCGGTGATCGTGTAAATGTATTAGATTATGATGATTTTGGTATTATCTATAAGGAAATAGATAATTTTTATAACGTCGTTGTATATTATAACGGTGAATTTGTTGAAGTAAATGTAAAACGTATTACTTTAGAGGTAGCAGCAAAAGAATTATATCCAGAGGGATACGATTTAAATACACTATTTGTCGATTATAAAGAGCGAAAAATGCAACATGACATTGAACGCGGATCGAAAAAAGCACTTCGTAAAATCCAAAAAGAAATAAGAAAGAATAGAGGATAATATAGAGTGGTAACGATTAGGCAAGAACAAAAAAGTGATTATAGAAAAACAGAAGAAGTTGTAAAAAAAGCATTTTTAAATGAAGAGTATAGTGATAAAAAGGAACATGAACTTGTAAAGCGTATTAGAGAATGTGACGCGTTTGTTCCAGAGTTATCTATCGTTGCGGTAGATGAGGAAATAGTCGGTCACATTATGTTATCGAAAATTACGATAGAAAAAGATGGAGCCTCTGTAGATTCATTAGCGCTTGCGCCAGTATCAGTTGCTAGTGGCCATCAGAAAAAAGGCATTGGCGGGAAACTTATTGTAGCTGCGTTAGAAAAAGCGAAAGGCCTTGGATACGGGTCAGTTGTAGTATTAGGACATCCAGAGTACTATCCGAAATTTGGTTTTAAGAAAGCAAGTGAGTGGAATATAAAAGCACCATTTGAAGTGCCAGATGAAGTGTTTATGGTGATGGAATTAAGGGAGAATGCTCTTGAAGGCGTAAAAGGAATTGTACAATATTCGAGTGCTTTTGCTGAATAGGAGTATCGGTTAAGAAATGTAATCATAAAAGATGCTATCTTTTTGTATGGATATACAGAAAGGTAGCATTTTTTATTAAGCGAAGCTACTTACATATATTTTGCTCAATGAATAATTGAGGTGGTAAAATTGAGATAGAAATGTAAAGGGAGAGAAAAAAGAATGAAGAATCGAGAAACAGATAGCAATGTAGTTACGTTATATGTTACAAGACATGGTAAAACAATATTAAATACGAACCATCGCGCGCAAGGTTGGGCAGACTCTCCGTTAGTAGAAAAAGGTGTGGAAGTTGCCTCTAATTTAGGAACGGGATTAAAAGATATTCATTTTACAACTGCGTATAGTAGTGATAGCGGCCGAGCGATTGAAACTGCTAATTTAGTATTAAAATATAGTGAGCAATCAAAATTGAAACTTGAGAAAAGAAAAGATTTACGAGAATTAAATTTCGGTATTTTTGAAGGTGAAAAACTTGAAAATATGTGGGATGTGGTTGGAAAAGCTGCAGGCGTTGCATCACCAGAAGAACTTATGAAGTTTTCTATTCAAGAAGTTATTGATCTTATTAGAGCAGCAGATCCTACGAAACAGGCGGAAAATTGGGAGTTATTTTCTACTCGTATAAAAGCAGAGATAGATAAAATTAGTGAAGAAGCAGCTAAAGATGGTGGCGGTAACGTTTTAGTTGTCGTTCATGGGCTATTGATTACTACCTTAATAGAAATGCTAGACAGTAGTAAAACGAAACTTGGAGTGGAAAATGCTAGTGTGACGAAAATTTTATATAAAGACGGGGAATATATCGTCGAGTCTGTTGGAGATATGAGTTATGTTGCAAAAGGGAAAGAAAGTGTGGAAATATAATTAAATCTCAAATAGAAATAAGAAAAGGAAGCTAGAAAATCTAGCTTCCTTTTCTTACTTCTATTTATAAAATTAGGTTGGGGTATTTTAGTGACAATATCCATTATGTAGAGTATTTCTTTGTTCAACAATTGGATCATTTAATTGAATAAGGGTGTAACTTTTTGAATAGGGCTGCTTTGTTGAAAAGGATATCTCCAATTTTTAACGAATACAGGGTTATAAATAAGAAAAAGTGGTGAGATAAATAGGAAGAGAATTTAATTTCTTTTTGGAAAATAAAACGGAAAAATGTATCATTAACAAGCTTCAGAGCGCGGGTTGTGTTTTCGCAGAAGATGAGACCCGGTTACTTATGGCAGAGGCACAAACACCAGAGGAGCTAAAGAAAATGGTGGAAATGCGGGCTCATGGTTTACCACTTGAATATGTTGTTGGATACGCAGTATTCTGTGGGTTGCGGATAGAAGTGGACCGAGGGGTTTTCGTACCTCGTCAACGTACAGAGTTTCTTGTTCACCAGGCAAAAGCTCTGTCGTGTTTTGGTGATATCGTCGTGGATCTATGTTGCGGATCAGGGGCTGTGGGTGTAGCTCTGGTGGAAGCTTTAGGACGAGTTGAATTGTATTCTGTTGATATTGACCCTGTCGCAGTACGATGTGCAAGCCGCAACGTAACAAATTTTGGTAGCCATGTTTTTGAAGGTGACTTGTATAATGCCTTACCTCATTCACTTAAAGGTCGTGTGAATACCTTAGTTGCAAACGTACCATATGTTCCTACTAAGGCGATAAAGCTGCTCCCACAGGAAGCTCGTCTACATGAACCAAAGATAGCGCTTGACGGGGGAGAGGATGGACTTCACATTCAGCGAAGAGTAGCAAATGAAGCATCTCTCTGGCTAGCACCGGGGGGACACCTTTTAATAGAGACGAGCGAAATGCAGGCAACTCATACCTTTGAAATTTTTGCTGATGCTGGGCTTACTCCGAAAGTGGCTAGAGACGAGGAAATAGACGCTACTGTCGTTATAGGAGTGAATTCTCGTTTCTAGCATAAATTAGTACGTAGTCTTATTCACAAATAAAAGATCTATATTCACTTAAAGAGCATTTTAATTGAGCAATGAGCACAAAATTTATTCCAAATTTACACGGGCCCGTTATTTGAAAAAGAAAGGACATAACATATGTTATGTCCTTTCTTTTATTAACTGTTTCAATTTAGGTCTTGATAAAATCGAATCTAGCTTCTTTTTTTTAATAGGAACGATTAAGGGATTAATAAAATCTTCCCCGTACTTTTTCTGCTCTCTAATAATTCATGGGCGCGAGCACCGTCTTGTAAAGAGAATGTAGTAGGACTCGCAATGTTTAATTTTCCACTAGCGATCCAATCAAATAATTGAGTAGAGCGCTTCTTACGTTCTTCAAAGGTAGTAAGCACGTTCCAAAGGTCTCCACCAGTTAAAGTTTTTGAAGTATCCATAAGCATGCGTGGATCAACGGGAGCAGGATTACCGCCAGCCATTCCGTAAAATACGACAGTACCACCAATTTTAGTAGCGGTAAAACTTTCCTCTAATGTAGAACCTACTGATTCATATACAACATTTACTCCAGTGCCGTTTGTTATTTCAAGTACTTTTGAATGCCATTTTTCCGTATATAAAAATACATGATCAGCCCCAGCTAACGTGGCTATTTTGTTTTTTTGGGTTGATGACGTAAGACCAATTACTGTTCCGCCCTGTAGTTTAATCATTTGAATAAGAAGTTGACCAACGCCACCAGCCGCAGCATGGACTAAAGCTGTATCACCTTGTTTTATTTGATAGCTATCTTTCGTTAAATAATGTGCCGTTAGACCTTGTAATAAGACAGAAGCAGCTGTTTCAAAAGAAATAGAATCCGGAAGTGGGATGGCTTTTTCTGATGGAACGGCAACTAATTCTGCATTTGCAAATGGAACGTCAGCAAATGCAATACGGTCTCCAGGATTGATAGTTGTAACGTTAGCTCCTACTTCTTCAACAATACCAGCCCCTTCATAACCTAATATATAAGGTGGATTTCCAGCGAGATGATAATCACCGCGGCGTCTATAAATATCAGCAAAGTTTAAACCGATTGCTTTGGTGCGGACAAGAATTTCATTTGAATTTATGATTGGATCATTTAGTTCTTTATATTGTAGTACATCTGGACTTCCAAACTGTTCGAAACAAAGTGCTTTCATATGGAATACCTCCATTTTATTGTTTGTCGATGCTCTTTATCATACAATATAAATATCAATAGGCAAAGAGGATTATTTCGATGGAATCAATCGAAAATATCGATTGGAAAGAGGGATGATAAATGGAGATAAAACAATTAATTACATTTAAAGTAGCGGCAGATACTTTGAACTTTACACAAACTGCGAAGAAATTAAACTTTGCTCAGTCGAGCGTAACGGCGCAAATTAAAACGTTAGAAACTGAGCTAGGTACGCCGTTATTTGAAAGATTAGGGAAACGTCTTTTCTTAACCGAAGCGGGCAGGAAGTTTCAACTATATGCTGATAAGATGGTTGCGCTTAGTAACGAAGCGAAAATGGCTGTGAAAGATGATGAAGAAATAGCTGGTACGTTAACGATTGGTGCACAAGAAAGTCAGTGTACATATAGGCTTCCATCTATATTAAAGAGGTTTAAAGCACAATTTCCTCAAATAAAACTTATATTTAAACCAGCACATTCTAATAAAGATGCGAAGGAACAATTGATGGAGGGAAAAGTCGATCTTGCATTTATTTTGGATGAATGTAAAACAGAAGATGCTTTACATGTGGAGCCGCTTATGAAAGAAGAATTAAAAGTAGTAGCTGCTTCAGGGCATCATTTACTCCAGCAAACTTCCGTTTCTATAAAAGATTTAGAGAAGGAAACACTTTTATTAACAGAAATAGGGTGCTCATATCGGACTTTATTTGAAGAGTTATTTCGTGCGGAAGACGTATATCCGGCAAATAAGATTGAGTTTGTTAGTGTCGAGGCAATTAAACAATGTGTCATTGCGGATTTAGGTATAGCAGTTTTGCCAGCAATAGTAGTAGAAAAAGATATACGAGAGGGGACGATAAAAGAGTTACATTTAGAAAATGCAATCTCTCCGATTTTTACACAAATTGCTTGGCATAAAGATAAATGGATGACAGTGCCACTGCAGCAATTTATTGATGTAACGAGGGAGTTTTTTACAACGGATTAAGTGGAGAAATATTTATTTTATATAAAAGAAAAAATGGCAATTTTGTATAAAGAACCGATGCTTGAATATAACAAGTATCGGTTCTTTTATGTTTTAAATATACAATGCTATAAAATGTGTATTTCTCAACTTTTTTTCTTACAAGGATAAGTAAATTTCTTCGTATATTCCAATAATCGTAAGGGAATTTACAACTTTTATTCGTTTCTGTAAGATGCCTCTAGGCAGCACGAAAGGAGGGGCGTACATAGGGAGGAGATTGTCTTGAGTATACGTACTTATTTTGAGGGAGGAGATTTACAATGTTTAAAAAGTTAATGAAAGTATGTGTGTTAAGTGTAGCGAGTGTAGGGGTATTATTTAGTTTTCAAGGAAGTACATTTGCAGCAACCGATCTGAGTAGTTATTATGACGGGAAGAATCCAGCAACAACGAAAGTATACGGAGGCAGTACAACATGTGATGCAGATGGATTTAATGCAAAGTCTACAGCGGTGTATGAAGGTAGTAAAAAAGTAGGAACAGTGTATTTACGTTACAGTAATAAATGTCACGCGGCATGGTCTAAGCTTGTTTTAGATCAACCAGCACCTGCTGTTTCTGGAGGAGTATATGCTTACGCTGTTATTAATAAATATAAAAATGGTGTATTTCAAAAATCAGTAGATTCTAATAGTGGTAATGGAGCAATTAAAACGGGGCAAACGAGCACCTATACAGGAATGGTATTTGATTTAACTGCTGATTTTGGTTATACAGCTGATGCTGAAGCGGTGACGATTAATAATGGCTATGGGAAAACTGGACGTTATTAATAAAGGAGTGGAATGTTATGAAGTTTTTTAAAAAGGTAAGCGCATGTCTTTGTCTGGCATTGCTCGTCATAACTAGTGTTTTTAGTACGACGAATAATGATAAAGCATTTGCAGAAGACCATTCATATGATGGGAAAAGTCCTTACTACAATAGCTGTGATCAATCAGCAGTAACGAAAGAAAAGAAGTGGATTGATTCAAATTCTTATGTAGAATTAAAATTTAGCACGACTTGTAAGACAGCATGGGCAAAAGTTACTGTAACTCGTGCAGCGGTTTATAATAACGAAGCTGATGCAAGGATCGTCAGAAAAACCGATGGAAAGGCATATACTTGCGGAAGCGCTGGAGGAAATGGTGTCGTGAATAAAGGGCAAACATCATGCTATACGCCAATGGTATATGATTTAGATCCAAGAAAGGCACAAGCACAAGGGAAACATGCAATTCCGAATAGTGATGCATATAATTATGCTGAGACTATTTGGTATTAATACGATTATGAATGCGTTAAGAGCTGTTATTTGATATGAAAATGAAAGAGCCTTACTGCATTTTACTGTGGTAAGGTTCTTTAAAGTTGTTTAATAGCTTAAGACATTCATTTACAAAGGTCTCTCTATATAATCGCTTTTAAGTATGGCCATAATAATTTCATCCGAGTATGCATCGTTATAAAATAAAGATTGACGTAAAGTTCCTTCTTTTACAAAACCAACTTTTTCATAAGCTTTAATTCCGCGTAAATTATGGCTAAATACTTCTAACTGTAAACGATTTAATGATAGTTGTTCAAAAACAAATCTTAAAATTATTTTAATAGCTTCAGTTCCATAGCCTTGTCCTGTTAATGCTATTGAAAGCATTGATATTCTGAATCCTGCTCTTTTGTTCTCCTCATCGATATCTAAAATCGACAACTCTCCAATCATCTCGTCAGTGCGTGTTAAACAAATAGCAAAATCATAGCGACTTGAATCATTATTTATATGATCTATATGTGTTTTAATTTGCTCCAATGAAAAAGTGGACTTAGTTCCAGTCATATATCTTATTTCATCATCCATTGTACTTTCTAATATAATAGGCGCATCTAGCTGACAAAGAGGTTTTAAATAAATTCTTTCGCTCTCTAATTTCATTATAATTTTCTCCTTTAGTTAGTAATTGAATGTATAAATACTTAAACTTTCTTCAATGAGTTACATAAAAAATATGAATCTTAATTCGATGTTACATGAATTTTATAATGGTTTGGTATACCTAAAACAAATAATAAAAGTTTTATACACAACAAAATGTATCAACGAGTTTTTAATAGATATTTTAAGCTGAAAAATAAGCATGTATCACTAAACTGCATCGTAGTTCAACAAAAATTAAATTATTTTATCGTCACTTTAAAAGCACATGTTTTGATCGCTTTTCAAAACAAGCCCTTTCTTTTTATTTATTTATTTATTTATTTATTTATTCCCCCTTAACGGATAGTAAGATTCCACATTCGAACTGCGAATGAAACAAAGTAGGTAGGTGGAAGTGGGCGCACTCATAAAAGCCTGATTTAGTATGGATGATCCTTTAATATTTTTGGGATAATTTAACATTAAATATTTTATTTTATCCAAATTTATGCTGTAATTAAAACAAAGGAGGCAAATAAATGGGGAATGAGATTAAACGATATGTAATAAGTACTTTAATATTTACATGGACACTTTGGGGGTTATTAATTAGCTTGATAAGATTAAACATTACGACATTTGGTACACCGCTAGCGATGATACTATTTGTTTTCGGTGGGATTATGCCGGCAATCATTGCGATTAGTCTAAAGAAAAAATATGGATCACAAGAGGAGTTTAGAAGTTTTATTAAAAATATTGTAAATCCTAAACATCACTTTGCATGGTATATTCTAATCATTATTCTAGCTTTTATTAGCTGTTATCTTCCGACAATATTTGGTGGAGCAAAGATGCAAACACCATTATACGTGGCATTACTTAGTTTTCCAATAATGATCGTTGGTGGTGGTCTTGAAGAAATTGGATGGAGAGGATTCTTACAACCTGCCCTTCAGAAAAGGTTTTCGGTATTTTTAAGTACGGTTATTGTGAGTGGTATATGGGCTATTTGGCACTGGCCGTTATGGTTTATTCCAGGTACGAATCAAACTCAAAGGGATTTTATAGCCTTCATAATTACGACAATGGCTGTGTCTTTCTTACTTACTACAATT
The DNA here is from genome assembly GCF_008042405.1 of Bacillus sp. SH7-1. NCBI lineage: Bacteria > Bacillati > Bacillota > Bacilli > Caryophanales > Bacillaceae > Bacillus > Bacillus sp. SH7-1. The sequence goes on from NZ_QNUD01000007.1 coordinate 33,208, forward strand.
TTTAACGTAACTAAAAGTATTTTTATGTGTCTAATTTTTCATGCGCTTCTTAATTCTTTTTGGAGTGTGTATGTGCCAAATGATAAAGTGTTACCAGCAATTCCAACTTTAGTTTTCGGAATTTTCGTTTTTATTGTGTGCAAAGTCGTAATAAAAAGAAAGAACTTCTTATTGATTAAGTAACTCAAATAATAGAAGGAAAAATAGTAATATATTTTTTAATGGATATTAAACTAATCAATAAGAACACGACACAAACATAATTAAAATATAATACAAGTTTGTGCCGCAAGAAAATTTGCAAAACAATTAACAACATCAAAAAGAATGAAAAGCCTTTCCGTTTACATAAACAATGTTAATGACAATTATAGTAATTCATTTGTTGGAACAATCGAATTAACTAAGGTCTGTATCAGGAGGAGTATATCCAAGGTGCCTAGCCATTGATACGATTTGTCCTTTATGATGAAACTCATGTGTCTCCGTATGAGTTAAAAGCCATAGTGGAGTTGTACTCCAAGGCTCTTTTTGCCACTTTACTTCATTTGCAATATTTTCGAGCCAACGGTCATTGTATTCATCTAGAAAACGTTGTACAGTCTCATCTACTAACTTAAATCTAGCACGAACTTTTTTCACATCTGCATGCTCAATTTCGTAATCGCTAGCAAATGAAAAGTCTGCTCGCTTTTGTTTAAATGCGAATGATCCAAGCCAGTATCGATAGCAATCGGCTACATGAATATGTGTCTTTATAATGCTACCGCTCCCGAAATTCGGAACAGTGCTATGTAATTTTTCTAATGGGATTTCTTCCAAAAACGAAAGTAGAGTTTCTCTTGTAGAGCTAATAAGATTATATTGTTGTTTTAAAATATGTATCATGCAAGTACACTCCTCTTTTATTTACATAGTAAGTAATTCTATATTTACGAGGAGTGAACCTTTTTCTTATTTTTAATAAGCATATTAGATGTATTTCTTATTTGTTTCTGATAGATTAAACAAGGTGAAACTTTAATAAAATGAACATTATTAGTTCATAATAAATTTTACATCAAGAAGGAGAACGATAAAATGAATAGACTAGTTGGCTTAAAACAATTTGAAATAACGCGTGGGGCATTACTTAAATTTATGGAAACGTTAGATGATAAAATTGCAGATACGCAGCCAGAGGGTTTTAACAATACAATTCGTTGGCACATTGGTCATGTATTAACAGCAGCAGAGATTTTCATGTTCGGAAGAGAATTTAAACAATTACCAATGGAATATCCAGGTATGTTTGGATATGGATCAAGACCATCTAAATGGACAACAGAAGGACCGTCATTAGAAGTGTTAACGGCTCAATTAAAAGAACAAGCAAAACGTATTAACGAAATGCCAGCAGAAGCATTTGAAAATAAACTGCCAGAGCCATTTTTAGGACTAGAAACAGTTGGTGAGCTTTACGGTATGATGCTTTATCATGAAGCAGATCATATTGGTCAGATGAAAGCAATGGAACGTATTATTAAGGCTCTTTAGTTTGAATTGCATATAATAAACGAAATGACAGATGTTTTGTCAAAATTGAGTTGTAAATAGTTACATTCTGAAAGCCCATCACTCTCTAATGAGTGATGGGCTAACTGTTTTTACATAATCAGTATTATCTTTTCAACTGCTTCAAATGTTTGAGTTGTGTAACAATCATAATGCTAATAACAACGAGTAAAAACCATGAGCTGATTTTACTTAAGTGAACGAGATTCCACGCTTCCCGTTGATTTGGATATTGCCATGCACCGAAAAATGTTGCGATGTTTTCTGCAATCCAAATAAAGAATCCGATAAGAAAAAAGGAGAGAACGAGCGGCATTTTATATGTAACGCCTCGTAATGAAAATTCCACAAATGTCCGAAAGAAAACGATGAATAGAAGTAAAGTTAAGAACCATCTAAAATCGTATAGAAAATGATGTGTGAAAAAATTGAAGTAAATCATTGCTCCTAGAGGTATTACAAAAATAGCTTTCGGCCAATGATACATTTGTAAATGCAGTCTTCTCCACTTTACAGCGGCTTTATGTAACTTGCGACACTCGCATACATAAAGCCGCTGTAAAGTGGAACTCCAAAAACCTTTGAATATGCCTCTTCCGGATAACTCCATGAACCGAAATGAACTTTATATATTTCTAGTAAAAGGCCGATGAGGTGGAAGACAGTAATTACTTTTAATTCGTCTTTCGTCTCAAGGCCAGTCTTGTACATAACCCACTGCATAAGAAGGCATACGATGAGTATGAAATCGTAGCGGTATAACCCTGGGATCGAAACGATTTTTGAAAGGGCTAGTGTTAAGAAAATAACGACTGGGAATAAGCAGGATAATGCTTGCGCATAAGTGAAGTGTAGTAGTTGTTTTATATATAACATTGGGTCACCTTCATTATTTTTATTTGAAAAATCAAAATAATGATTAAGTATACTACACTTTTAAAAATAAGCTAGTAGTCTATTTTGCGTGTATTTGTAAGTTTTGGAAGGGAATTGTAATAAGTATTTTAATATTTAGCGAAGTGAAAAAATAGTTTGCTATTTAAAAAAAGTGGAGATATAATATCTAAATGAAAATGATAATTATTATCAATAATAATTACAAATAAAAAATAATTATAAAAAACAACTGAATATAAAGGATGAAATGAAACATGTTACATAAGCCTGCTGTATATGCTGGCAATAATCGCTGGCTACATATTAAGTTCATATGTTTCATGAGCTTAACAATTTTATGTTTAATCGGCTCTATATTTTTAGCTGTTGCATTTGGTGCAAAGGATATCCATTTGCAAACCGTATGGACAGCGGTTTTTGATTATAATCCGAAATTAACGCAGCACCAAATTATTTATGAATTAAGACTCCCAAGGGTAATTGGTGCAGCAGTTGTAGGAGCTGCTTTTGCGGTGGCCGGAGCTGTTATGCAAGGAGTAACACGAAATCCTTTAGCGGATGCAGGTGTGCTTGGCATAAATGCAGGTGCGATGTTTGTAGTAGCACTTAGTTTTGCCTTTTTCCCGCATATGCCGTATTCCTATTTGATGATTGTCTCCTTTATTGGAGCGGTCTTAAGTACAGTGCTCATTTTTATTATCGGATCAGCAACATCAGGCGGATTAACACCGATGAGGTTAACGATCGCTGGGGCAGTTATGGCCGCGCTTTTGCATTCGTTAAGTTCAGGTGTCGCGATTTATTATGATTTAAGTCAAGATTTAGCGTTTTGGTACGCTGGTGGTGTTGCAGGGGTTAAGTGGGAACACTTAAAATTTTTAGTTCCTATTATTCTCATAACAATTGTTTTTGCGACAGTATTAGGGCGGTCTATTTCACTCATATCAATGGGGGATGATGTCGCTACGAATTTAGGAGTAAAAACAAATCGAACGAGAATACTAGGAATGATTATAGTAGTCATTCTTGCAGGGGTATCTGTTTCAGCTGTTGGCTCTATTGGATTTGTAGGACTAGTTATCCCGCATATTGCTAGAAAATTAGTTGGTGTGAATTATCGACTCATTATTCCTATGTCAGCATTTTTAGGAGCTATGTTATTAGTTTTAGCTGACTTAGGGGCAAGAACAGTAAATCCTCCTAAAGAACTTGCAATAGGAATTATGGTAGCTCTTGTTGGAGTTCCATTCTTCCTCTATATAGCACGTAAAGTTGGGAGGGAGTTGTAAGTGAAGAAGATTCTAAACACGGATAAAAAGAGAGCCGTTACTGTAACTATAATATTTGGTTGTATTGGTATCGCTGTCATTTTACTTAGCTTAAATACGGGGACACTTAGCATTGCACCGCTCAAAGTAATTCAAACGCTTTTTGGTCATGGTGATTTTGAGAGTGCAACCGTGCTATACGATTATCGTATGCCAAGAATTATTATCACAATGTTAGCTGGTATTGGCCTTGGGATTTCTGGTGCGATTTTGCAAGGGTTATCACGGAATGCGTTGGCCGATCCTGGTATTCTTGGACTGCATTCAGGTGCATCGTTCGGGCTAATTATATTCGTTACTTTCTTTCATTCTATTAATGAGAATGCATCGATTTTAATACCGTTATTTACATTTGGCGGGGGAGTACTAGCTGCATTTTTAATTATTATACTTGCGAGTGATCGGTCAAAAGGTTTACTTCCTATCAGACTTATTCTCATTGGTATTGCAGTTTCAGCTGGATTTAGTGCGATTTCGTTATTTTTCTCCCTCAAGTTAAATGATGAGACATATACATTCGCTTCTAGATGGTTAGTTGGTAATGTGTGGGGAAGGGATTGGATTCATGTTCTATCTTTATTACCTTGGATTTTCATACTAACCCCGTATGCATGGTTAAAATCTAAAACGTTAAATGCATTGTCACTAGGCGATAGTGTGGCAGCAGGACTTGGTGTTTCTGTTCAAAAAGAACGGTTATTCCTTTTAGCTACAGCGGTTGGATTATCTTGCGCGAGTGTATCGATGGCAGGAGGGATTGGTTTTATCGGTTTAGTGGCTCCGCATATTGCAAGAAAGTTAGTAGGTACTACATATCAACACTTTCTTCCTTTAGCTGGCATTATCGGAATGATTATTTTAGTACTAGCAGATACGATAGGCCGTTCTATATTTGAGCCAAACTCTATTCCAGCTGGTGTAGTAGTGGCCGCATTAGGAGCACCGTATTTTCTTTATTTACTTACAAAAACAAAATAAATACTTCAAAGAGGAGAACATATGAAAAAGAAACTTACTATTTTATTTAGCATCATGTGTATTTTAGTATTAGCAGCATGTGGTCAAACGAAATCTAATGAAGAGGCAACGAAAAAAACGAAAAAAAATAATGACCCAAAAATTGCTTCAATGTCTATTCATTTAACAAATGATTTGCTTGCATTAGGAATTACACCAGTAGGTTCTGTAATTGGTGGAGATTTAAAAGATTTCTTACCGCATGCAAAAGAACAACTGAAAGATACGAAAAAACTTGGTATTGTAACTGATCCCAATATGGAAGCATTACTTCAATTAAAGCCATCTGACATTTACGTGGATAAAAAATACGCTGGCAAAGATGTAGCGAAATACGAAAAAATTGCAAAAACACATACTTTCAATTTAGATGAAGGTACGTGGAGAGACCATTTAAAACAAGTTGGTAAACTTGTAAACCGTGAGAAAGAAGCGGATAAATATATTCAAGATTACGAAGAGCAATCAAAACGAGTAAAAAGTTTAATCGATAAAGAGCTAGGTAATAACGAAAAAGTAATGGCAATTCGCGTTACTGCCAAAGAATTACGTGTATTTAGTACGAAAAGACCGATGGGACCAATTTTATTCCAAGACTTAGGATTACAACCTGCAAATGGTGTAGAGAAAATCGATGGAAACCGTCCTTTCGAAGTCATTTCACAAGAAGTATTACCTGACTTTGATGCAGATGCTATATTTGTTGTTGTAAATAGAGATGATAAAGCAAAAGAAGCATTTAAACAACTTCAAGAAACACCAATCTGGAAAGACTTAAAAGCTGTTAAAGGCAAGCATGTATACATTATTAATGATCAACCATGGCTTGACTATTCTGCTTTAGGTAACAAAATGGCAATGGATGAAGCGGAGAAAATGTTTACGAAATAATACAGTTTTACTACTAGGAAAGGCCCTCTAAAATTGGAGGGCCTTTTTGTTATTGTTAGAATAAATGAAAAATTATACAATGAATTTAATTTAATGTAGAGGAGATGTGCCGATGTCAGCGCTTATTGTATGTATCCCGTTTATGAAACAGTTATGGAACAAGGGGATAAATAGGCTAAAATAAGTATCCCCGTTATTAAAAAAGGGGGAATTTGAAATGACGATGAATCTTTTTCAAAATAAAACGATTAAATTATCAGCTATTAGAGAATCAGATGCTGCAGTAATGGCTATGTGGCAAGAGGATAGTGAGTATTTAAGAAATGTCGATACAGATGTAGCATTCCCACAATCGTTACAAGAAATAGCAAGTGATGGGCTGTTAAAGGGACGGAAATCGAATAGTGTATCTTTCATGGTAAGAACAGTTCAAGATGATCGATTAATTGGTTTTGTGGCGATTCATGGCATAGAGTGGAATAACAGAATGGGTTTATTAGCAATTGGTATAGGAGATGTAAATAATAGAGGAAAAGGATATGGGAAGGAAGCAATACATCTTATATTAAATTATGCATTTTATGAATTAAATTTGCACCGTGTCGGTCTTGATGTTATTTCTTATAACAAAGCTGCTATTGAGTTGTATAAAAAGATGGGTTTTCAGATGGAAGGCTGTATGAGAGAAGCAGTGCAAAGATATGGGAAGTGTTTTGATCGTATCAATATGGGGATATTGCGGGATGAATGGATGGAGATGCAAGACTAGAAAGTACATTCAAAATTATATATGTAGTATGCAGGAGAAATAATGATAATTGGCGAAAATTTACAGTGAACTGATTGAATTTATAAGGAGCTATGCAAAATGAATTTAGAAAAAGCAAAACCAGTAAATGAAGAGGTCGCTGAATTAAAAGAGCTAATTAAAGAATTACACGGAAGTGTACATCAACTTCAAAGTGAAGTACAGCAACTAAGGCACGAAAGACCGGTTGTAGAAGTGAGGAAAGGTGTTCAACTATCGCCAACAATCGTTGGACAAATTGGTGGTATGATTTTAGGTGGATTAGCAATTATCGGTATATTTTGGTGATGAAAAAAGGTTTGCAGCACTTTGCTGCAAACCTTTTATATGAGACGATATAATTTCATGCAATACAACTTTTACAGTAAATAACGTAAATATATATAAGCATGTGATAATAGTAATGCAATGATTGTTAACGGCAAACCAATTTTTAAGAAGTCCATATAAGAGAAAGCATGTCCTTCACGTTTAGCAATACCAGCAACGACTACGTTTGCTGATGCTCCGATTAACGTTCCGTTTCCTCCTAAGCAAGCTCCAAGTGATAATGCCCACCATAGTACTTCGATTTGTGGAGAATCAACAGATAGTCCGAGTCCTGTAGCTAAGTCTTGAATAAGTGGTATCATCGTTGCGACAAATGGAATATTGTCAATTGTTGCAGATGCGATACCTGATACCCATAAAATAAGTATAGCGGCGAAACCGATATCGCCATTTGTGACGTCGATTACTTCTTTTGCGAGTGAAGAAATAAGTCCGATATCAATCAAACCACCAACGAGAACGAATAGTCCGGCGAAGAAGAAAATGGTTACCCATTCAACGTGTGCAAATACATCTTCAATATCATGTTCTTTCACACCGATTAACATAAGAAGTGTAGCACCTGTCATCGCGATAACTGCAGCATCTACATGAATAATCGAATGAAGTACAAAGCCTAAAATAGTTAGTCCTAAAATCGAAATAGATTTTAAAAGGAGGCTTTGATCTTTAATATAATCTTTTTCATTTAATGCCATTAATTTTTCGATTTGCTCAGGTGTTGTTTTTAGTTTGTTACGATACATGAAGTAAATAATGACAAGTGTAACGATAGAAATAATAATTACAATAGGAGCTAAGTTAAGTAAAAAGGCATTGAAGTCTAAATGCTTATTTGCTGATCCGATCATAATATTAGGTGGATCACCGATTAATGTTGCTGTTCCCCCTATATTTGAAAATAATACTTCTGAAATCAAATAAGGAACAGGATTAACTTTTAAAATACGTGTAATGGATAGTGTAACAGGTACGATTAATAATACGGTTGTTACGTTGTCCAAAAATGCTGATCCGACAGCAGTTAATAGGGATAGCAATAATAAAATACGGATTGGTTTTCCGCCAGCTGCTTTTGCCGCTTTAATGGCCACAAATTCAAAAACGCCTGATTGACTCGTAATATGCACGAGAATCATCATCCCAATTAAAAGGGTAATCGTTTCCCATTGAATATGTGATGTGAAAGCAGTATGTAATTCAACAACTCCAAAAATAATCATAATAGCAGCACCGAATAGTGCAATTACAGCACGATTCAATTTCTCAGAAATAATAAATCCGTATGTGACTAAAAATACGGCAATTGCAAAATAATATTGCCAATTTGCTACTTCATGTGCTGATTGTTCCAATCCTGTCACCTTCTTTAAAGTATGTATTCAATTGTCGAAATGTATCTCGTTATATTAATACGGGATAAAATATATTGTAGCAAATTCAAAAAAGAAAGAAAACTATTTAACAAAGTGAAGGGAAAAATGATGATTTTACATATGATATAAAAAAATAAAGAAACACAGTGCAAATTATTAGGAAAAGTGGGCGTTGTCCTCTAATATAGAGATAGCAATTTACATTATTTTTGCGTAAAATGGTTTAAAGAGGTGAATTCCGATGGAAATAGTAAAAGATAGTTCTCTTATTCAAAATGAAATTGAGCGTTTTGTAAATAAAGATGTATATATTCATTTAGAAACGACGAACGGAGCGTACGCGTCACACTTTAATGAAAAGATGATGACAGTTGGAGCATTCATTCGAAATGCAATTATTCGCTTTGAGCGCGGGAAGATTACTGGAACAAACCCATACCGAGTTGGTCTAAAGATGGATCACGGCTGGGTATATGCAGAAGGTATTACGCACTGGGAAGTAGACGATAAAGAGCGTTTATTACTTGCAGGGCACGATAATCAAGGTCGCTTAGCAGTAGCGCTTGAGTTAAGCTTAACGCCATTTAAGTAAGAAGGAGGGAAACTTATGGAGAGACATGTACTTGTTGTATTTCCGCACCCAGATGATGAAGCATTTGCTGCGGGAGGAACAATTCGCTTATTAACAGATCAAGGAGTACCTGTAACGTATGCGTGTGGTACTTTAGGACAAATGGGACGTAACATGGGGAAAAACGTATTCGCTAACCGTGAAACGATTCCAAATATCCGCGAAAAAGAATTAAAAGATGCATGTGAAGCGATGGGAATCAAAGATTTAAGAATGCTTGGTTTCCATGATAAAACGTTAGAATTTGAAGATGTTGATTTCGTTGCAGATAAAATTGAAGCGATCATCCAAGAAGTAAATCCATCTCGAATTATTACATTTTATCCAGAGCACGGCGTACATCCAGATCATGATGCATTTGGCCGCGCTGTCGTTCGCGCTGTATCACGTATGTCAAAAGAAGAACGTCCAGTTATTCATGCGGTTGCGATTACGAAAAATCGCGAAGCTGTACTAGGTGAGCCGGATGTTGTAAATAATATTAGTGAAGTATTCGAGCATAAATTAGCTGCACTAGGTGCGCACCGTTCACAAACAGAAGCAATGCTTGAAGAAACACACGCGAAAATCAAAAACAAAGATGCAGCAACATTAAAATGGTTGCAACTTGAACAATTTTGGACTTATAAATGGGAGTAGGCTAGAAGGGACCCTTCTAGTAGCTCTTACATAGAAAAAGCACCGTCACTTGTGACGGTGCTTTTTTTGTTGAAGACTATATATTTTTTAGAGATTTGCTTCAAAATTTTAAAATTAATGTGCAGTATAGCCTCCATCAACAAGAAGTGTTGTACCATTAACAAAACTAGCATCATCACTTGCTAAAAATAAGACAGCTTTTGCTACTTCTTCTGGTGTTCCAAGTCTGCCTTGTGGATGAAGTGAAGCTAAATATTCTTTCTGTTGAGGATTAACACTACTAAGTAAAGGGGTGTCAATATAGCCAGGACAGACCGCGTTAATACGTATTCCATATTTAGCGTAGGCAGTACATAAATTTTGAGTTAATAGTTTCACACCACCTTTTGCAGAGGAGTATGCTGTTGGGGTAGGTAATGAAACAAAACTATGAATCGAACCAGCATTAACGATGACACCGCCTGTACCTTGTTTAAGAAATTGTTCAATCGAATATTTATCAGAAAGGAATACCCCAGACAAGTTAATATCAATGGTTCTTTTCCATTTTTCGTAGGATAATTCGTTTGCCGGTGCATCATCAGCAACGCCGGCATTGGCATACATAATATCTAATTTACCGTATGTACTTACTGTCTCATGGATTAGCTGTTTAATATCTGCCTCTTTTGTTACATCGGTTTTAATAAATAACGTATTATATCCATGTGCATTCAATTCATCTGATAGATCTTTTCCACGTTCAGAAAAGTCAGCAATAACTACTTTTGCACCTTCTTTGATAAAAAGGCGAACAGTAGATTCGCCAATTCCACTTGCACCACCAGTTATGATTGCTACTTTGTCTTTTAATTTCATATAAACCTCTCCATTCATCAATGAATTTAAGTCGAATTTTTTTAATTTGGTTATATTACCATTAACCTTAAATAGTAAGTAGATAGAAGGAAAAGCTTGCGTTTACTTAATTGTGAGAGTGCTATTTTTTTATTGTAATTTTTTATACAGTGATGGACGAAAATATTAATTAAGTCAATTTTATCATTAGATTAAATATTCGGTAAAGTGTTCTCGAATAGGGGGAGTGATGAAGCTAAACTACTGATCTACATAGATATAACGAGGGAGATTTACATATAGTTGCTCTTTTTATTTTATTAAATAACAAATTTTTAAACTTGCTGATGATGTAGTGGAATTAAATGAGTCGGTTGTTTTTAGATTGAATCAGAACTAAAAACAGCAAAAATAAATCGTTGAATAATAATAATTTATTGAAAAACGATAAATGACATGTTAATATCAAATTGAAAATTAGTAAGAGAGGTGTTTTTTATAAAATGTAAAACGAATGTTATGTACTAAAAAGAAATTGATAGAAATTAGGAAAGTTATATATTTTAATAGCAAAAAAAGAAAAGGGAGTTAGAGCATGATTAATACAACAGTAAAGAAAGTTATCTTGATTGCAGGTGGTTTGTATATTACATATTTAGTAGGTGTAGCCATATTAGCGGAATCTATACCATATCCTACATCTCAACAACTTAAAGAAGCCGAAAAAGTAGTTGAACGTTATATAGGTGAAAATAATGGAGTTAAACTGATAAATACATCTAGCAGCTTCACGGCTGAGATGTTCGATCGTTCATTTCATATTGAAGGGAATTCAAAAGAGAATCCGGAACAAGTATTTCGAATGGATTTAGATCGAGTTTCTAATGAAAATGAAAGAATAACAGAAAAATCTATAAATAATATTTGTAAATCAAATGATGGAGGAAAGAATTTTACGTGTGTTGATGCAGAATAGCTAAAGGTGGAATGTGTAGCAGTATAGTAACGGTTAATAACTACTATTCTAGTTAAATAGGAAAAAGCCTCGCAGGGGGGCGAGGCTTTAAACAGGGTATTAAAAATTATCGATTCATTAAGAATAACTTCTTTTGAATAAACTAATTTTAGTATGATAACTCATATATATGTGTTACGAATTTATGAACAAAAAATCAATGATAAGAATATAGAAAAGATAATAATTTATTTGTAATCTGTATCATTACATAAAGTTCGAGTGGAATAGAGAGTATACTTTTGTATGGTGTAATAAAGATATAGTCTACTTACGGAAATAGGTAGGCTATTTTTTATAAAGAAAAGACAACTTAAGGCTAGAGCCCTTGTTAAGAAATAGGGTGAAAACAAGATTTTTTAAGGAGAGATAAGGTCGTTCAACAGATAAAGATATTGTATTTGAAACACGTGATTATTCGTGGATTAAGTTCTATTTTTGATGAAAAATCTATAAAAGGCATTACAATCCCTAGAACTGATATTTAGTAATGATTTGCAAGAAACATATATTTTGAATTATTTAATAAAATAATATATATTTATATTGATTTAATGATTCTAGTTTGTTAAAAATGGGGAAATCAATATGAAGGTTAAATTTGCCGTAATAAAAGATGAGAACTTTGATTGTAGTTTATTGGAAACAAAATTATTGAAAACTTTTAAAGAAGTAGATTGTGAAGCAGATATTGTAAAGGTTGAGGATGAAATTTTTGAAAACAATGACATACAAATGAATTTATCAGAAATAACCATTAATGTTACTGGGAAAAATATGGGGTATAGGTTCGTTTCAGCTAGTATATTTATTGTTTTAGAGAGTTTATCAATACAGCTGTTTCGTATTAATATTAGTATACATTAAGCAGCTAACAAAGTGGACTCTTCATAAAATTATACTGACTATATTGAGTTGTAAATATGAAAGTGTTGATTAAAACAATAGAAATTATCGTAGGTGCTCCCGGATGTTGAATTGCACCTTGTTTGTTGTTAAATAAAAAAGGGATTCCTTTTCCAATTTTAATTTATCTTAATCGCATATTATCTTAACGCTGAAATTGACAGTCTCAAGGCTGAGCAAAAAGAAATTATGAGAGACATTCGAAATTTAGAAACGCGTACCACTATTAATGAGAAAGACATAGCAACAATCAATAAGCAATTAGAAAAAATAAGTACAAACACAACTTAGATTTTGCGGATTATTATTAGTGCGATAGTAATGTCAAAAAGGGATGATTTAATCTTGTGAAATAGGACGATATAAAAGAAAGAGGGGAGCTCCCTCTTTCTTTTATATAAATGAGAAGCTATAAATTTTCCGTTTCTTTTTCATCTGCATACTTTTCCTCTAAAGAAATTAATAGAGTAATTAACCCAATTACTACAATAATTAATGTAATTATAAAAGATTTAGAAAGAGAGAAAGGACCTTCAATTAAAAGTGGTAAAAACTTGAATGAAAGTATACTAGCTATTAAGGAAATTACTAAAATACTAAAAAGGGATATATTTTTATTTTTTATAGATGCTTGTAGAAAATCTTTAATAAAGCCTGTAGAGACAAATATAGTTAATATGATAAGTGAAATAAAATAATGTGTTACATTTGTCATACTAATAGTAGGATCGTCTATTATGTAGGCAAGTAACTTAGATATTAACATACCGCCAAACAATAGAATGATAAAAGCGAGTAATTCTGTTGACATATAAGTGCTGAAATTAGCTTTCTTTTTAAAGAGCTTATAGCTTAGAGTAGCCTGGATTATTTGCATGATAAATAGAGCGATAATCCACACATAATAGACAAGTGGTAATTCTCCTGAGAATAGAGAGATTAGGAAATTTATTACTGTTCTTAAAATTTCAATCATTACGGAAGGCCTCCTGTTTGTAGGCTTGCGATATTAAAATATGATAGTCTAGCGTTTAATAACTAAATTTATTGATTCAAACTATTTCTAATTATTCCATAAAAAGGTGGTTGCATCAAGTTATCTTTTTAACAATCTTCCAAGGCCGAGCACTAGAAAAAGAAACGCAATATGTAATATAATTGAAAAAGTAATTTAAAAATCGATGTTAATATTACCCTCCTATAAGTATTAACATACGTAATTGAGGTGTTTTCTTTGTTGTTTTATGATCGAATTTCTATAATGGCCCCTCCTGTTCCGTAGCTAAGGAAAGTCTTTTTATTTCTGAGATTTTCAAAGTTATAGGAGGGTATGAAAAATGAAAAAAGTCTCAGTACCATCACTTTTATTAATGATCATTCTTGTTGCATTTCCGCAAATCAGTGAAACAATTTACACACCGTCTTTACCTGATATTTCAAAGGCGTTACATGTAAGTAATAATGAGGTACAGTTAACACTTAGTGTGTATTTTGCTGGATTTGCTTTAGGTGTATTTTTTATTGGATGGCTATCAGATATAATTGGTCGTCGCCCAGCAATGTTATTTGGAATTGTTGTATATGGCGTTGGGAGTTTCTTATGCTTTATTGCCAATTCCATTGAAGTTTTATTGGTAAGTCGTTTTATTCAAGCGTTTGGAGCAAGTGCAGGATCAGTTGTGACGCAAACGATTCTACGTGAAAGTGTAGAGGGGCATAAGCGCCACGTTATGTTTGCTCAAATTTCGGCAGTTATTGCTTTTACACCAGCGATAGGGCCGTTAATTGGTGGCTTTCTTGATCAAATGTTTGGATTTAAAATAGTATTTTTAAGTTTAGTAGTTATGAGTATCGGTATTTTTCTGTATACGTTTGTTTCTCTTCCAGAAACAAAAACGGACTCGGTAACGAATAAAATAAATGTGTTTTCAGTCTTGAAGAGGTTAATTACAAATCCGAAAGTAGTAACATATGGGGTATTAATTGGAGGAGCAAATGGTGTTTTATTTAGCTATTATGCAGAAGCACCGTTTATCTTTATTGAATACTTTCAGTTGTCGCCTAGTATGTATGGATTTTTAGGAATTGTTGTTGCTTCTGCTTCTATTATTGGGGCGAAAGTTTCAAAACGATTGCTTGCCACGTATAAACCAGAGAAAATTATATATATTGGTTGTCTTGTAATGACAGTGGGAGCTATCCTTTTAACTGTTATTACAGCATTGGGATCAAATCCAAACATAATATATATGATAGTATTTTTAATAGCGATGTTTATATTGTTATTAGGAATTGGAGTAGCGTTACCTAACTGTTTAAGTTTAGCATTAGTAGATTTTCAAGATGTCATTGGTACAGCAGGTGCATTGTTTAGCTTAGGGTACTATGTAATTGTAACGATGACAATTTTGGGAATGAGTCAGCTGCATACGGGCTCGTTACTGGTAATGCCACTTTATTTTCTAGCTATAGTCGTTATCATGATGGTGTTTACTAAAGTGTTTATTTTAGGTAAACAAACTTCAAAAATGATTTAAATATGAAACGGTAAAAGAGTCTCATTTTTAATGAGACTCTTTTATATTTTATGAAAATGATTAGTGGATATACGAACAAAAATTAAAGGTATTATTAAGGAAAAGGGAAAAGCTGAAGAGAAAAGCTTTCCACTTTCTGGTGTATTGTTGATTGTTTTAAGTGTAGTTATATATATCTTAAAGTAGGAGAAGGGATAGAAAATTTTTAGCTGTGGTAATGGGAAAAATAAGAGATGTAGAAGATAGTGACTTTGTAGTTCTATTAATATATTAAATTTCTGCTTGGTGCGTTAATTGCATGTGTAAGCAATTACAGTACAAACTATAATTAGTGAAATAACCGAGGAGGATAGAATCTCCTCGGTTATTTATATTGTAATAATATACTTGCCGGAATCATATTGAATAGATGTATTTTATTGTTAATTTAGTTAAAAATTAATCAGACTTATGTATAATAATTTATTGAAAAAATAATTGAATTTTTCAGATTAATGAATTAATATAAGGTAAGTAATTTTAAGATTTATAGAATATTGGAAGATGAAAGGTTTTGAGAATTTTATTAGGAGCACAAAACGATTTTAGGATAGCTTTAAAGCTAGTGTAAAATGACGTTTGCTCCATCATTTTCAGGGCCGAAAGGAATTAGGGGAAAGCATCTTGTTTTAAAATGCGGCTATGAATCATCTAAGAGGGGGAAGTGAAGTGGCAAACAAAGAATTGAAAAGAGGTTTAGAAGCACGTCATATTCAAATGATTGCTTTAGGCGGAACAATTGGTGTTGGTTTGTTTATGGGTTCAGCTAGCACGATTAAATGGACAGGTCCGTCAGTAATGCTTGCTTATGCAATTGCAGGTATTTTTATCTTCTTCATCATGCGTGCCATGGGAGAAATGTTGTATATGGAGCCAAGTACAGGATCATTTGCAACGTTCGGTCATAAGTATATTCATCCGCTAGCTGGTTATATGACAGCGTGGAGTAACTGGTTCCAGTGGGTTATCGTTGGAATGTCAGAGATTATCGCGGTTGGAGCATATATGCAATATTGGTTCCCTGATTTACCAGCTTGGATACCAGGTGTAATTGCAATGGTTATTCTTGGTGCAGCTAACTTAATTTCTGTTAAGTCATTTGGTGAATTTGAATTTTGGTTTGCGATGATTAAAATCGTTACGATTCTATTAATGATTATTGCGGGATTTGGACTTATTTTCTTTGGGATTGGTAACGGCGGAGAAGCAATTGGTATATCAAATCTTTGGTCAAATGGCGGTTTCTTTACAGGTGGTTTCTCAGGATTCTTCTTTGCTTTATCACTTGTAGTTGGAGCATATCAAGGTGTGGAATTAATCGGTATTACTGCTGGTGAAGCGAAGAATCCGAAGAAGACACTTACAAGAGCGATTCAAAGTACAATTTGGCGTATTTTAATTTTCTACATCGGTGCTATCTTCGTTATTGTAACTGTGTATCCGTGGGATCAATTAAGTACAATTGGTAGTCCGTTCGTAGCAACTTTTGCGAAAGTTGGTATTACGGCAGCGGCTGGACTTATTAACTTCGTTGTTATTACAGCAGCAATGTCTGGTTGTAATAGTGGTATTTATAGTGCTGGTCGTATGCTGTATACGTTAGGTGTAAATGGACAAGCACCGAAATATTTCACGAAACTTTCTGGAAATGGTGTACCTTTATTTGGTACAGTTGGTGTGATTATCGGTTTAGCGGTTGGTGTTGTATTAAGTTATATCGCACCGAAAAACTTATTCGTCTATGTATATAGTGCGAGTGTACTTCCTGGTATGGTACCATGGTTCGTTATTTTAATTAGTCAAATTAATTTTAGAAAAGAAAAGGGAGCAGAGATGAAAGATCATCCGTTCAAAATGCCATTTGCTCCTGTTACAAACTATTTAACAATTGCCTTTTTAATTATGGTATTAATCGGAATGTGGTTTAACGATGATACGCGCATTTCATTAGTTGTAGGTATTATTTTCTTAGCTATCGTTACAATTAGTTTCTATGCTTTCGGAATAGGAAAGCGAACTCCGTTAGACGTTCAAAATGATCAAGAGATTTCAAGTAAATAAAGATAGTAAAAAGTCCGATTTCTCATTTGGAAATCGGACTTTTTGTTATTAAAACTTTTCTAAAACGATCTTCCCAATTGTACTTCCGCTTTCAAGTAGTGCATGTGCTTTCTTTACGTTTTCAGCGTTAATTGGTGTGAATGTTTCATTTAAAGTAGTCTTTAAAATGCCTTCATCTAGTAGTTCGCTTACTTTATTTAATAGTTCGTGCTGCGTAATCATATCTCCAGTTTCATACATCGCTTTTGTAAACATAAACTCCCAAACGAGTGTAGCACTTTTACTTTTTAAAATACCCATCTCAAGAGGGTGCTCATTTTCTACGATAGAGCAAATTTTTCCTTGTGGTTTAATGAGGTCACACATTGCTTGCCAATGTTGATCTGTATTGTTTAAACAGAAAATATAATCTACATCTTTTAGCCCGAACTCTACTATTTGATCTTGTAAAGGTTGGTGATGGTTAATGATATAATCAGCACCAAATTTCTCAACCCAGTGTATCGTTTCATTGCGGGATGCAGTTGTGATAACATTCAGTCCAGCCCATTTTGCAAGTTGAATGGCAATTGAACCTACACCACCAGCACCGCCTATAATTAAAATGTTTTTAAAGGAGTTCGTATCTTTCTTATTATAATCAATACCTAAACGTTCGAATAAACCTTCCCAAGCTGTAATAGCTGTTAACGGAAGTGCTGCAGATTCAGCATCACTTAACGTTTTTGGTTTTTTACCAACGATTCTTTCATCAACTAGGTGGTATTCACTATATGTACCTTGTCTCGTAATGCTTCCAGCGTAAAACACTTCATCGCCTTCTTTAAATAACGTACAATTTTCGCCGGTTTGTACAACAACACCACTCGCATCCCAGCCAAGTATTTTCGCTACATCTTCTTTTTTCTCTTTTGGAGATCGAACTTTTGTATCAACTGGATTAACGGAAATAGCGTTAATTTTAACGAGTATATCTCTCCCTGTAGCAACAGGTTTTTCAACTTCCATATCAATTAAACTATTTTCTTCTTCAATAGGTAAGTATTCATGTAAACCAATTGCTTTCATTTGTATTCCCTCCATTAAAGTAAGAATTCTTTACTTCTATATTATAGATGGTGAAATACTGCTATGTAAAAAAATACCCTCTTTTTTATGCAAGCTGTACTGATAGTCTAGAAGGAGTTTATTTCTAAAAAGAAGAATTTTTTACTGTATTACTTTATCCAAAACTAAATGTAAAGGTGGATACATAATGACAGTAAAGAAGCTTTATTTCGTTCCAGCAGGTCGTTGTATGTTAGATCATTCTTCTGTTAATAGTACAATCGCGCCGGGAAATTTATTGAACTTACCTGTATGGTGTTATCTTTTGGAGACGGAAGAAGGTCCCATTTTAGTAGACACAGGTATGCCAGAAAGTGCAGTTAATAATGAAGGGCTTTTTAACGGTACATTTGTTGAAGGGCAGATTTTACCGAAAATGACTGAAGAAGATAGAATCGTAAATATATTAAAGCGTGTAGGGTATGAGCCGGGCGACCTTTTATATATTATTAGTTCTCACTTACATTTTGATCATGCAGGAGGAAACGGTGCTTTTACAAATACACCGATTATTGTGCAACGAACGGAATATGAGGCAGCACTTCATAGAGAAGAATATATGAAAGAATGTATATTACCGCATTTGAACTACAAAATTATTGAAGGGGATTATGAAGTGGTACCAGGTGTTCAATTATTGTATACGCCAGGCCATTCTCCAGGCCATCAGTCGCTATTCATTGAGACGGAGCAATCCGGTTCAATTTTATTGACGATTGATGCATCTTATACGAAAGAAAATTTTGAAGATGAAGTACCGTTCGCAGGGTTTGATCCAGAATTAGCTTTATCTTCAATTAAACGTTTAAAAGAAGTTGTGGCGAAAGAGAAACCAATTATTTTCTTTGGCCATGATATAGAGCAGGAAAAGGGTTGTAAAGTGTTCCCGGAATATATATAGTGCAAAAAGTCATGAGCTTACGTGCTCATGACTTTTTTCGGTTAAATAATTTTTTTGAATAAGTTATAAAGCTTTTTTGAGCTATCTTCATTTAATTGATAGTACTTGAGGTTTACATCATCAGGAGTATCTTGCTGAGCAATCATCACTTCGTTATTGTGATGATCAACTACCCATATGAAATATTTTTTATAAGTTCCATCCTCAAAAGTAATCCACATATCACAATCTATTAAATCTGATCCTTCTTCATCTAATGTTAATTTTCCTTTTTTTGCGGTATCCATACTATTAATAAACGTTTTTAATTCATCTGTTTTTGTAAGGAAGATATCCTTTTTTGTTTTAATGGACTCGACATGTATATCTTTTATTTCTTGTTTTCCTAAGAAGACAGGGGGCTCATTTGGATCCCTTTGAGTTGAAATAATAGTAGCTTTTTTCTTTGGCTTATTTGCTGTATACAAATCTTGAATAGATTTTCCAGAGTTTACAAACCATATGATTCCACAAATAATCAATGTGCTACAAAGTAGTAAAATAATTTTCTTAATAGAATATTCTCCTCTCTCTTACTTCGTATGAAGAGCTTTTCTATTAATATATGATAGGTAAGCATAAAGTATTATAGTTGAACGTGGCTATTCTTAACAGTTTTAAGGGGGCGATCAACGAGTAAATTGTAAGTAAGCCCAATTAATACGAAAACACCTCCGATAATCTTTCCAGTTGAGAGTTCATTTGTTAGGAAGAAATCAATGATAGTTCCTGCAAATAATTGTCCGATAAAGATGAGTAACGTTAAATAAAATGCTGATATTTTAGGAGTAATATAGTTTGATAATGAAATAACGATAACGCCTACTAATCCGCCTAAATATACAGCGATAGGTATGGATTGTAACGTATGCATTGGAATATACAATGAATCTGAACTGAAAATTAAAAATAACATAGAGAAAAATAAGCCAGTAATATAATTAAAAAACGTGCCTTCCCAATTGCCAATTTTTTTTGCTAAATTCGCGTTAATAATTCTAGCAACAACGATAGAAACACCAGCTAAAATAGCGATCGTAATATATAACATTTTCTTGCCTCCATTAATAAATTGTCATGATTATAATTCCAGAAGAGATGAAACATAATCCAATTAGTTTTTTCTTTTCAAACTTTACAACTTTCATTCCTAATAAACCGAAATGATCAATAACGATGGAAGCAATGGATTGACCGAGTAAACTTAATGCGATTGTAATAGAGGCACCAAGGACGGAGAAACTTATATTGTTAAAAAGAACAGTGAATACTCCAATCGCTCCAGCGCTATATAAAAAAAGTGGAATACTTTTATCAAAATGGATTTTATGTTTGTTTATGATTAAAACGAAAATAACTGCAATTAAACCGACAAGGTGAATGACGACACTTGCTGTATACTTGCCGATTAACTCAGATAAAATCCCATTCAATGGGAGCATAACGGCGATGAGCACACCAATAAAGACAGAAAGAAAGTTATACAATGTAATATCCCCTTTGTATTTCATATTTGTAATGACTGTATCATGCTGAAATTGTGAATTACTATGACATATGTCATAGTGGAAGGAGAAAATTTTGATTACAATGGGGAGTAGTTGTAAAGGCGGGGGAACTATGAAGAAAATATGTAATTCTATTAAATTAGCTGAGTATATGAAACAAAATAATATTGACTCATTTTTTAGTAATGATATGAAACCATATATGGAACTCATATTTTTTAAAAAGAATGAGTTTATTTGTAGAGAAAATGAAGAGATAGATTATTTATTTTTCTTCGTTGAAGGAAAAGCGAAAGCGTTTAATACATTAAGTAACGGGAAATCTGTATTATTATGCTTTTATGATAGCTTGCAGCTGTTAGGAGATGTGGAGTTAATTCATTCTCAAAAGACAACTTCAAACGTACAAGTGATGGCAGATTCATATTGTGTTGGTTTGCCTTTAGGGAAAGTGAGAAATCAACTATTTCATGATGCGAAATTTTTACGATGTATTTGCGGATCGTTAGCGCATAAGTTAAATCGGCTTTCAAAAAATAGTACAATTAATTTATTATATCCACTTGAAAATAGACTTGCGAGTTACATGTTAGCAGCAGGGGAACGAGCGGTGCAGCATGGAAATAGAATTGTATTTAGTGGGAATTTAACGGAAACAGCCGAATTGTTAGGGACGAGTTATCGGCATTTGTTGCGCACATTAAATATCTTTTGTGATAAAGAGATTATAAAGAAAAACAATGGTTGCTTTGAAGTAGTGAATGTGGGTGTTTTGAGGGAATTGGCTGCGGATGTTTATAAATAGGAGGAGAGTATAAATGATAACACCTATATTTAGAATTTTCGATATTGAAAAAGCGAAGTTATTTTACTTAGGCTTTTTAGGATTTAAACTGGATTGGGAACATCGGTATGAGGAAAATATGCCATTATATATGCAAATTTCGTTACATGATGCTGTGATACATTTATCAGAACATCATGGTGATGCCTTACCAGGTGGTGCAATTCGGATCAAAATAGATGATGTAAAGGATTATCATTCTGTATTATTAAGTCAAGAATATGCTTATTCGAAACCAAATATAGAAAAAACATCTTGGGGTACAATTGAATTAACTGTAATTGATCCATTTTCAAATAGAATTACACTGTACGAGGAAAAATTGTAGAAATGGAATGAAGAGTAGTTCATAGACCAGTGAACTGCTCTTTTTTATTTTAAGTAGATATTGAATTATATAAAAATAAAATGTTATGATTATGGAAACATATGAATATGTGAACAAGTATTCATATGTAAAAGAAGGAGGGATTAGAATGAAAGACCTAATTATTATTGGGGCGGGTCAAGCTGGATTAACAATGGGATACTATTTGAAGCAAGAAGGATATAATTTTTTACTACTCGAGTCAGGAAACCGAATTGGTGATTCATGGAGAAACAGATATGATTCTTTACAGCTCTTTACACCGAGGGAATATAGTAGTTTACCAGGGATGATATTAAAAGGAGAAAAGAATGAATTTCCACATAAAGATGAAATTGCAATGTATGTAGAAGAATATGCACAGTATTTTCAACTACCGGTACAATTGCAAACGAAAGTTTTAAAAATAAGGAAGGAGGAAGAAATATTTGAATTACACACTCCGACAGAAGTTTTACAATCGAAAAAAGTTATTATCGCATCAGGTGGTTTTCAGCAACTGTACATCCCCTCATTTTCACAACATCTTTCATCGCATGTTTATCAAATACATTCATCACAATATAAATCACCATCACAAATTCCTAAGGGAAAAGTACTAGTAGTAGGTGGCGGGAATTCAGGAATGCAAATTGCAGTAGAACTGGCAAAGACTCATGAAGTTACAATATCTATCAGTCATCCTTTAACGTTTTTACCGTTACATTTTTTTAGAAAAAGTATTTTTAATTGGTTAGAAAAATTGGGTTTATTGTATGCTGAAGTTAGTACCAAGAGGGGGAAATGGTTTCAGAAGAGAAAAGATCCTATTTTTGGATTTGAAGGTAAGGAACTTATTCGTAATGGAGCAATACAACTACAGGAAAAAGTAGTAAGTGCATCAGAAAATAACATTATGTTTCAGAACGGTGAAACATATAGTGCAGAAAGTATTATATGGTCAACAGGTTTTATTCAGAATTATAAATGGATTGAAATTGAAAAGGCAGTTAATGAGAATGGACTTCCCAATCATGTAAAGGGGATAAGTCCAGTAGGAGGATTGTATTATATCGGCTTGCCATGGCAGTCTCAAAGAGGTTCTGCACTTATTTGTGGTGTAGGAAAGGATGCGGCGTATTTACTTTCTGAAATCAAAAAAATAGATCAGTAGCAGCGACTACTGATCATCCATATGTACATGAATTAGGAGAGGTCAAACATTTATTAACTTTATTATAATAGATTTTCATAGAATAAAAAACTGAAAATTCTAATTTTATGTTGAGAAAGTTTTTTGTATCGAAATATATAAAAGAATAGGGGTTTTTAGTAAAAAGAAATATGATATTTATATTTTAATAAATTGTGATATAGTTTATAAAGAGTAGATTACATAAAATGTTATTTTATTACATATAAAGGGAGAGGGATGATTGTGAAGTTTGATGATCAACGCCTACTTGGAGTACGATTAGGATCGGTACTTGTAACAGAGGAAAATCAATATTTAGTAATTAAGAAAAAAGATCATTATGCATTATTAAATATACATAATTTAGAATGCACACATGTTGAAGTGCAGCTAGAACATATTGAAGAAATGTTGCAGGAAGATTTCCAAGAAAGTATAACAGAGATTATTGCACCAGAACATATAAAAATTGTTGCGAAAAATGTTATATAGAGAAAGAAGCTGGAAGAACAGCTTCTTTCTTTTTTATTATAAGGATAACGTTTTTATAACATCACCAATAATCCCTTCCATTTGATGAACACCTAAGTCAGCGTTCGTCATTATAACGGCACCATTACCTCGGTATGGATAGCATACCATTATACATTGAAATCCCACGCCCCATCCAAGTGAATAAATTTGTAAGTCCTCATCCGAATCATCTAGAAAAACACCTAATCCAGTCCATTTTGAGCAACCTTGAGGAGAAATCATGTCCTGTACTGTTTTTTGAGAAAGTTTTAGTTTGCCCTTTCCTTGTAAGGAATGAATAATTTCAAGTACTAAAGTTGATAAGTCTGTTGATGTTGTCCAAATGCCTGAAGCAGCTGCGAATGGGTAAAATGGATAGTTCTCATTTGTAACGGTGCCATCTTTATTATGCCCGCAAGCAAAAACGTCGGTTTTATCTATGTCTTCAGGAGAGAAGATTGTACTATTTTTCATTTGCAGTGGTTGAAATATATATTCTTCTAGTAAAAGGTTAAATGGTTTTCCAGTTATATCTTCAAGTAGTAGTTCGATAATACAAAAGTTTGCATCAGAGTATTGAAATTCGCTTTCTGGTTTATAAGTTATTTCTATCGGTACGGGGCAATATGATGTTTTACCAGCAAGAAGTTCAGACATGTATGGTTGCCCTTGTGCAAGTGTATAATGTTCAAAACTATTAGGAGGATCAATAATTCCAGATTGATGACTTAATAAATTTCGCAACGTGACCTTTTTCTGTGAAGTAAATAGATTGGTAGGAATATTCCAAGATGTGAGTCTATCATTTACGTCTTCGTCTAAATACACGATTTCTTGATCTGATAACGTTAGTACGAGCATTGTAGTGATGAATTTGCTAATAGAACAAGAATTGAATATAGAATTCGTAGTTACCGTTCTAGTTGTTCCAAATTCAAGTGTTCCGAAAGCAAACGCTTCGTCTAGTTTACGGTCACGTATAACGGCAAGACTTAAACCAGCAACGGAATATTGGTTCATTTTCTCATATATAGTGTTACTTTTTAAGTTCATAGTGACTCCTTTCTCGTAAAAGACAGAATGTTAGTTCTATTATACAGTAGTTAATAGAGAGAATGAGAGAAAATAAAAAAACTTCATCGTTTATTGATGAAGTTTTTTTTAGTTAATTCGAAGTGAATGCTTTAAAAAATTTATCCCGGTACATGTATATTAGCCATGAGGCTGTTAGTAAGGAAATAATGCTTACTTTGTTTTTAATTGGCGCATTGAAAACAAGCCAGCCAACGATATCAAATAATAAATGTAGTCCAATTGAAAGAACTACAAATTGTAGTAATGTCTTAAAGAATCTTTTCATAAAGTGCCCCCTTAAAATAAAAGGTTTTATCAACAGTGTTGTATATTACTATTATACATTAAATGTGTCCTATGGTAAAATTTACATAAGTTAGTGAAATAAAACAAATGAAAGCTAATGAGGAGGAATAGTCATGGAATTTTGGATGATCATACCGATAGCGGTCTTTGGATTTATTTATATTACTGAAAAATTAAATAGAATTGAAAAGAAAACGGATGCACGTTTAAAGAGGATGGAAGATAGATTACAGCTAATTTCGAAAGAAATGGGAATTGTAGATAGAGAACCTGAAATTAATAAAGAGTTGCGTCAGCTTATGGAAGAAGGAAAAACAGTTACAGCAGTTAAGAAAGTAAGAGAAGTTTTTGGGTTTTCATTGTTAGAAGCGAAGCAATATGTAGATAAATTATAAAAAGATCATCCATTTGGGTGATCTTTTTTACTGAATCGTACATGTATTTACTTTTACATACATTGGATTTGTTGAAATAAGAAACTGTGGGAATATAAAAGCGAGGAGAAACAATTTTCTCCTCGCTTTCTTCTAACTATATTTAAATGCGAAGTCTGCATACGTTACTGAGATTTTAATTCCAAGTATACAAATACCAGTACCGTCATAATTGCTATAACGACGTAAGTAGCATCAAGCATTATAAGTGTTTTTAAAGTTTCAGTCATCCTCATTCACCCCTGGTATGAAAATATAACATAATCTCTTATCAATCAGATCAGAGATTATAAAGATAACAATGTACATGAAATTGCTTAAGTAGATTCTATATAAATATATCATATAAATAATGTAAATATTGTAAAGATAGTGTAAATGTATTGTAAATAAAGTGATTTTTCATAAAATATTTAATCAAAAAATTGATAGGTCTTCAAAATGAAAAAACGCTATTCTTTCTGTTGAATGATAAAAAGAAAGAATAGCGTTTTTGCATGTCTATTTCTGTTTGCTTAAGAGATTCATAGTACGAAATTTTCATTTCGTACTATGAAATAGAAAGTTAAATATGTAATTCAGTAATAGTCTAGCTATTTGAAAACTTTAACAACAGGATTATGTAATGGTTTTTTTGACTTCAATAAAAATATTATTTCAACAATATGAACTGTCACAAATTTATACTTAGTATTGTGATTGATATCACATCCTTTTTTCCTAATGGGTATTATGCTTAGGTTGTAAGGAATGATTGGGAGAGGGTGGGATGATAATGTTTTGTTATCAATGTGAACAAACGCCAACAGGCGGATGTAAAGTAATAGGTGTTTGTGGTAAAAATGAAACAATAGCAAGTTTACAAGATACGATTGTGTTTGGGTTAAAAGGAATTGCGGCTTATCGCACACATGCTGCTCAGTTAGGCTATACGGATGCTTTTGTAGATGCTACAACGCAAGAAGCGCTGTATATGACATTAACAAATTCTAATTTTAATGAACAAGAGCATATTGATATGGCTATGAAAGTTGGGAAATCAGCTTTACGAGTAATGGAGTTGTTAGATGAGGCACATACGAATCACTTCGGTGTGCCAGAGCCTGTTCAAATTACACAAAACCATGTAGAGGGTAAAGCTATTGTAGTTACAGGCCATAATTTATTTGCATTAGAAGAACTATTAAAGCAAACGGAAGGAAAAGGAATTAATATTTATACGCATTCTGAAATGCTACCAGCGCACGGTTATCCGCAGCTGAAAAAATATAAGCATTTAAAAGGGAACATTGGTAAGGCATGGTATGATCAAAGACGTCTTTTCGAAAAATTTACAGGTGCCATATTAGCGACAACGAATTGTGTTATGCCAATTAAAGGATCATACTCTGATCGACTCTTTTCGTATGATATTGCAGGTTTAGAGGGCGTAGAAAAAATTGAAAATGATGATTTTGCACCATTGATTCAAAAAGCGCTAGAACTTCCAGAAGTACATATGGAATCGGATGAACAGTTAGTAACAGGGTTCCATCATCATACAGTATTATCATTAGCCCCAGAAATTATTGAGGCAGTACAAGAAGGAAAGATTAAGCGTTTCTTTGTTATCGCAGGTTGTGATGCTCCGGGAAAAGGCGGAGAATATTATCGTGAATTAGCAACGTCACTTCCTCCAGAAACAGTTATTTTAACGACTTCTTGCGGGAAGTTCCGCTTTAATGATGTGGATTACGGTGTTGTGCCTGGTACAGAGATTCCACGTTACATTGATTTAGGACAATGCAATAATTCCATTTCTACAGTGAAAATAGCGGCTGCTTTAGCAGATGCTTTCCAATGTGAAGTGAACGAATTGCCAGTAAGTATTGTCTTATCATGGTTTGAACAAAAAGCGGTTGCTATTTTACTTGGGCTATTTAGTCTTGGAATTCAAGATATTCGTATCGGTCCAAAGGCGCCTGAATTTATTTCACCTGGTGTGCTTGATGTATTACAGGAAACATTCGGTTTAAAACTAATTACAACTGCAGCGGAAGATATGGATATGATGTTATCGTAACAAAAGGATGATCTGTCTTATTCAGAAGAAGAGCTAGCCTATAGCGCCCCAAAACAAAAATGTAGAATTTTTGTTTTGGGGTATTTTCTTTTCTTAGCGGGATAGGTAATAGTTGATTTTAGAAAAATATAAAAATCGAGTTGACATTTACAACTACTCAGTCATACAATGTAGGAGTAATAGGTGATACTGAGTAGTGCTGTTTCTCAAAATGTTTTCAGTAAACAATAGATAAGAGCGGATTTTAGAAAAATTGTGAAAATCAGTTGACATCTATCGCTACTTAGTCATACAATGTAGTTGTAATAAGTAATACTGAATAGTGTGGTTTTACTCAAAAGCTATTCAGTAAAAATTCGCCTTAGTACTCTGTAATACTGAATATAAGTCAGACAGAATAGGGGGTAAAGGAGGATCAGAACATGGAAAATTTAACTGAAATGCTGAAAGGTTCACTGGAAGGGTGTGTGCTGGAAATCATTAGCCGCCGTGAAACATATGGCTATGAGATTACACGTCACCTGAATGATCTTGGGTTTACCGAAGTAGTAGAAGGAACGGTTTATACCATCCTCGTAAGATTAGAAAAGAAAAAGCTTGTGAATATTGAAAAGAAACCATCAGATATGGGACCGCCTCGTAAGTTTTATTCATTAAATGAGGATGGCCGTCAGGAGCTTGAATTGTTTTGGAAAAAATGGGATTTTGTATCTTCAAAAATTAACGTCTTGAAGTCAAACTAGCCTCATAATATAAAATGTTCCGGCTCATATTTGGAGAGTTTCTTGTTCTGCTTTATAAAAAGGAGGAAAATAAGATGTTGGAAATGTTCAAAAAATTAATTGGTGATAAAAAAGAGTACAAAATGATGATGGCACGTGTTGAAGCACTGCCAGAGGACTATCAGTTTGTGTTTAAGAAAATTCAAAACTACATGTGGAATTTTTCGGCTGGCAACGGGATGGATATGCTGCACATACAGTATGAATTAATCGATTTGTTCGAAGCGGGTGCAGCGGAAGGAAGACAAGTGCTTGACATTACTGGGGAGGATGTAGCATCCTTTGCTGATGAACTAGTGGCAAACGCTAAAACGTATGTCTCGAAGTATCGTGAAGATTTAAATGAAAGTATTATGAAGAAATTGAGAAAAAAATAAATGCAATAAGTAATACCGACTGATTAGCTGGTTACAAATGTGAACTGCCGCCATCGCTATTCAGTTATATTTTTAAAGCACTACTAAGTAATACAGATTATCAGTATTACTAAATAGAGGGTGTATGTAGGTAATCTATTTTTATAAGGGGGAAAAAGTATGAGCAATGTAGCGATTTCTGTAAAAGGGTTAAAAAAATCATTTAAAGACAAGGAAGTTTTAAAAGGGGTGGATTTTGAGGTGCAGCGTGGAGAAATTTTCGCGCTGCTAGGCTCAAATGGAGCAGGTAAGACGACAACGGTTAACGTCCTTTCGACGCTACTGAAGCAAAATGGTGGTGAAGTAAGTATTTGCGGATTTGATGTCCAACGCCAACCAGATTATGTTCGCCAAAGCATCAGTTTGACAGGGCAGTTCGCAGCTTTAGACGGTATGCTCACTGGGAGAGAAAACTTGATAATGGTTGCTAAGTTACGCGGAGTATCCAATCCTGCTCAAGTCGCCGACAATTTGCTTGAGAGATTTAGCTTGACTGGTGCAGCTAATCAGAGGGCAGAGCAATATTCAGGAGGGATGAAGCGCCGGCTTGATATCGCCATGAGTTTGATTGGGGCGCCAGCAGTTATTTTCCTTGACGAACCGACGACAGGGCTTGATCCTGAAGCGCGGATTGAAGTTTGGGATACGGTGAAGGAACTTGCTGGTAGCGGCACAACGATTTTGCTTACGACTCAGTACTTGGAGGAAGCAGAACAACTGGCGGACCGTATCGCAATCTTGCATGGAGGAAAAATTATTACGACAGGTACTCTTACTGAACTGAAAGAGATGTTTCCACCAGCTAAAGTGGAGTATATCGAGAAGCAGCCGACATTGGAAGAGATTTTCCTTGCTATTATTGGTAAAAAGGAGGAGATGTAAATGAAAAGCAAAACAGGGGTATTACTAGGTCGTTTAATGCGTAACATTATGCGCAGTCCGGATACAATTATTACGGTAGCGATTACACCGATTATGATGATGCTATTATTTGTCTATGTGTTTGGCGGCGCAATAAAAACAGGAACGGAAAACTACGTAAATTATTTATTGCCGGGAATTTTGCTAATGGCTATCGCATCCGGTGTAGCTTACACTTCCGTGCGACTATTTACGGATGTAAAGAGTGGGCTGATGGCACGTTTCATTACGATGCCTATTAAGCGCTCATCGATATTGTGGGCGCACGTATTAACCTCTCTTGTTGCTAATGTACTTACTATCGTGGTGGTTATTCTTGTTGCACTCTTAATGGGATTTCGTTCCAGTGCGAATATTCTAGATTGGCTTGCAGTAGCTGGGATACTAGGAATGTTTACGTTATCGCTAACATGGCTAGCTATCATTCCAGGGCTGAAAGCGAAGTCCATGGAAGGGGCGACAGCATACTCGTACCCACTCGTTTTTCTTCCATTTATTAGTTCAGCCTTCGTACCTACTGAAACGATGCCAAAAATTGTTCGTGCATTTGCTGAGAATCAGCCTGTAACTTCAATCGTGAATGCGATTCGTGCTTTATTATATGAAGGAACTGTTGGCAACGATATTTGGATTGCACTCGCTTGGTGCGTAGGTATCATGATCTTTTCTTACTTTTTCGCTAGTAAAGCATTTAAACGTCAGTTAGGGTAAGTAAATCAAATCTTCCGAAATAATATATATCTTTGAAAAAGCACGGGAAGATTTTCCGTGCTTTAATAATACATTCATACTTCGCTTAATGGTAGTAGTTATAAAGTAAATAGGAGAATAATAAATCAAATACACATGCCTTGAAGTATAGTATGTTAACATTTAACTGAAATAAACAGAATATTCTATATGAAAATAGAGGTTAAAGATGTTATGTGCTATATTTATACTTATAAGGTATAAAATGTATAAAAATCGTTTAGGGGATGGAAAAGGGAGAGGTTCAAATGAAATGGTATTTATATACTCTCAAAAACTATGCGAAATTTAGTGGGAGAGCTACGAGAAAAGAGTACTGGATTTTTACGTTAGTTAATAAGGTTACGTTTTGGTCATTAATATATTTGGCCTCTTATTCTTCGTCTGCCTTTTACTTAAGAGCCAATATTACTTTGCTATATATAGCAATTTTTATCGTTCCTACTTTGGCAGTGGAAGCTCGTCGATTACATGATAGTGGAAAGACAGGATGGTGGCAGTTATTAAATTTGGTGCCATTTGGAGGAGCGGTTCTACTTGTGTTTTGTATCATTGAAAGTGATGAAGGTGAGAATAAGTATGGACCAAATCCACATTCAAATCTTAAACAAGCAATTTAATGTGTTTATAGTAAACTCTAATATAAAAAAGGTGTGAACTAAGAGCTAGTTCACACCTTTTTTATTGTATTATTCCTAGAAGCTTCGTTTAGTAGTGATAGCAAATACAATGTTTTCCCTAGGTATTAGAAAAATATGGATGATGGGTAACGAATTAACCTCAATATTTTGAGGTTTCACCGATCAATGCTTATGGAGAGTATAAACATAATCTCTCTTGTAAACCTTCTAATACTTCTTTAGGTATTTCCCTGATTGTAATATCCTTCCCTAGGAAAAGTAGCCAATTTGTTATTTCCGTCACTTCATCGGAATTGTTAACATTGATAAATGTTTTTAAAATGGCTGTTGATTGGTAAGGATTTGTATAAGAGATTGAAATTTTGAAAGGGTGGTATTTTTTGAACTGGGAAATTGCTTTTGGACCAAGTTCAAGTACAAGATTAATTGCTTCATCCTTCTTACTTAGTTTTTCTAAAATCCTTTTCTTATTTAGCTTTTTTTTCGTCGTGTATGGCTCGATATTGATGAGATCATCGACAGGAAACATCCTCTTCTTTTCTTCTTTTAAGTCAAACCCTTCAATGATCCATTGGCTTTTTTCTTGATACAGGTGTAATAGATAAATTGGGTAAGATTTAATTTTTTCTTCTTTGACAGTAATCAATAAATGTCTATCCAAAAGAAGGATTTGGATGAGTTTTTCTAACATAGGATGGGGGAGGTCAGAAAGCTCAAGTAGATCAGGGTTATGTGGGTTAGTCCCTTCAAAAAGTAAGAGTTGATTTAAAAGAACAAGGTCATCTTGCTGGGTTTCTGAGATGAGTCCTAGCAGTTTTTCGGCTAAAGATTGACGACTCTTTAGATAGGGAAGTTGTTGATTTCTTGTAGCCATAAAGGCAATAAAAAGAGCTTTCACTTCGTTATCAGTAAAGCGAACAACGGGTAAGATAGAGTTATGCATAACGCAATATCCACCAGCTCTTCCGACTTCAGCTACAAGTGGCATCCCCATAGCTTCAATTTCTCTAATGTCTCTAACAGCTGTCGAACGTGAGATGTTAAATTCTTGTATGATTTCTGAAATTGTAAAGTGGGAGCGGTTGTTGATATATCGCATGATGGTATTAATCCGTTCAACTTTTTTCATTGGAGTCTCCTAAACAGTATCATTTTTTGACATGATTTAAAGATATTATAAACTCATCAGATGAAAAGATAAATCATTTGATTCATTTTAAAAAAAGGAAGGTTTTGAATATGAAAAATTATACTATAGAAGAAAAAGATAGCTTTATCGTGTTAGGAATTGGAACTGAAATTAAGAGCGAATACACAGACTTTGCTGGAATAAATAAAGAAAAGGAAGACTTTTGGTCAGCTGTTAAAGAAGATGGAAGGCTGGACACTTTAAAATCTTTAGCTACAAATGATTACATTTTTTCCGTGAGCGAAGCGGTGAATAACAAGATGATGTATTATGCTGGTGTTATGACAGAAGCACAAATAGAAGGAAAATCTAGAGTGATTCAGTTTCCGAGGGGAGAATATGTAGTAGTGAAAGGAGAAGACAAAACGGCTGAAGAGTTAAGTAATAAGCTGACTGGCATCGCATTCGGTCAAGCTTTACCAGATGCAAAAGATTTTGCCTATGTTGGTGGGCCGAATACAACGGTTGCGATGGGACAAAGAAACGGCTTAGTGTTTGGTGAAATGTGGATTCCGGTTGTTAGGAAGTAAAGTAATAAAAGGCATGATTAAAAAAGGCTAACAATCTTGAATTGTTAGCCTTTTTGACATGCATATAATATTCATATACTGCTACACAATATGTTCTGATAAAATGGAATAAAAGGAAATTATTGTAAGGTGGTGGCGAGTTGAGTAAAAAAAGAATATTTACGCTATATTTCTAGAACGGTATTTTGATGATATACAAAAGTGGGTTCGAAATATCACAATTTGTTTTGCTTTGTTGGTAGTAGTTTTAGTAGCTTTATGGATAGGTTATTTTTAATCCTTACTTAAGAGAAGGAGAAGTATGTGATTACAATACATTCGATCCGACAATATTACTTAGCTGCATCGGCTTGTATTGATATTTTCTCTCCTCAATCATGATAAAATGTACAATAGGAAATTTTATGTAACATAAAGGGGGAAGGTTTATGGTCAGTTTTAGTACTTTACTAGCTTTTGCAATTGTTTCACTTAGTATGGTTTGTTCACCGGGGCCTAATATGATTTATCTCATCTCTCGTTCCATTACGCAAGGGCGTATGGCAGGATTTATTTCCCTCTTGGGCATTATGCTCGGATTTGTAATTTATATAATCGCAACAATGTTCGGACTTACAGTTCTATTCCTTGCTGTTCCTGCTGTCTATGAAGCAGTCAAGTGGGCAGGTGCCGCTTATTTGCTCTGGCTAGCTTGGAATTCGATTAAACCTGGTGCTACATCTATTATGGAGCCAAGTACGATTTCTAATGAGCCACCACGGAAATTATTTTTGATGGGACTCATGACCAATCTTCTAAATCCCAAGATTGCTATTTTGTATGTGTCACTTTTACCTCAATTTGAAGATCCTGAGAAGGGATCGTTGCTTTTACAAGGTGCAGTTTTGGGTCTTACGCAAATCACTGTTAGTTTTATAGTCAACCTCCTAATTGTGTTTACAGCAAGTCGGATTGCGAAATGGTTTGGCACACGTCCAACGTGGCTACGAGTGCAGCGTTGGCTTATGGCAAGTGTTCTAACGGGGCTTGCTGTACGTCTTGCTTTTGAACGTCGATAGTAATGTTATCTAAAAAAGTAAATTTTTTTATTTTAGGGGGATGTGAAAAATATGCAATGATGAATAAAATTCCTACTTACTAGCGATGATATGGTTTTCATAGAAATATACGAACAAACTATGTAAAAAAGCAGATTGATTATATGCATAATATACAGCGTCAAAAAAGCTACAACTGGTAAAAACTAATACCCCTCTCATAAACAGTAAATACTTTTTATGAGAGGGTATCCAATTTAAGTCTATAAAAAAGCAAGGCAAGTTCTCACTTATTTAGAATAAGAGAAAAGATGATGTTTTATTTGTTCAATAAAATAATGATGATGTATATTATCGTTAGATACTCGACTTGCCATAATAGCGCCCTCCATTGAAGATGCAAGAAAAGAAGCGAGCGATATAATGTCTATATCTTCTTTAAGTTCTTGTTTCTCTATTCCTTCTTTTATGAGAGAAGCCATTAACATTACTGTATCATCATAGCCTTTTGCTGCTGCTTTTTGTAATTCTGGAAATACTCCAGTACTTTCAATTGCGCTATTAAGCAATGGACAGCCTCCAGCAATAGGGGGATTATTAGCTGCATCTTGATATACAAGGAAAATTGCAAGGATTTTATCAATTGCTGTCTTTTTATTTTCCATTGCTTTATGAAAATGACTCCACATAATCTCACCACTTTTGTCGTAGGCAGCAAGGACAATTTCTTCTTTATTTTTGAATCTACGATAAATAGATCCTTTAGGTAGTTCAGTAGCTGTCATTATATCCTGGATAGATGTGCGAGTTATTCCATTGGTATTAAATAAATATAAAGATGTTTCAATAATCTTTTCTTTAACCTTATCAACTTTAGTCATGCTTTATAGTCCTCCTAATAAAAACGAGCTTAATATTCCAGGTAATGTTTACCCTCTATTTTCTTAATGTTTTTGTAAGTATAAATAAGTTTGGAGCAAAAATATCTTATCAATCCCTATCTTATGGAAACCTCAAAAAAAATTTTTTTGAAAAGAGGTTTATCAAATGGTGTTATCTATATCATTCGAATGAATTTTCTGTCAAAAATAATATGACTAGTTGGTTGATTTAGTCATATTATACAACTAATTTTACATAAAATCGTATAAGGTGTAAAAATATATAGTTAATTTTAACGTATAGACATATGAGTATTATATATAATTTTAATTAGTATGTTTAGCTAAAATGTTTGAACTACTTCCACTTTCATTTCGTTTAATTAGGATATCTTATCACTTCATACTATAAAAGATTAACCGTTAATAATGAATGAGTACTGGAATTTGATTGTAAATAAGAAATTGAGATATAAATTTATTTACTTTTTCCCGTTTTGATTGTGTTAATAATTTGTAAAGGGGGTTTAAAAAACTAGAAACTTATAGTATCATTAGTTTTCAGACCGAACCGTCCGGTCTATTTTTATATAAATATATATAGAAGGAGAACGTTATGCAGAAAGAAAAATCAAAGATTCTATGTAATTTAATTATGGAGGTAATAAAGTGAACTTTATTAAAATGAATACAAAAGAACTTATTATGCTAATAGTTTATACAATGTTTGCATTACTTCAAATTGGCTTGTTCATATTATTTGGCATATCACTTTTAACTAACAGCAATTTAGTTGAATCAGAATTTGCTCTTAGTGCCATCGGTTTGACTGTACCTGCTATTGTAGGAATAATTTTCTTTAGGAAAGAAATTATTGAAAGTTTTACTTATTTTAAAGAGAAGACAATTTTGAAAATAGTAAGTATTCCTATGGTGGTTTTATTTACGGTAATTGTAGAACAGATTGTTATGCGTTTTCTAGCAACTGGTCAGCCAGAGAACCAAGAACAGCTCCTTGAAACGGGCGCGGAGATACCTCTTATATTTACATTGCTTGTATTTGGTATTCTAGGTCCAATACTTGAAGAAATTATATTTCGTTATATAATATTAAATCGTTTTTCACATTATATTGGTACTGCTATTGCATCTATCATTTCGATTATAATTTTTACACTTCTTCATACGAACCAACTTTCGGATATTGCTATTTATTTACCTGGTGCAGTGATACTTACTGCGGCTTATCTTATTTCTAACAGATCCCTTGCATATGTTATAGCGATACATATGTTAAATAATTCTATTGCTTTCATTCTAAACTAGACTTGTTTCTGTTGCAGAGTGTAAAGAATAAAAACAGATGTTGATAAATCATTAGATAGTGACTAATGATTTATGTAATTCTTTGTACGTCAAAAAGCCGCAGTTTGAATGTAAACTGTGGTTTTTTATATAGGGGCCTACCACATCACCATTAAGCTAATATTTTCATATCCCCCTAAATTAAAATTTTCTTTCTCTACAGATAGTTATTCTGAGAAGCCGCTCATTTTTTCGTTTTGGGGCATTTCTTTTTCTTAAGTTGATGGGCATGTATGGTGACCTCTATTAGACGATAGTGAATTAACAATTTCGGGGTTCAGTTCAACTTTATTCAAAATAAGATTTTTTTTGCAGTAAAATCAATGTTAGTGGAACTTTTTTAATCAAACTTTTTTCTAAATTAACATAAATACTTGCAATATTCAAATTAGTACTATATAGTTCTAGTTATGACAAAGGTAAAATTAATGAATCAAAAACGTGTGATTGAAGTAGCTGCAACATTATTTTTAGAAAAAGGGTTTGCTTATACAAGTATGGATGAATTAGTACGTGTAAGCAAAGTTTCAAAGTCTAATGTGTATTATCACTTTTCTAATAAGGAAGTATTATTAGAAGGGGTCGTTGATTATTGGATTGAAATGTATCAATCTGCAATTGATGACGTACTTTCTCAGAATCAATTTTTAGTTGAAGATCGTATCCAACTGTTTTTAAAGCAATTATCACAAGGAGTTCAGTCGAGAGAGTATAAGGGGAGCTGTCCATTTATTACTCTTTATATTCAAAGTCCTACACAGGCCACGCAAATTAAAGAAAAAATAGGTCTTTTTTTTACAGGATTACAAAAGAAAGTTTCTCTATTACTTAAACAAGGGGTAGAGAATGGAGAATTCAGAAATACGATTAATATTGATGAGGTTGCATCACTTTTTATTACAAATCTTGAAGGAGCATTATTTATTTCAGAAACATTGAAGAATGCAACTGTAATCACGAAAACAGCAGATCATTTTTTAAAATTGCTTCGATAAAAGAAGCTTTTTTTTTACATCAAATTAGTACTAAGTAGTACTAAAAGGGGGATTTTATATGAGAACAGTATTTTTAATTGGTGGAACAGGCTTTATTGGCAAGCAATTAGTGAAAGAATTAGCCAAAGAGGATGTTAAAATTCTTCTTTTAGTGAGATCGAAAAGTAAAGCGACACGCCTTTTTCAAGAAAGAGGCATCTTAAAAAAGGCAGTTATGCACTTTATTGAAGGTGATTTGACTAAAATAGATTTAGGTCTAAGTGCTGAAGATAAGGAGAGGGTATTGAAAACGGATGTGATTATTCATGCAGGAGGCCCCATGGATATTCAAGCGACAAGTAAAGAGGCAGCTTCCGTATTTTTAAATGGCGCCAAACATATTAGTGAATTAGCTAAAAGCATTCATCAATTGAAGGGCTTGCAACAATTTATTCATGTTGTAGGTTATATGAGTCCCTTTGATGATAAAAATAGCAAGATTGCAATGGATGTGTTTCAAGAAGGAAACAATTATTTGAAAATAAAAAATCCATATGAGAGAACAAAATTTTTAGCAGATCTTTATATCCGTCAACAGGCATCAGCAGTAGGTTATCCGCTTTCTGTAATTAATCCGCCAACTGTAGTCGGTAGTAGTAAAACAGGGAGTACAGAGCAGATAACAGGATTAGGTTTGCTTGTGATGAGTATGCGAAGAGGGCTCATGCCAGTGATTCCTGGAGGTAAGGGATATAGGTTACCACTTATTTCAAACGATGAGCTTGCGAAGTTTATTGTGCAGGTTTTCAGATTGGAGCAACCGACTATTCAAACATATACACTTGTTGAAGACAAACAGCACGATCAGAACATTGCTGAATTATTAAGTATTATGTCGGAAAGTATGAATATGAGGGCACCAAAAATCTCTGTCCCAATGCCACTTATGAAAGCAATTATGAATAGTGGAGTAAGTAAAATAACAAAAATCCCTTCTGATGGACTGAATTTTATTACAAAACGAAAATTTTTAAATGTTTCAGCGAAAAAAATTATGGGAGGAGATTGGTTTAAGAAGACGAGTGTAATGAAATTTTTCCCTGCCGTAGTAGCTGATCTGGATTATCGAATGATGTATCAAAATGGCCAGCATAATCATTTATTTAAACGAACATTATGCGATAACACTACCCTTTACCAATTACAAGGAGAGGGTCAACCGTTTATTTTATTACATGGTTTATTGAGTGATGGAGAGGATTTATTTCCTTTAGCACAAGAGCTTCATGAAAAAACTGGTCAACCTGTATGGGTCTTGGATCTTCCAGGTTTGGGACGTTCTCCTTTTAAACGAGAGAAAAATCTTCTAGATATCTATTTGAATGTAGTGAAAAAATTATTGGAGAAAGCTACTAATGGTGCACATCTAATTGGCCATTCATTCGGTGCGTTTATTCTTCTGGAAGCATTGGTACAAGAGTACATAGATAAGAAGTATTCAATCACTTTACTTCAGCCACCTGTTGCTAAAAAAAATGCTAAATCGCTAAATGTTCCTCAATTCATGAACAAATGGACATTAAAATTGGCAACTACTAATTTGATAGAGCGTTATTTATTAAGTAATGGTTTGTTTGAAAGTACGGAGAGTATCCCTGAACATTATATTGAAAAAATAAGTAACAGTTTTACTTCTCCTAGAATTTTAAATACTACAGTTCAGCTTAACAGTTTACTTCTGAAAAACGATCAAGGTGATTTCAATGAAGTAACAAAGTATAATCTGCACATTATTTGGGGGGATTATGACAGAGGCTATTCTGCTCCATCGCATCTTGGTAAGGTTGATTTTGTTCCATATGGCCATCATTTTCCTCTTAGCCATCCGAGTGAAACGGCAACATTAGTAATAAAAAATAGTAATACTAGCAGATGAGAGTGTGGGATAAATAAAAAGTGTGTAGTAAGATCGTTGTGTCTTTGAAATAAAATCGTACTGTTTGGGGTCCCACCCAATGCACATCAACTTAAAGATTTTATAACACCCCAAAACGAAAAAATGAGATTTTTATTACAAGTAAGCACAATTTTTCGTTCTGGGGGTAGTTGTATTTTCTTAGCTTGATGGTGATGTAGAAAGAGCTCTATTACATTTAAAATAATATGTTCATATTGTTTTAAGTACTTTTTTTATAATATAACCATATTATAAAAAGGGGGGATGTGAATGCCTAAAATAGTTGATCAAATACAAAGGAAGAATCAAATCGCCACCGCTACTTGGCGTGTAATATTAGAAAAAGGTATTGATAAAGCTTCCATACAGCAAATCGCTGATGAAGCAAACATTTCGGTCGGACTTGTTCAGCATCATTTTTCGTCTAAAAATGAATTAATTTATTATGCAATGAATTTAGTATTGAATCGGATGGAAGAGCGAGCGACTACTCGTACAAATGAATTTAAAGGAACGAAAGAAGAAGCACTTAGAAGATTAATGAAATTTATTATTCCATCTAATAAAGAAGAAATGTTGGAAGGGAAGGTTTGGATTACATTTCTCGGTATATCCTTTAGTTCCCCAGAGCTTATTGAACTTCGGAAGAAAATGGATTCCCATACGAGGTATCTTATGGGAATAATCCTAGATTTAATGAAGGAGCTAGGCTACGTCAAACAAGACCATAATAGAGAGTTTGAATTGGAGATATTGTACGGATTTATCGATGGGCTAGTAATTCATGTCCTTCAAACAACAGAATCATATCCAGAAGAAAAAGTAAATCAGCTTATTGAGTATTATTTAAAAGAAAAAAAGAGGGATTGATTGCATGAATAAAGTTTTCATTATTCTTGTAGTCATTATTGTATTAATCATTAGGCAGCTTATCCCTAAAAAAGTAGATAGTTTTGATCTTCTTGGTATACCAATCATGGCTATAATTAGAACATATATGGGGCTTCCAAATAGTTTGGACTTTATTATTACAATTGAATTAATTAGTTTACTTATATTAGGAGCGATAGTTGGTTATTGGCAAGCTAAGAGAGTGAAAGTCTTTCATCATAACAATCAATTATGTAGTGTTGGTGGCTATTCGTATATTATCGGATGGATTATTATGCTTTTGGGAAGGATTATAATTTTATTATTGTTTAACCTTAATTCTCTCGTATCGACATTTCATGCTGGACAGGAACAATTTACGAGTGAAATAATTAAAGTTCTTTCTTATGCTGGAGATTGGTTAATATGGTCTACTATACTTGCATCTTCAATCATGTATACCGTTACCTTATATAAGGATCATCCAGATATCAATAAATTTATACGTGCTCGTTTTGAAGAAATAAAGCAACGAATAAAATATTAATGTAACTAATAAAAAACGTTATTCTTTCTAATAATTTAGCTCGTTTAGAAAGAATAACGTTTTTGATTTTTTATACGCAAGTAATAGTTACCTGCAGTTCCTATAATATAACTTAATAAATTTTAATATATGTTATGTATAACAGATATTTATCTTATAAATAAGGGGGATATTATGACAGAGACAACCGAATCTCCAGGAGTCAATTTGAAAAAAGATATGAAATTTTCTATTATAATTCCTGCACATAATGAAGAAAAGTACATTAGAAAATGTTTGGATTCAATTGCAATGGCATCAGAGGCATATAAAGAGCAAACGGAAGTTATAGTCGTTTTAAATCGTTGCACAGATAAAACAGAGGAAATAGCAAAATCT
The DNA here is from genome assembly GCF_008042405.1 of Bacillus sp. SH7-1. Taxonomy (NCBI): domain Bacteria; kingdom Bacillati; phylum Bacillota; class Bacilli; order Caryophanales; family Bacillaceae; genus Bacillus; species Bacillus sp. SH7-1. The sequence continues at coordinate 73,641 of NZ_QNUD01000007.1, forward strand.
TATCAGTGTATTACATTAAAAAATAACGATAAAAACTTATCTAAAATTCGAAATGCAGGGGCTAAAATAGCTAGTGGAGAAATAATCGTTACTATAGACGCTGATACGATAATGACAGAGTCTATGTTGTCTAATGTAGATAAATATTTAGCTTCAGGTAAATATATTGGTGGTGGGGTGAATGGGAAGTTTGAAAGAATATCTTTAGGAATATTTCTCTCCGCAATGTTAATAATAATCCCCTTACTTTTTAAGTACGGAGCTATATCTGTAGGGATTTTTTGGTGCTATAGAAAAGACTTTATGGCAATCAACGGATTTAATGAAAACATGCTTATGGCAGAAGATGCAGATTTCGCTAAACGGTTAAAAGAATGGGGAAAACGGAATCATAAGAAATTCGGTACCATTAAAAATGGAATGATCACTTCATGCAGGAGATTTGATACATATGGAGACTGGACCTTACTTAAAAATCCAAAAGTAATATTAGCTTATCTAAAAGGAAATGATCGAAAATATGCAGATAAGACATATTATGATAATCAAGAAAGATAACAAAAGAGAAAATCGGCAGGAAATAGTGAGAACAGCAGATTTTCTTATATATAATGAGAGCACAACTTAATTTAATAGATATTATAAGCAAACCATTGATTAGCCCTTTTTCAAATCAATGGTTTTTATTTTTGAAATACATATATATTTTTTATAAAAATATTTTTTGACCCCCATAAAACTATGTATTCCTCCGAATATGTATAGTGAAGAAAATAAATAGAAGAAAAATGACTATGAAAGAATATTGAAGTGTTAATAAAATTATTAGATTAAGTGGGGTATCCGAAATAAAAGGATTAAATTACCAATGATATAGAGAAGAGTTATTCAAGGATTGCAGATAAAATAGAAAAAGAGTAAGCAAAACAAGCGGAAGAACATAAGAACGTATATTAAAATATAAGCTTAACTTTAGTGCCGAGGGAAAAGGAAAATCATTAGGAAAACGGTGGGAAAAGTTAGACTCGAAAAATATAACTAACAGCAAGAAGACAAGACCAAAGAAAAGTGCTAACAAAATGTGGTTAAATGGTCACTTGTTTAGTGACCATTTTTCTATTTAAAGCAGAAGGAGGCTGAGAGATTACCAGTGTTAAGTTTAGTAATGAAGATCCTAAGAAAACCGAAAATAGAGGATATCGTATGTAACATACAAAACAACGGAGAAGATAAGGAAGCCTTTATCGTACAGTATCAGCCGTTTATTAGAAAATCAATCTCGTCTGTCTGCCGCCGATATATTACAGAACAGGATGATGAATATAGTATTGGATTGTTTGCGTTTAACGAAGCAATTGAACAGTATTCATATAAAAAGGGAAAATCTTTTCTAGCGTTTGCTGATCTTCTTATAAAAAGAGATGTAATTGACTATATACGCAAGGAGTCTAAGCATACCCGTGTCTTTTTAAAAGAAGATGAGCAAGAGGAAATGTTAGAAATGCAAGTGTCGCTTACGGAGTATATGAAAGAGATGGACAATAGTAACCGTAAGGAGGAAATTCTTCATTTTCAAAGTGTGTTAGCTGAGTTTAAAATCACATTTTCAGAGCTTGCAAAAGAATCTCCTAAGCATCGTGACACCCGTGAGCACTTAATAGAAATTGTAAAGATGATTATAAAAGAAGAGGAAATGATGGAGGAGCTGTTCCGAAAGAAAAAGTTACCGCTTAAACATATTGAACCGCGTGTTAGGGTAAGTCGTAAAACGTTGGAGCGGCATAGAAAATATATCATTGCAATGTGTATTATCTTCGCAAACAACTATACATACATTCTTGATTATATAAGGGGAGGGAAGCATGATGAATAAAGGAATTGTGATGGATATAAAAAAACATAGTGTAGTTGTATTAACACCGAATGGAGAGTTTATTACGTGTAAAAGAAAAGGGGATTCTTGCATGATTGGGGAGGAAATTTCATTTGATGAGCAAGAACAAAAAGCATCGCGTTTTTCAATCCCTTATTTCTTAAAGCCGGCATCATTACTTGTTGCTTGTTTTCTATGTGCGCTGTTATTTTTCTACAACCAACCGGAAGAAAAAGTATTTGCTTACGTTTCAGTTGATATAAATCCAAGTTTAGAGGTGAGCGTAACGAAGGATCTTCGCGTTATAGATTTGCAAGCTTGCAATGATGATGGAAGGCGTATTTTAAAAGAATTGAAGCAATGGGAAGATAAACAATTGCAAGACGTAATACGTACGATTATAAAGCAGAGCCAAGAAGATAAGTATTTAACGAATGATAAGCAAGTTATGCTAACAGCTGTTGCGAAGGACAATTCGTTAGAACCACAGTTGGAAAAGGAAATGAAAGAATTAAAGAAAGAATATGAGTTAAAACATATTACAGTCGAATATCAAAGTAGTACGATGCAAGTACGAGAGAATGCTAGAAAAGCCGGAATTGGCACAGGTGTCTACATAAAGCAAGAGAAAGAGAAGAACAAATCGCTTACTCCACCTGCCACGCCGTCTAATCCGGTGGAAAACGAAGAAGAGGTGCAATCGCAGCAGGAGTCATCTCCTGCTGCATCACCAGATTTGTCTCCTGTAAAAGAAAAAAAATATGAGAAGCCAGAGCATAAAGAACAAAAGAAAACAGAGGAACAGCCATCTAGGCAAATAAAAGAAAACAATAGTAGAGGATCTCAGCAAGAAAATAGAGGGAATCAACAAGAGAATAACGGTAGAGGATCCCAACAAGGGAATAATGGAAATCAGCAAGGAAACAACGGAAGGGGATCCCAACAAGAGAATAATGGAAATCAGCAAGGAAACAACGGAAGGGGATCCCAACAAGGGAATAATGGAAACGAGCAAGGGAACAATGGAAGGGGATCTCAACAAGGAAATAACGGGAATCAGCAAGGGAACAATGGAAGAGGATCTCAACAAGGAAATAACGGGAATCAGCAAGGGAACAACGGTAGAGGATCTCAACAAGGAAATAATGGAAACGAGCAAGGGGACAACGGTAGAGGATCTCAACAAGGAAATAATGGGAATCAGCAAGGGGACAACGGTAGAGGATCTCAACAAGGAAATAATGGGAATCAGCAAGGGGACAATGGTAGAGGATCACAGAAAGAAAATGTTGGAAACGAGCAAGGGAACAATGGTAGGGGGTCTCAACAAGAAAATAGAGGCCACCAGCAAGGGAATGAAAAGAAGAATCAATAGAATATGAAAGTGAGAGATTCATTTCAAAGCGAAAAGGATTTATCTCGCTATTGCGGGCAGTAAAACTCCCATCTTAAAATTTGGCTGGGACAAAGAAGTTAGGTGGGAGTTGGGCTGCTTAAAGTTGCACTTTATTATTCTATAGTTCTATTAAGAAGGAGTATGTGAAAAATATAATGGAGAAAAACATTCAACAAGAGAAAGATAAAGCAAACCCTGTTTTTTATGATCCGAAAGGAAGGAGAAACATAACTTTTATTTGGTTCCTATGTATCTCAATAGTTAGCGTAAGTATTGTATTTTATTTTTTCTTTCAAAGTATTTTTTCAACACCAGAAATTCCAAATATGAATACCGCTGTACAACAAGATAATAAACTTGTACCAATTAATCAAAAACTTAGTGATCAGCAGTTAAAGAAGGAAGAGTTTAAACCAAATACCGAAACGAAGAATAATAAAAATTTGGTGAATTCACCGAAGGATAGTAAACAACGTAAAGAAGTGTATGGTTTTTATGTAAACTGGGATGAAAATAGTACCGCTTCTTTAAAAGAAAATATCGATTCATTAACCACGCTAGTACCAGAGTGGTATCATTTACAAGCAGATTTAACGATTAGAAGTGAGATAAAACCTGAGATAGTAAAGTTAGCAGAAAAAAATCAAGTGAAAATTATGCCTTTACTTACTAACTATACTGAGGAAGCTTCTGGTCCTGATAGTGGGCTAATTCATAAGTTACTGAATTCCTCAAATGATGAAAAGACAAAGTTTATAAATGATTTAGTAAAGCAAGTTGAAAAGAATCGATTTGCGGGTATTAATATTGACTTTGAGGCGATACCTGAAAGTGATAGAGAAAACTTAACAAATTTTATGAAAGAACTTACTACGGTCTTTCATAAACATGATTTGCTCGTTACACAAGATGTCCCAGCTAATGATAAAGCTTTTGATTATAGTGCGTTAGCAAAGGTAATAGATCGAATGATTGTAATGATGTACGATGAGCACTATGGAGCGGGGGAACCAGGGCCAATTGCTTCGAATAAATGGTTCCAACACACATTGAAAGAACTGAATATTCCGTCTAATAAACTTATAGTTGCTTTCGGTAACTATGGATATGATTGGAAAGTGAACATTAAAGAACCTGCGAAGTCTTTAACTTTTTCAGAAGTTATGGCAATGGCTCATAATTCAAATATGACAATTCAATGGGATAAGATGAGTGGAAATCCTTATTTTAGATATAAAACAGGAGAGAAAGAACATACTGCTTGGTTCTTAGACGGTGTTACTCTCTATAATCAAGTGAAAATCGCAATAGAAAACAATGCAAAGGGGTTTGCATTATGGAGACTAGGAGCAGAAGACCCTACAATATGGAAAGTTTTAAAAAATCCAATTGAGGCACAAAAAAATCCTGATGTATTACATAAAATCACTAGTTTAGATGAAGTGAATTATTCTGGACAAGGTGAAATTCTACAGATTGAGAATGAAAGACAAAATGGATTGAGAGATTTTAAAGTAGGAAAAGATGGTTACCTTACAGATGAAGTATATCAATCCTTACCATCTGCGTATGAAGTGCAACGATATGGAAAACCAAAGGGGAAACAAGTAGTATTATCATTTGATGATGGACCAGACCCGAAATATACGCCGGAAATTTTAGATATATTAAAAGAGAATAAAATAAAAGCTGCTTTTTTTGTACTTGGTGAAAACGCACAACTAAATCCTAGTATTGTAAAAAGAATATACGATGAAGGGCATGAAATTGGCAATCATACTTTCAAGCATCCTAACGTAGCTGATACGTCTTTACTGCGAACAAAAGTAGAACTTAATACGACGCAACGTTTAATTCAGGAAGTAACTGGACATTCTACGGTTTTATTTAGACCACCATATGAAGCGGATGCTAACCCGGATTCATCAAATGAAATATTGCCTATTTTACGTGCACAAAATATGAACTATACAATGGTAGCGGAAAAAGTTGATCCCGAAGACTGGGCAACACCATCAACAAATGAATTAGTAAAGCGTGCTGTTAATCCCGTTTATAAGGGAGAGGGAAATATTATTCTTCTCCATGATGCGGGAGGGAATCGTACCCATACAGTAGAGGCGCTCCCAATCATTATTAAAGACCTAAAAAAGCATGGATATAGTTTTGTAACAATTTCAGATTTAATGAATAAAGAACGAGATGAAATTATGCCTCCTGTTTCTTCTGAGGGGAAGCAATATTTACTTTACAATAAAGCTGTCTTTTCGGGAACTGGATATTTTAAGCATATATTAACTGCTATTTTTTATATTGCTATTGGATTAGGGATTTTTCGATTTTTATTCTTAATTTATTTTGCATGGAAGCAGAAAAGAAAAACGCTATCTCGTTATATTAATTCGTCCTATCAACCTTTTGTTAGTGTTGTCATAGCAGCATATAATGAAGAAAAGGTGATAGCTAAGACGATTCGCTCAATTTTGGATAGTAATTATAGAGAATTTGAAGTTATTGTTGTGGATGACGGATCGACAGATGGTACGTCAAAAGTAATACAAGAAACATTTTATAAACACCCTAAAGTTCGTTTCATTCAGAAAGAAAACGGCGGGAAATCATCGGCAATGAACCTAGGATTTCAACAATCGCGAGGAGAGATCATTGTCACTTTAGATGCGGATACTATTATTGCGCAAGACGCCATTTCTCTAATGGTTAGACACTTTGAAGATCAGAATGTAGCAGCAGTTTCAGGTAATGTCAAAGTTGGGAATAGACGAAACTTGTTAACTACTTGGCAACATGTTGAATATATTACAGGGTTTAATTTAGAACGCAGAGCTTTTGATGAGTTAAATTGTATTACAGTAGTTCCAGGAGCTATTGGGGCGTGGCGTAAGAAGAATGTAGTTGAATCTGGATATTTAAGCGAAGATACATTAGCAGAAGATACGGATCTTACTATTACATTTTTACGTCAAGGACATAGAATTGTATATGAAGAAAAGGCTTATGCTTTTACGGAGTCACCTGAAGATGTGAAAAGTCTCATTAAACAGCGATATCGTTGGTCATATGGTACACTTCAATGTCTTTGGAAACATCGAAAAGCGTTATGTAATTTAAAGCATAAAACTTTAGGGTTTATTGCATTGCCAAATATGTGGTTATTCCAATATGTTCTGCAATTCATTGCTCCTTTTGCGGATATATTAATGATTATAGGGTTATTTAGTAGTGATCCACTAAAAGTTTTAGGATTTTATTTTGTATTCTTTTTAATGGATCTTTTCGCATCTCTGTTTGCATTTAAATTAGAGGAAGAGAATCCAAAACCACTAGCATGGTTAATTTTACAACGTTTTATTTATCGTCAATTTATGACTTATGTTGTCATTAAATCTATATTCTCATCGATTCGAGGAGTAGCTGTAGGGTGGAATAAGCTAAAGAGAATGGGAAGTGTTAAACATTCCACGGAACAAAAGGAGGCATCTTAAGAGAGCAGGATATCTGCTCTCTTTTTCATTGATTTTAGTTTGCTGAGTGTAGAGTAGGTACGTCTGTATCTATAAGGGTACCGATAGTGAGACAGTATGTTAAGATACTCCTTTAGTTTCGGGAAAAAGTTTTTTTATATTTTTTTAAAATGACGGACATAAAATCGTATATACCTTCGAATTATATATATGGATAACATAAATGTGTATATAAAAGGGGAGAAATAAGATGAAAGAACAAAAAGAAATGTTTGAAGAAATCTCTGAAGTACTAAAGGTATTGGCGCATCCTGTTCGTTTATCCTTAGTGAAAATAATGCTTGCAAAAGGTCCTACTAATGTAACGACAATGTATGGGGATTTACAAATGCCTCAAAGTACAATTAGTCAACATTTATCTAAACTAAAAGCTGCTAAAATGGTTACAGGTACTCGGAAAGGATTAGAAATTTATTATGAGGTAACTGACAATCGCACGAAATCAATATTAGCATGTCTAGTTTAAATGCTGACTTCTATTTCAAAATAAAAAACGCTATTCTTTCCTTTGTTTTTATAGAGAGAATAGCGCTTTTTATTTTTAAGGAGTATCTTTTTATTAGCTTGATGGCGATATGGTATTATCTCTGAAATGCAGGAATATTGATTTCGCTTTCATTCTTTCTCAGGAGTTTGAGCTCAAAAGACCGACTATTACTTTGTTTCCAATGAACTGGGCAGTGGAAGAACTCATATTTTTGAATAGAGGGCATTCTATGTTTTTGATATATTAATAGTTAGGGAACAGAAATAAGGGAGGAATATAGAAATGGAATTATTTGATTACTATAAGCGAAAAGGAAAGATGAAACTGTTAATTGGAACGGGTATTTTTATTCTTGCTTTATGTGCTGTATATGAAGATTGGGGACATATTATTTGGGGGCAGTTTATCTTTTTTGTTATCGCTGCTTCTATCTTTTTTGGAATTGGATTTTGGCAGTTAAGAAAAGGAAAGTTGATACAAAAGAATATGATAAAAAGTAATGCAACATTTTGGGATATTGATACTTTAGTTGTATTAGAATTACCTAAACGAAACAAGCAATATGGTTTATATCATCCTGATGGCGGATATGTTGCAGGAACAAAGATGGTTTCATCAAATATTCTTTTTTCAGTAATACCTTTTTTACATAATAAAGATGTTTACGGATTAGAAACGAGTAGCGGGGAAATTCTAGCTTATTTTCATACTGAAGTGGACGGATATGATTGGGTAATTTATGACTCGAATTATAACCAAATTGGTATGTTTAAAGAAAAAATGATACAAGGATTTACTATGATACGTGGTACTTTGATGACAGATAAAGCCACAAAATTGTCAGATGTAGAAGTTGAGTTTGATTTTATTCAAAGTACTCTCCGTACAATAGATGGACGTACATTAGCAATTGGTAAGCAGGGATATATGCCTATAGAATGGAGTGAAAGGTTTATGGGTTTAAATGTACCTACTATTACCTTAGGTTCTAATGCGTCTAATAATGAAAAAATTCTTGGTTTAGGGGTGCTTCTTTATAGCTTACGTACAATTGAGATTAGAAAAAGTAGAGCGAGCGTTTAATGAGGCGGAAGTAGTGTTTATATGCGAAACTTTATAGAAATCTCATTTTTCTAATTGTATCTTTTTAGATTGATGGATGTGGGGTCACGTCCATCAATCTAAGAAAACAAGTTAGCTAAAAAATGATGAAAATAAACTTTATAAAAATAAAAAATATGAACGTAGAGGATTAAACAAAGTATATAGTGCTTTTTTAGTCATGTAATCTTTTAATCTGATGATCTTTTCCCCATTCAAACAGATCATTCATTATTTGCATTAAAGATTTTCCGTATTCACTTATGGTGTACTCAACCTTTGGTGGTACTTCTTGATATACGGTACGATAGATAATCCCATCAGCTTCAAGTTGCCGAAGTTGTTGTGTAAGAACCTTTTGTGTAATGTTTGGGATTTCTCGTTTAATTTCATTTGTTCGCATTTTTCCATCCGACAAAACACATAAAATATGAACTTTCCATTTTCCGCCGATTACATCGAGAGTCGTTGCAATTGGACAGTTATCATTTTGATTCATATAACACCTCCAAAGGTACCTCAAGGTTCCTATAGCACTTGAAAGTACGTACTTTTCAATTATATGTAACGCATTCATACTAATACGTAAAGGATTGATTAATTTATAAAGGGGATGGAAAATGATGAGAACACTTGTAATTGTAGCACACCCTCATATTGAAAAATCAAAAATTAATAAAAGATGGTTAGAAGAACTTGAGAAACATTCGGATGAAATTACGGTGCATGAATTATATAAAGTGGCACCGAATTGGGAGTTTAATATTGAAGAAGAGCAAAAGTTATTAGTAGAACATGACAGATACATATTCCAATTTCCACTTTACTGGTACAGTTCACCACCATTATTGAAAAAATGGTTTGACGATGTATTAACATATGGGTTTGCTTACGGATCAAAAGGAGATAAAGTGAAGGGGAAAGAATTTGGTGTGGCTATTTCTATAGGTGGATTAGAAAAAGATTATGAAAATAGTGGAATTACGATGGATGATTTAACGAAACCATTTCAAGCTACTTGCTTATATACAGACATGAAATTTATACCTTCATTTTATTTATATGGTGCCGAATATAAATTAAGTGACGAAGAGATTGATAAAAGTGCACCTGAGTATGTGCAATATGTGATGAGTAAGGCGTATTCTAATATATAAGGAGAAACAGTCATTTACTTGTGAAGTAAATGACTGTTTCTTTCTTTATTTATTTTATATTCACTAAGTGTAATCTTTAGTGAATTAATAGTTAATCTGGTAAAATAAAAAACCTAACATATATAAAGGGGAGTTTTACTTGAGAACGATGCAAAAATTATTACAAAAAAGAGCAATGCAATCACCAAATATGGAAGCGCTTGTAGGCGGAGGGAAAAGGTATTCGTTTCAGCAGTATAACGAACGAGTAAATCAGCTAGCACATTATTTGCTACATAGTGGTGTGCAGAGAGGAGATCGTATAGGAATACTTTGCAAAAATAATCATCCGTTTCCAAGCGTTATGATGGCAAGTTTAAAAATTGGAGCGGTATTTATTCCGCTAAATCATCAGCTTACTGTTTATGAATTAGAAACGATTGTAAAAGAAGCGAAATTAAAAGTGCTAGTTATTGATGAAGAATTTAGTGAAGTTTTATTAAAGATTGATGCTGTTAAAGAAATTCCTTATGTAATTCAAACGACAAAAGAAGGCTTTGGTTCATTTGAATTAGAGTTGCAAGAACAGCCAATGACAGAACCGAACGTAGAAGTTCAGGAAGATGATGATGCGATTTACTTATTTACTTCAGGAACGACTGGTCAGGCGAAAGCATGTGTAATTGGACATAAAAACTTACATCATTATTTTGCTGAGATTGCAGGACAAACAGAAATTCCAGCGGGTGAACGCTTTTTATCGGTGCATCCATTGTTTCATATGAGTGGCGTGCTTTCTATTTTAAATTGCATTTATCATGGTGTTACGATGATCTTCTTAGCTGATTCGAATCCTACTCTTATTTGGGATAAGATTGAAGAAGAGCAAATTACTACGATGCTTGCATTCCCAGCTGTTTATAGCTATATGCTTGATGAACTAAATAAAAAAGAACGTAACATTTCTACTTTTAAAGTAGCACAAAGCGGTGGAACAAAAGTGCCAGAAACACTCATCCAAAAATATATGGAAAAAGGAATCTATATGGTGCAAGGCTATGGTAGTACAGAAGGTTGGGTTGTAACATCATGGCATCCAATGATGGGAAAAGAAAAGATGTCTTCTGTAGGAAAAACCTTGAAAAATGTAGAGGTGAAAATTGTTCATCCAGAAACAGGTGATGAACTAACAACGAATGAAGTTGGAGAGATTCATGTAAGAAGTCCATACATGTTTAAAGGGTATTGGAATAATGAAAAGGCGACAAAGAAGGTAGTAAAAGATAATTGGTTTAACATGGGCGATGCTGGCATGATAGATGATGACGGATTCCTGCATATTATGGGAAGATATAAAGACGTTATTATACGCGGTGGTGACAATGTATACCCAGACCAAGTAGAAGATGTTATTCATGAAATACATGGTGTTTTAGAAGTTGCAGTAGTTGGAGTTCCAGATGAATTTTGGGGAGAGGTTCCAAGAGCTTATCTTGTGAAGGATAGCGAAAGAACATTAACAGAAGAAAGTATTATTCAGTATTGTAAGGAGAAATTAGCAAGTTACAAAATTCCAGAAGTGGTATTCTTAGAAGAGTTACCGAAAAATGCTTTAGGAAAAGTGTTGAAAAGGGAATTACGGGATGTAGTTCTTGTGAAATAGAAAATTATGAAACGATGGAGAACCCAGTTATGTATAAGGCATGACTGGGTTTTTATGTATAAAAAACATAATAATTTACTAGATTTTGTATTTTGTGTAAGATAATAAGGAATATTCTAATATCAATCAAGGGAAGAGATGTAAATGAAGTTGCCGCTATTACAGGTAGAGACAGAGAGACTCATGATCCGTCCGTTCCAAAATGGTGATTATGAAAGTTGGTTAGATGGATTTAATAAGAGGTTAACATCGCAGTATAAACATGACGACGGTTATCAAGTTATGGCATCATCAACAAAAGAATGGTTTACGGAATGGATAAGGGGATTTGATGAAGCAGCACATCGAGATGAGATGTATGTATTAGGTATTTTTCGTAAAGAAGACGGAGCTAATATTGGTAAGCTAGAGCTTATAAAAATTTTACGTCTGGATTATCAGTGGGCAATGATGGGCTACTCTATTCATAACCAATATTGGAAAAATGGATACGGAGTAGAAAGTGTAAAAGCTGCGTTGCCGTTATTTTTTAATCGTCTTCATTTTCATAGAATTGAATTGCATATACGTGTTGATAATGAGCCATCCGTTCGTCTTGCGGAAAGAGCAGGTTTTTCTTTTGAATGCAAGAGAGAGGCGTTTTCATTAGAGAATGGTAAGTGGATGGATTTTCTTATTTATTTTAAAAATAAGGAGATGAATAGATGAGAGTAATTATTACAGGTGGAAATCGTGGATTAGGGTTACAGCTAGTAAAAGTATTTCATGAAAAAGGGCATATTGTTTACCCATTAGTTAGAACTGAGGTTGCGGTAACGCAATTGAAGCAAATGTTTAGTGGTAGATGTTTTCCTATATTGGCAGATTTATCGATTGATGAGAGTACGGAGCAAATTAAGAAACAGCTTGAGGAATATACAGAGTATATGGATCTAGTTATAAATAACGCTGGAATTACTGGAAAGGAAACTGAGATTTTACATACAAATTTAGAAGAGTTAATGGACTTATTTAATATTCATTGTTTAGGTGTAATTCGAGCTGTAAAAGGTACATATACGGCTTTAGCTAGATCGAATCATCCAAGAATAATAAATGTGTCTTCTCGATTAAGGTCATTGCATAAAATGGCGAATAAAGAGTTTGCACAAGGACAATTTTCGTATTCTTATCGAATTGCTAAAGCTGCACAAAATATGTTAACACTTTGCTTACAACAAGAGTTTGAGAATAAAGGAATAAGTGTAACTGCCATTCACCCAGGAAAATTAAAAACTGATATTGGTGCCTTTGATGCGAATATGACTCCGGCTGAAGGAGCGAAAAATATATATGATTGGGTAATAGATTCAAACGAGGATGTTTCAGGGAAGTTTATTGAGCCAGGCGTAGGTGAATTAAAGTGGTGATATACGATCTTGCAATCATTCAGAATCTGTTTGGCCCTTCTAAAAAAGTATTAAATGGCTTACCAAATGCAGTGACAATTGAAGAAATAGAAGAGGATGTTCTTTATGATGTACAAACATATAAAGAAAAGATAAGTAGATTTGAAGAGGTTTGTTTTAATTGGGAGTTAAAAAGAGCGAGTATTGTATTAAATAAAAGGTTTAGTAGTTATAACTCAAGTGTGAGAGTGTTACTTGATGCCGGTTTTTCTTTGTATGCCGCAAAGATAGAAGTATGTAGAGAATTGAACAATGTAGAAGAGCTTGAAAGACAATATACATATCGATCAATAGCAGAAGGAACGTTACCGGAAAAAGAATTTAAATATATTTGGGAACAATGTATGTCGGGTTCAGGGAATCAAACTTCAATTTTAACTATCGATGATCATTTTTATTCAGTGCAAACAGAGTTAGGTAAAGGTTGGGAAAAGTCATGCATTGTTTTTTATGATAAAAATGAGCCGATTGGTATGTCCATACCGCATATAGAACCCGGAACAGAAAGTGAAGGACGGTTATTTTATTTTGGGATAATGCCTTATTATCGCGGGAAAGGAATTAGTTCACAAATTCATCTTCAATCTTTACATATGTTAAAGGGAATGGGGGCTACTTATTACATTGGAAGCACACATACTTCAAATGAAAAGATGCAGAGGGTGTTTTGGAGAAATAATTGTTCGATAAAAACGGAGATAGAGCTTTATTATAAAATTTTTAAAGAAAGTTAGGGGAAAAGAAAATGAAGACTATAAATGTATTTCATTATGACGCATTTACGAATAAACCAAATAAGGGTAATCCAGCAGGTATTGTATTAGAGGCGGATGGATTAACGGGAGGGGAAATGCAGCGTATTGCTGAAGAAGTTGGATTTAATGAAACGTCTTTCGTTCTTCCTTCAGAAGTAGCAGATATAAGAATGCGCTTTTTTACACCTGGTTTTGAAATGGATTTATGTGGTCATGGGACAGTTGGAACAATATTTGCTTTGCGTGAAAGAGGGTTATTAGAAGAAAAAAATAATCTTACGATTGAAACGAAGGCCGGGATTTTACCGATAAAAATAGATGTAAATGAAAATGGAGAAACCTTTATTAAAATGAGGCAGGCAGCACCTCAGTTTAAAGATTTTGCAGGTTCAACAGAAGCATTAGCTCATAGTATCGGTTTAGAAGTAAATGATTTAGATGTAAGTTTACCGATTGTATATGGAAGTACTGGTAATTGGACTGTAATTGTACCGATTAAAAATCTTGATGCATGTGAGAGAATGAAACCTAATAATGCTGCATTTCCATCAGTATTAAAAGAAATACCTAATGCTTCTATTCACCCAATTTGTCTAGAAACTTATGATGAACTAGCACAAATGCACGGCCGTCATTTTTCATCAGCTTACGCTGGGACGCTTGAAGATCCAGTGACAGGAACAGCTTCAGGTGTAATGGGGGCGTATTATGCGACGTATTTGGAGAAAGATTTTGACCATGAAATGGAATTAATTGTTGAACAAGGTCAAGAAATACATAAAGATGGTCGTGTAACGGTATATGTAACGAAAGATGTAGAAAATGAGAAGCTACAAATAGATATTGCTGGAACAGCGGTATATGTGAAAGAGTTTGAAGTTTTAATATAAAAAAGAAAGCCCGGCATACATCCGGACTTTCATCATCTGTTCAATACTTCAATATACGAAGCATCTCCAGTTGTTCTTAAAGCAGAGCGAAAATTGTTATTTTCTAGCGTTTTAGCAACTTGTTGTAACTGCTGTGCATCATCATGATGGATAAGTAAGCTGTCAGCACCGCTTTCTTCTATATGAATATGTTCGACATTTCCGATGGCATCATGTACAGCTTTTAAAAATTCAGGTTTCATAGTGTCCTCCTATATGTATGTAACGTTGTTGTTAGTATTTCCTTATTTTTGAAATATAAAAGTAAATGATTTTTTGTTATATTAAGATTTTTGAAGGGATTTACCATTTGTTTGTCAAATAATAGTAAAGTTGTCTTTTGAATTGAGGGAATCTTCGGAATTGAAGGGTGAAGGAATGGACATTTCAATAATTGCTGCACAACTAGTTAAGGAGAACGTGATTTCGATTTATCCAAATAGCATAAAAGCGTTGAACGGAGGAACGACAAGTACAGTATATTTGTTGGACGGAAAATATGTTGTAAAGCTGAATGAAGCGGAAGTGATACGTGAAGAAGCTTATTTCCTTAAGTTTTATAAGGGGAACGATTCGTTTCCAAAGCTTTTATATAAGGATTTTTTTAATCGATATATTGTTTACTCATTCCTTGAGGGCACAACTTCGTGTAAACCTGGTTATAAACGGGATGTACTTTGCAAACTTGTGAAGGAAGTTATTAATAAGTATGAAATAATTCCAAAGGCGAATGTCTGGGGATGGAAAGAAAGTCCGGTTCAATCTTGGAATGAATTTTTAACGACAAATGTGATGGAAGCTTATGAAAATGTAAGACGTTACATAAGTGAGGAAGAGTATAGAACGGTTCTTAAGTTAGCGAATAGTCCGAGTAGGAAGGCTGGAATAAATCAGCCGTTTTTATTACATGGTGATCTTGGATTCCATAATTTTATATTTCAAGGAAATAAGCTGCATGGTGTAATTGATCCCTTACCAGTGTTAGGAGCTCCTTTATACGATTTAATTTATGCGTTCTGTTCAACCCCGGAAGATGTAAAAAAAGAAACAATTAATTATGCGATGAAACAGTGTATATTTTATATAAAAAACCGTGATTTATATGAAGAAATAGTCATAGGATTATATTTGCGTATAGATACATGTTTACGGCACCACCCGAAAGATTTAGAAGATTATTTAGTAGCTTGGCGTTATTGGATGGGCGAGGTTGAGGTGACTTTATAATACAAATATTTGGGGGGAATCGTGAAATGAATGTTTCAGAAGCAAAAAAGGATTTAGCAATCAAAACGAAGAGAGGATTACCGATTATATTAGCTGGTGTTTTATTTTGGATAGTTATGAGTATAACGGGCTTTGTTCTTTCTGAAAAACAAGTAGTGTGGGTATATTTAATCGGTATGGGATGTGTGTTTCCTTTCGGCTTAATGATAGCTGCTATATTGAAAATTGATATGTTTGCGAAAGGAAATCCGTTAGGGATTTTAGCAGGATTAATTGGTGGGATAAATGTATTGAATATTCCGCTTGTATTACTTGCCTATTTTCAATTTCCGGAATGGTTACCTTTTGTAGTAGCAATGTTAATAGGTGTTCATTTTGTACCGTACGTATGGATTTATGAAAGCAAAAGTTATGGTATATTGTCAGTAGGGACTGTATTCGTAACGTCAGTTTGCGGGATTTTTTTTGCAGAAAAAGGATTTACTGTAATTCCATTATCGGTTACAGCTGTTTATTTACTTACTTTTATAAGTTTATTAATTGAAAATAAAAAAACAGATCATTATCAACAAAAATCAGCTTAATAAAAATATAGGGATAGGGGGAATTATGATGAAAAATTTCGTTTGTACAACGTGTGGCGTGCAGTATGCAGCGAGTGTAGAGGAACCGGTGAGTTGTCATATTTGTGATGAAGAAAGGCAATATGTGAATCCGAAAGGGCAGTCTTGGACGACTTTAGAAAATTTGCAAATAAGTGATACATATAAAAATGAAATACTCGAAGAAGAAAACGGGCTTTATAGTATTACGACAAAACCAGGGTTTGCAATCGGTCAAACAGCATTTGTAGTGAAAACAGAATCATATCGATTATTATGGGACTGCATTACTTATTTAGATGAAATGACAATTGCAAAAATAAAAGAGCTTGGCGGATTAGATGCAATTGCATTGTCTCATCCTCATTATTATTCAACGCAAGTAGAATGGGCAGAGACATTTGATGTACCAATTTATATACACGAAGATGATAAAGAGTGGGTGATGCGCCCGAGTAGTCGTATTATTTATTGGTCTGGTGAGTCTTTACAATTAGCTGATGGATTAGTCATTCATCGTTTAGGAGGACATTTTAAAGGTGGATCTGTCTTACATTGGGAAGAAGGTAATGACGGAAAAGGAATTTTGTTAACAGGTGATATTATTCAAGTTGTAGCAGATGAGCGATGGGTAAGTTTTATGTATAGCTATCCAAACTTAATTCCATTACCAGCGAGAAAAGTGGAAGAAATGGTGAATCGAGTGAAGCCGTTACAGTTTGATCGTTTATACAACGCTTTTCATCGCGTAGTAAAAGAGAATGCAAATGAGGCAGTGGAACGTTCTGCTGAAAGATATATTAAGGCGGTAGAAGGAAAGTTGTTTCATACGTAAAAGGAGAGAAAGTCTAATGAAAACGTTAGTATGCTTCGGTGATAGTATTACAGCTGATGATGTATTTTTTGATGGTACACCTAGATTAACACCAAGGTTACAAAGGATATTCTTAAATTGGGAAGTGGTGAATGCAGGTGTTCCAGGTGATAATACATTCGATGCGTTAAATAGGATTGAAGAAGATGTATTATCACATAAACCAGATTTCGTAACAGTTTTTCTTGGCACGAATGATGCAGTTTCTTTTTCACAAGGGTCATTACAAGCATACAAAGAAAATTTAGAGAAGATTGTGAAACATATTTCGTCAGGTAAAGTACTGCTTATTAGTCCTGCCCCAGTTGATGAAGAGAGGCAGCATAATAGAACAAATGAAGTGCTCGGTCAGTATGCAGACGTGGTAGAGGAAGTGGCGAAAGAAACAGGAAGCTATTTTCTAAATTTGTATGCTGAAATGATTCAAGAACTGAATTATAAAAGGTTTGTAGAAAATGATGAAAAAGATGGATTACACTTTGGACCAGAAGGCTATGAGTATGTAGCGAAGTTAATTGGTGAAAAGTTAAAAGGGATTTTATAAAAAAGCAAAGCGATATCGCTTTGCTTTTCATTGTTTTTAGTAGTCAGTCTAGAAACGCTTGCTGCAATGCTTTCAATCCATCACTGTAAATACCATGAAACAGATTTATTGCCTCTTCATCACTAACCTCAACAGGAGTGAATGTACCAGACCACTCTACTAACGATGTGTTACTTTCAGTACCTTCTTTAACCTGGATTGTAGATAAATAATTTGTGACTGGGAACGGTGCATTCATGATTGAATACGTGTAGTAGCGCTCTTTCTCATTGAATACTTCTAATCGTTCTATAATTGTATCGCCATCTGGATTAGCTAGATGACGTACACGACCGCCTTCAGTTAATTTACTGCTAGGTATATAAGGTAACCAGTCTGGAAGGGAGTTGAAACCGCCGATTAATTGCCATACTTGTTCAGGTGAACCGAAAACTTCCATAGATGTAGTAGTATGTGCCATGTTCATTACGCTCCTTTTTATCTCGATATTTGCAAGCAAATAATCAGTGGGGGATGCTCCCACTGATTAAGGTTTTAAATTATTTTACGTTGATTGGTAGTGGTGCATTAGGTGCTACTAGTTTTTGTTCGCGCATTTCTTCCCAGAATGCTGCTGGAATTATTGTGTTTAAGGCGTTTTGATCTTCTACAATTCGTTCTGGTTTACTTGCACCAGGAACAACAGCAGCAACTGCTGGATTCGCTAGTGAAAATTGTAATGCAGCAGCTTTGATGCTGATTTCGTGACGATCTGCAAGAGCTTTGATTTTCTCAACTTTTGCAATAATTTCTGGCGATGCTTTTTGATATTCGAAGTGAGCGCCTCCAGCAAGAATACCTGAGCTATATGGGCCACCAACAACAATATCCATATTATGCTTAACAGCTGCAGGCATTACTCGTTGCAATGCACGCTCGTGGTCTAGTAATGAATAACGACCAGCTAGTAAAGATATATTTGGCTTCGCTTCTTCTAAATCAAGCATAAGTTCAATCGATTCTACTTTGTTTACTCCAAGTCCCCAGCCTTTAATGACGCCTTCTTCACGTAAGCGTGTTAGCGCACGGAATGCTCCTGTTCGAGCAATTTCAAATTGTGAAATCCACTCATCACCATAAAAATCTTGTGCTAAATCATGAATGAAAACAAAGTCTAGTCGATCTGTTTTTAAACGTTTCAGACTTTGCTCAATAGAACGAAGTGTTGCATCTGCGCTATAATCATTGATCATTTTATTTTTACGACCAAATTCGAACAGTCCGCCTTTTTCACCTAAATCACGTGCAGATGGATCTTCTAGTTCATCTGAAATCGTTCGACCTACTTTCGTACTTAAAAAGTAATCATCACGATTTCTTTTTGATAGTGCTTCACCAAGACGAATCTCCGCTAAGCCAGATCCATAAAGTGGAGCTGTATCAAAGTAACGAACGCCATTCTCCCAAGCAGCATCTACTGTAGCGATTGCTTCTTCTTCTGGGATATTACGGTACATATTTCCTAGTGGTGCTGTACCAAAACCGATTTTTTCATTTAGTAATTTACTCATTATAGATATCCTCCTAAATTGTATTTAAAAATCAATATATATCATTTAATTGTCTGACAAAAGGCATGATAAAAGTATATAAACAGTTAAAAAAGTACGTTAGCACTAAAAGATAACATGGGTAATTTCTAACACTGCATGACTCACTCAACTCTTACAAATGCTATTATGAAATGTATTTTACATAATGAAAAGTACGTACTTTAAAGTGATATAGATACTAAAAAGTAATACAGGTACTTTTTAGTGCCGTACTACTCATCTGCTGTTTACGTATGCTATTATGAAACATGTTTAACAGAATAAAAAGTACGTACTTTAAGGTGCTATAGATACTTAAAAGTAATATTTAAATCTTTAGCTTAATTGCCTTATAACATTATTAAAGGAGATTTTTATATGAAAACATACAATATTCCTGTAGAGGCGACTTTAGAGGTTATCGGTGGAAAGTGGAAAGTAGTTATCCTTTGTCATTTAAAGAAAGACAAAAAGAGAACGTGCGAATTAAAACAATTAATGTCTGGTATTACACAAAAGATGTTAACACAGCAATTACGTGAATTAGAAGAAGATGGTGTAATCGAGAGAAAAGTGTATAATCAAGTGCCGCCAAAAGTAGAGTATTCTTTAACGGATTACGGTCATTCTTTAGATGCTATACTGGATTCTCTTTGTAACTGGGGAGAAAATCATCTTGAAAAGAATGGTAACACGTCTATGCTTATAACAGCAGCTGAATAAAGAAAGAAAAAACGAGCGAAAATACGCTCGTTTTTTCTTTTTGTATAGAGGGAGATTTTTAAACGGCATAATTACTTTTTTGTAATATAGGTACTTTTTTGTGCTGTAGGAACTAAAATGTGCCGTATAGAAAATTATCTGTTTTTACGCAACAATAGAGAAGAAATTTAGAAAAAGGAGGGGAAATCGCGTGAAACAATATAATATACCGATAGAAGCAACTTTAGAAATTATCGGGGGAAAGTGGAAGGTCGTCATTTTATGTCACTTAACGAAAGGAACGAAGCGAACGAGTGAATTGCAGCGTCTAATTCCTGAAATTTCTGTTAGAATGTTGACGCAACAACTACGTGAGCTGGAAGATGATGGTGTGATTACACGTGAAATCTATAAAGAAATTCCACCCCGAGTAGAATACTCCTTAACTGATTATGGGTGGTCTTTGCAAAATGTATTAAATCAATTGACCGTATGGGGAGAACGATGTATAGATAGAAAAAATAGTAAAGTTAAGTGAAATCTCTATATGTAATATTGAAAACACCACCTAATGACGAGGTGGTGTTTTTCAGTATGAATCTTTAAAAAAGTAAGTGGCTATACCTTATCAACAGCTGTTTTAGCTAGGGAGAATGTTTAACGCATCATTCATCATAGGTACTTAAAAGTGCCTTCATCACTTTAAAGTACGTACTATGCTTCATAATATAACCGTTTTATAATGGCACTCGTAGCAAGAAGTCATAATGGTTTTAAGCTATGTTCAAAAAAACTTATTAACTAGTATAGTTTTTTTGTTCAATTTTTTTAGTAGGAGATGTCTAGATGGTTGAAGAACTTTTTTATAAAAAAATACTCAAAAATCTTTTTTTAGATCCGGTTCAAATTACACTTTGGAATGGAGAAACAATACAATATGGAGAAGGGGAACCTCAATTTCATGTAACATTCCATAAGCCGCTTTCCAAAAAAGAAATGGCAAAGGATCCTTCTATTGCATTCGGTGAAGCATATATGAATGGGGACCTTGAAATAGAGGGGAACCTTGAAAAAGCAATTCAATCTATTTATAAAAGGCAGGACAGCTTTTTAGGTGATAGTAAGTTGCAATATTTCAAAAGTAAATGGAATTTCTCGAAACAAAAAAATAAAGATGATATTGCTCATCATTATGATATTGGGAACGATTTCTATAAATTGTGGCTTGATGAAACAATGACATATTCTTGTGCATATTTCCAAAGTGAGCAAGATTCTTTAACGACAGCCCAACATAATAAAGTGAATCATATTTTGAAAAAGTTGAACCTTCAAAAAGGTGATACGTTATTAGACATTGGTTGCGGGTGGGGTGAGCTCATTACAGCTGCCGCTAAGCAGTACGGTGTGAAAGCGATGGGAGTAACGTTAAGTGAGGAACAATATGCTAAGACTTCCGAGCGAATCAAACAAGAGGGACTTACGGATTTAGTTGAAGTATCTTTACTTGATTACCGCGATATTAAGAATCGCAAATTTGATAAAATTGTTAGTGTAGGTATGATTGAACATGTAGGAAAAGACAACATTACGCAATACTTTGAGACAGTGAATACACTACTAAATGATGGTGGGATTTCTCTACTTCATTGTATTACTTCTCCGGCCAATGGTGGTGCTACGAATGGTTGGATTGAAAAGTATATATTCCCTGGCGGTTATGTCCCTGCTGTTAACGAATTAATCACGAACATGACAAACGAACAATTTTTCATTGTTGATGTGGAAAGCTTACGTAGACATTACGGGAAAACATTACAACATTGGTCTCGAAATTTTGAAAACGTACTGGAGGAAGTTCGCAAAACGAAAGATGAGCGATTCATTCGTATGTGGCGCTTATATTTAAATGCATGTGCAGCTTCGTTCTTTACAGGTAATATTGATTTACATCAATTTGTATTTACAAAAGGTATTAACGATACAATTCCGATGACACGTTCTTATATGTATGAATAAGAGTGTAATCTAATAGCACTTAAACAATGCTTAAATTTATAAATCCATAATTTGAAGTAAAAAGTCGGGATGAAAATCGAAATGATTTGTATCCCGACTTTTTTATTTGTTATATATATTTAAAGTCAAAACTATATACTTTTAATAATAAAAATATATAATAAAAATAGAAACAAAATTTTATGAGCAAGGAAGTTGAAGAATATGACATTAACAATGGGCTTTATTGGATTTGGAAAATCAGCTAACCGCTATCATTTACCTTATGTAAATACACGTGAAAATATAAAAGTGAAAACGATTTTTGCTCGACAAATTAATGAAGAATTAGCGGCTCCATATGAGGAAAAAGGTGTTAGTTTCACTACTGATTTGGATGAATTGTTGAATGATAAAGAAATTCAAGTGGTGACGGTCTGTACGCCAGCACATACGCATTACGAATTAGCGAAAAAAGTTATACTTGCTGGAAAATCAGTTATCGTTGAAAAACCATTTTGCGATACAGTAGAACATGCGAAAGAATTGTTAGCTTTAGGGCGAGAAAAAGGTGTAGTAGTTATGCCTTATCAAAACCGCCGTTTTGATGGTGATTTTTTAGCGGTGAAGCAAGTTGTAGAACAAGGATTCCTTGGTGATATCGTTGAGGTTGAATCACATATTGATTATTTCCGTCCGGGTTCAATCACTCACGAAGGTCCGAAAGAAGAAGGTTCATTTTATAGTTTAGGTATTCATACGATGGACCGCATGATTTCACTATTTGGCCGTCCAGATACGGTGACATACGATATTCGTAATAATGAAGTGGAAGGTGCGGTTGATAATTATTTTGATGTTAGTCTACATTACGGAAATAAGCTAAAAATTAAACTGAAAACGAACCATGTTGTAGCAAAAGATTATCCACGCTTTATCATCCATGGAACAAATGGATCGTTTATAAAATACGGTGAAGATCAGCAGGAAAATGATCTGAAAGCGGGTATTATGCCTGAGAGTGCAGGATTTGGTGAAGATTCGCCGATGTACTATGGAATTGCTAAATATCGCAATGCAAACGGTGATTGGATTGAAAAACAAATTAAAACGCCACTTGGTGATTACGGTCGTTTTTATGATGCAGCGTATGAAGCAATCGTTAATGGTGCACCAAAGCTTGTGAAAGATGAAGAAGCGGTAACGAATATTGAAATTTTAGAAAATGGGTTTGCTGCTCCATCACCTTCCGTTTACAAACTTGAGGCTTTAAACTTGAATGAATAGAAGAGGGCATACAGTATAAAGGAGGTATGGAAATGGCAAGCGGATCAACACAAGTAAAATACCTCGGCATCTATCAAAAAATTAAACAGAAAATTTTAGACGGTGAATATAAAATTAACGAAAAAATCCCAAGCAGTCCCGTCCTTGCTGAAGAATTTGGCGTTTCAGCTCTTACTATTAAAAAAGCGCTGGATCTGCTAGTGAGAGACGGATACATCATCCGCCGGCGCGGAAGTGGAACAGTCGTTCAAGATTGGCGTCAGCAGGAAAAGGCACGAATGATTCAAACTTTAACAGGTACGAAAGCTGTTTATGGCAGCGAGGTAGAAAGTAAAATTATCGAGTTTACGATTGTCGGTTCCGATGAAATCATTGCTGAAAAATTGGGCCTTTCAGTGGGGGATTTTGTATATAAAATCATCCGCCTCCGCATCATTCACAATATCCCAACGATTATGGAGCATACATGGATGCCTATTTCGGTCATCCCAGGTGTTGAAGCTTCGGTTTTAGAGGAATCGATCTACTCGCACATTCAAAATAAACTAGGTCTTGAAGTAGGAACATCCGTTGTTAGGGTCAAAGGGGTTCGCCCAGATGATAAAGAAAAGCAATTTATGAGCTTAACAAATCATGACTTTTTAATGCGAGTCGAACAAGTAGCCTACTTGACTGATGGACGCACTTTTGAGTACTCTTACGCCGATCATCTGCCGGAAACCTTTGAATTTGAAACAGTTATTACCGCAAAAAGTTATAAAGACGTATAAAAAATAGGTTGGGGCATGTATTACCTCAACCTATTTTTGGTTTTCAATATAGTAGGAACAATTACTATTCATCAGCTGTAATAAGCATGGACGTATTCCCGTTTTTTTCAAGATGAACTTCTCCCCAAGTGCAGAGGGAATCGAGTATGGCTCCTAAAGAAGAACCGTAATCCGTTAAAGAGTACTCTACTTTCGGTGGTACTTGGTCATACACTTTTCTTTGGATTACATCGTCTTCTTCTAGTTCACGTAATTGTTGTGTTAACATTTTTTGAGTAATACCGGACATTAAACGTTTTAATTCGCTCGTTCTTTTTGTTCCTTTTTTTAAATGACAAAGGATAACAACTTTCCACTTTCCTCCAATAACTTCTAAAGTCGCTTCTACAGGAATATTGTATGTCTTCATAAAAAAACTCCTTTGATGAATTTAGATTACAGTTTTGAACCTACATACTTTGTAATACTAAAATTATTTCTTTTTAGTGCCTATGACACTTTAAAGTGCGTACTATTTATTGTGCTAAATATCGGTCATAATAACCGATGTAAGAGATAAATAAGCAGAACTACATTTGAAAATGCATATGTTACTTTTTAGTATCTATAATACTTTAAAGTGCGTACTTTTTATTAGGCTAAATATAATCCATAATAGCACTTGTAAGTAAGAAATGAATAAAATGTATTTTGAAGTGCATTGGAAATTGGTTCGCTATAACGCTATGGGGAAATTCACACAAAAAAATGATTAATTATTCCAAGACTTAACATTTGATTAATAGAACTGTAAGGTTTAAAATTACAGTAAGCTTTTTAGAGGTGAGTTGTCATCATCTGTAAAATGTAGTTTCAATCATTTTATAAAAGAAGCATGAAAAGAAATGAATAGTAGAAATAAACGAAAAATTGCCGAATAAATAATATTACGTGTATTTGATTCTAAACTGTAATTTTTTTTAATACATTTTCATAACCGACAATTAAAATGTACGTTCCATAAAGAACATTAAAGGAGTGAGTGAAATATGGTGGTTTTATATACAACAGCAAGCTGTGGTTCATGTCGAAAAGCGAAAGCATGGCTGGAGGAGAATCAAATTGATTATACTGAAAAAAATATCGTATCCAATTCTATGACAGTGGATGAACTTAAATCCATTCTTCGTTTAACGGAAGAGGGTGCTACTGAAATTATTTCAACTAGATCCAAAACTTTTCAAGACTTAAATATAAATATAGATGAGCTTTCGCTGAATGAATTTTATAAATTAATAATTGAGCATCCGCTCATGTTGCGTCGCCCAATTATGCTGGACGAGAAAAGATTACAGATTGGTTTTAATGACGAAGAAATTCGTAAATTTTTACCACGTAGCGTTCGAACATTCTTAAATATTGAACTGCAAAAGTTGGCTAACTAATAAGGAATAGTATGAAAGGGAAATTTTTCGAAAGGAGGAAACAAAAGGTGATAGAAGTATGCGTTACAGTTAATTATAAAGATAGAAACTACCAAACAAATGTTATTGTAAGCAAAGATACGGTGTGGACAAAGATTAAACAATTGGCAGAAGAACAAGTCAAAAAACAGTGGGATTTTTAAATTTGATTATTAAAAAATGAAGTTATAGGTTAGAGATTATAACTAAATCCAAGACTTTTCAGCAATTAAATATAAAAAAATTTGAAAGGAGAAAGCAGAAAATGATAGAAGTATGCGTTACAGTTAATTATAACGATAGAAATTATCAAACAAATGTTATTGTGAATAAAGATACGATATGGACAAAAATTAAACAATTGGCAGAAGAGCAAGTGAAGAAACAATGGAGTCTTTAAATGTATTTTTAATTTAAAAAGCTAAATGGAGTTATGGGATATAGGTGAGTTCGGATAAAATATAAAGGAATTTATTTTTTATGCTAAGAATGATTCTTATATATTTTAATGTTCGACTAACGTATCTGTAATATTTATGGCTACAGTAAGTTAACATGCCAGAAACATTATTCTTTATCGTAGGAGGAAAACCATGAGTAGCGACTTTACCTTGGCCATTCACAGTTTAACTTATTTAGCTCTACAGCCAGACCGAATGTCAACAAGTAATGCTATTTCAGAAAGCGCAGGTGTTCACCCAGTGCGCATTCGTAAAGTACTAAGTTTGTTAAAAAAACATAAGTTTATACAATCAAAAGAGGGTACTGGTGGAGGTTTTATTTTCGCTCGCGATTTAAGTGAAGTTAATCTCTGGCATATTTATCAAATAACCTCTGAAGGTGCTTTGCAACCTAAATGCCCGGAATCAAATAATCAGTGTATTGTAGGTTTGAATATGCAAAAAGTCCTTTTCACAATTTTTTTAGGTGCGGAAGAACATCTAGGTGAATACTTAAAGAATTATACAATGAAAGAAGTTGTTGATCTCATCAATAAAGAACGTTAAACGGCTTAATTGTTAAATAGCCGTAAGTTCTTAACATTTAAATGTAATAGAAAATATTACAGTTCGATTTTGTTTTTATATCTTGTTTATCGTCATTAAAAATAATTTGTAAGAAGGTGAAAAAGTATGATGTCAAATAATAATCATATTTTAAAAGTAGGAGATTGGGTTCGAGGAATTTCAAATGAAGGTGAATTAATAGTTGGTTACATTGCATCCCTTGATGATGTAGAAGATGTAGTTACAGTTATTATTGTGAAACGTGACAACAAGTATACAATGAACGAAGCAATTTCACTTTATAGTAAACATGTTAACAAACTCCCAGAGTCAAAGGCAGTAAATAAAGAGCAAATTCTTTATCTTATAGACCTAGCATTATTAACAGGGGATGAAGAATGGTTTATCGAGCTTTCTTCAAAATTAAACTCGATCAAAGAGTTAGTTAATGAGGGGTTTTAATTTGTTAGGTTGTGCAATAATCAATAAAATCCTCTCTTTTGTTGCATCTTAATAAAAGAGAGGATTGATGTTATGGAAATAAGACTAACAATGGTTAGCATTATGTGTTTTCTTAGTTTTATATTACCCTGTATTTCTGTTCAGGCAATTGTAAAAAAGGAAAATAGTATAAACGTAAACTTTGACATAGATTTAACTGGTTATGAACTTTATTCGTTTGGTGATTTTAATCAATTAGGTTATAAGATAACGCCACTTACTCAACTGTTTCTAGGGATAGTCCAAACAGAAGGTGAGTGGATTGATGAACCACGATTATATATTAAGGGAAATAAAGGTTATTTTTATCTTTGGAAAGCTGATGGTACGAATGTTCTTTATACTGTTGAAAAGAGCGTTGATTTTTGGGGAATTATTGATGTGAAAAGAAAGAAAATCAACAGAATACCTGTACCAAAAAAGTTTTTAAAAGAAGTAGTCATTGAGCTCTTATTAGAGCCGATAAGTAAAGAGGTTGAAAACTATTATAAGGAACCGAAACTTTGGTATCGAGGTTCTGAAAAAATACTTGAAATAAAAAAAGACGAAGTAAACTCTATTTTCTATATAGCTGTTCAAATTCAAACCTTTGAGGGTGCACACAATCCGCCTTATGGAGAGGACACAATTATTTTTCGTATAAAAGGAAATGATGTAAAAACGATTCATTACAAACATAGGGATATTTCTGAAGAAGAGTTGAAAAAACTCGAATTAAGATGAATTTGAAGTGAGTTGTTTGCACACCTCTGATAACAATTGTTATGTAAATAAAGCTGCCCGATATGGGCAGCTTATTGTATTTTTGCGTTTAGCGTAGGTTTTTGTAAAATGTTAGCGGTCCTCTTATTGCCATAAAGTAAAAAATATATCTTCCTAAAAATGTATATGAATACAATGTCTATAATATATATCCTGAAAATTAGTTTGTACATTCAATAAGATATTTATTTTTAACCATATTAATTATTTATTAGAATATCTTTTTTTATTCGAAATAAAAATTTTTGACAAAGAAGGATATAAATGTTTGTATGATGAGTAACTTGAATAAGTAATATATTAGTGTATTTTATGCTAATTAATTCAATTTTAAGTGATAGGAACAAGGGTTGCGTGCTAACTGTAAAATGTTATCCATGTAAAATTATATCCATTAAATATTTCTGAAAATATAAAAATATTAATTTTATAAATATACACGTTATAATGAGGGCGTCGAGAGAAATTTTATTATCTCTGGAGAAAATATAAAAAATGCGATTATGAGTTAAGAAAGGTGTGTGATTAGAGGCAAAATGTATGTAAAGTACTTCAGTGGCTTGTGTAAGCAATATCATCAGTGCTGCCGAAGTTATGAAAGTAATGTATAGAATTGAGAAAGAAATGCCTCGCAAATTAAGAGAGGCCGGTTTAGCTAAAATTACTGTTAAAAGTAAAAAAGAGAAACCATTAAAGTAATACACTGTTATTAGAAATGTTGCAACGTATTTATGAAGTCTATTCTATATTGTTCTCTTAAGGGTCTTTATATAAAGAGCGGATATTACGAGTAAACTTTTTTGTGAACGCTAACAATTATATTAGGACGCTAACTAGCGAATGTTTCAATTTGGATTTATTATGATGAAGGACATGCAATGTGGGGCAACTTGTAAGGAATTCATTTTCCCAAAAAGGAAAATATTCGGTAGCTAAAAAGGGAGATGCAGGAATAGATACAAGGGGGAGTTATTATATGAACGGGAATACTGCAAAGAAAATAGAAGTTCAAGCTGAAAATACCGCACTAAAAAATGAGCAATATGCAAATCCGAAAAAGTGGCATAAGCAGGATACAACATGGGCACTCAGTCTATTTGGAACTGCAATTGGAGCAGGGGTGCTCTTTTTACCGATTAATGCAGGTTCAGGTGGTTTATTATCTTTACTACTAATTACATTACTTGCATATCCAGTTATGTACTACTCACATAGGGCGCTTGCTAAAATGATATACGCTTCTAATTCTGCTGATGAGGGGATCACAGGTACAATTAGAGAGTATTTCGGAAATAAAGCGAGTATCATTTTTAACATCGTATATTTCGGTTCAATTTATACAATCGTACTAATGTATTCGGTTGCGCTTACAAATACTGCAAGTAGTTTTATCGTGCATCAATTGCACATGCCAGAACCTCCAAGGGCTATTTTATCACTTGTATTAGTTCTTGGTCTTATCGCTATCCTGAATTTTGGTCAAGATATCACTGTAAAGGTTATGAGTATGCTAGTGTATCCTTTCATAGCTTCTCTACTTTTTATCGCAATATCTTTAATTCCACAGTGGAATACGTCAATGCTTAGTTTTTCAGCTGTTTCTACTGCTTCAACAGGAACAGGGTATTTTGGAACGATATTAATGATTCTACCAATCATCGTATTCTCATTTAATCATTCACCTATGATTTCATCATTTGTTGTGAAACAGAGAGCTACGTATGGAATCGAAGCCACTGATGCTAAATGTGCGCAAATACAAAAGGTTTGTTATATCATGACATTTGCGGTTGTTATGTTCTTCGTCTGGAGCAGTACATTGAGTTTGACTCCAGATGATATTAAAATGGCAAAAGAGCAGAACTTATCAATCCTTTCATATCTTGCTAATGAGCTTAATTCGCCTGTAATCACTATTGCAGCTCCACTCATTGCTTTTGTGGCTATTACAAAGTCTTTCCTTGGCCACTATATCGGAGCATATGAGGTAATGCGTGACGTGATTATGAAGTTTGGTAAAACACGTGGAAAAGATATAGAAGAAAAAACAATAAAGACAATAATCCTTACTTTTGTCGTATTAACATGCTGGTATGTTGCTTATGCAAATCCAAGTATTCTTGGAATTATTGATTCACTTAGCGGTCCATTAGTTGCTGCTATCTTATGTCTATTACCGATGTATGCGATTCAAAAAGTACCAGTACTAGCTAAATACAAAGGGAAAATGAGTAACGTATTTGTTATTATTGTAGGTGTACTTACTGTTTTAGCAAGTATTAAGTCATTATTCTAATTCACGATTGTTGATTGTATTGTCAAAGTAGTGGAATATGAAATATCTATTTTTGGACAAACTTCTCAAGTTGGAGAGTTTGTCCTTTTTTATTCAATCTATCAACTTACCGACAAGCAGCCACCTTTCAGATAAGGTGGCTGCTTCGGTATTAATTAATTTTAACTATTCACGTCTAAATGGACCTTTTGGAGCGATAAGTTCTAAATTAGTACCATCTGGATCACGGAAGTAGGCAACGCCTGTACCAAATCCAGATTTTAAGCTGTCTTCTTCTTGAAAGACAATTGGCTCTCCATCTGGTTCTACTCCAATTGCTTTTAGACGTTCTACAGCGGCATCGATATCTTCTACTTCAAAACAAAGATGCATCGCACTAATTTGATCATTTGAGTAAGAGGCTTTATCTGATTTAGGGACAACGTATTCTAGAATGTCAATATTCAAATTATCTAAGTGTAGATTGGCATATTTAATACGAGTATCTTCAAGTCCTTGGGTTTGCGCCATTCTCTTTCCGCCTATTTCATCGATATTTGATACTTTCTTACCTGTTAATGCTTCATAAAAAACGATAGATTTTTCTAAATTACTTACTGTAATTCCGACGTGATTTACTTGTGAGAATCCTGCTGTTTTTTCACTCATTTTTGTTGCCTCCTATTTTTAAGTGGTGTAATGTATTCGTTTCACCAATCTTTTACTGTAATTAAAATGAGCCTTTAGTAGTAGTTCTATTCTAAGTCGTTTGTAACAACACACGAGAAATATAAGAGTATTTTTTTGATCAGAAAAGAATCTAGTATCGGCTAGGTTCTTTTTATTTTTCGTTTGTCTTGATACAAAAATTTGATGAATTTGAATTACAGCTATTGAACCAAAAAGTTTGATATGAAAAATATTATTCTTTAGTACATACATTTTTAAGATGTTAAATATATTTCATAATAGTCTCTGTAAGATAGGGATAAGTAGAATAGTACTTTAAAGTACCTATAGCACTTTAAAGTGCGTACTTTTTATAACTTTGAATATCATTCATAATAGCACCAGTAAGAAGAAAACAAGCTTTACGGTACTAGTTACCAACGATGTTACAGCATTTTATTTAGAATCAGATTGATTGAAAGGTTGTACTATGTGGCCTAATAATTTCAAAAAATGCCGCAGTGGCATAAAACAATTATGGAGGTTAAAGATATGAGTACTTCAAATTTGAATGAAATAAGTAAACAAATTTTAAAAGAGGAGGAAACACTTCAATTTTCCTCTTTTACAAATGAAGATGCATTGCAATTAGGTTTATTTATCGTTGAAACAGCAAAGCGAGAGGGGAAATTGATTGCTGTTGATATAACGAAAAACGGTGTGCAATTATTTCATTTCAAGATGACAGGGACAAATGAGGAAAATACGAAATGGATTGAGCGTAAAAAGCGAGTCGTTTCCCTGCATGATCGTAGCTCGTATTATATGCAGATACAAAGTGAAATAACTGGAATTTCATATAATGAAAAATATCTTTTAGATACTTCGGAATATGCTGCGTTTGGTGGATGCTTTCCTATCAGAATAAAAAACGTAGGGGTTATTGGAATGATAACCGTTTCAGGATTGCCACCAGAAGAAGATCACGAATTGGTAGTAAGAGCAGTTAAAAATCATTTGAACCAATAGTTGTAGTTAGTGAATAAATAATTAACTTTAGGGGGCAATACTATGCCATTAATCGAGCTAAATACTTGGCCAACCATGTCAACAGAAGAAAAGAAGGAATTCATTTATAATGTAACGGAACTTACAATAAAACGATTAAAAATTGTCCCTGACAAAATTCAAGTGTTGATCACGGAACTTGAGAAAGAAAATTGGGGGAAAGCTGGGGCTGTAGCAAGTGATGCTACCTTTGCTGAGAAAAGTAGGGTGTCCAATTGGGAAACAAAAGAGTCTTACGATACACCGTCTGGTAACGTTGATGGAATGGCTATTATTAAGATTGATATATGGAATACATTTGATCAAGATACAAAGGATAAGTGGGTAAACGAACTTACACAAGTAACATCTAAATATACGCATGCACCTTTGGATAAAGTCCTTATCCTTATCCGTGAAATGATTCCAGGAAACTGGGGGCAAAGTGGTGTAACGGGAGCTCATGCAGATTTCCTTTCCAAAAGTCGTACATTTTAATGATTAAATAAAAAAGGCAAAAATGAACATATTTCTGTTCGTTTCTGCCTTTTTATTATTTGTCTACGGTAATGAACATGATCCTTTACACGTTTAAGCAATGTCCTCTAAAGTTACCTCTACGGGAAAAGTGTATTTCTTCATTTGAAAGTCTTCTTCATGGAATGTAGATTTCAATTTTTGAGCAAAATAAGCTGGGTTATATAAATGTTACTTTTTAGTACCTATAGTACTTTAAAGTACGTACTTTTTATTATGTTAAATATCATTCATAATAGCACATGTGAGAGGGAAACAAGCTTTATGGTACTAGTAATTAACTATGTTACTTTTTAGTACCTACAGCACTTTAAAGTGCGTACTATTCATTATGTTAAATATATTTCATAATAGTACATGTAGGAGAGAGACAAGCTTTACGATACTAAAAAGTATCTATCGTACTTTAAAGTGCGTTCTTTAAAAAGAGAATGAAACCATTCATAATAGCGTTTGTAGAAATTAAATATATTTTTTGAAAGATAAAAGGGCCTTTTTATCGCACTATTATGATAGGAATTATGGGGAAGAGGGGAAACTCAATTGAATTCATATACAGCATCGTCTTCAGAAGTTCAGACGAATCGAAGAAGTATATTTGCGTTATTAGCGCTAGCAATTAGTGCGTTCGGGATTGGGACAACTGAATTTGTTAGTGTCGGTTTATTACCATCTATTTCGGAAGATTTACATGTGTCGGTGACAACAGCTGGTTTAACAGTTTCTTTATATGCGTTAGGAGTAGCATTTGGTGCTCCAGTATTAACGTCGTTAACAGCTAATATGTCACGAAAAACGTTATTAATGTGGATTATGATTATTTTCATTATTGGTAACGGAATTGCAGCTGTCGCAACAAGCTTCACTGTATTACTTATTGCGCGAATTGTTTCTGCACTTTCGCATGGTGTGTTTATGTCAATTGGTTCAACGATTGCTGCGGCACTTGTACCAGAAAATAAACGTGCTAGCGCCATTGCAATTATGTTTACTGGTGTAACAGTTGCAACTATTACAGGGGCACCAATTGGAACATTTATTGGTCAACAATTTGGCTGGAGAACATCATTTTTAGCAATTGTAGTAATTGGAATTATTGCCTTAATTGCAAATAGTATTCTCATCCCATCTAATATGAAAAAAGGTGCGTCTGTATCATTCCGTGATCAGTTTAAATTGATTACGAACGGAAGACTGTTACTAGTTTTCATCATTACTGCATTAGGATATGGGGGAACATTCGTAACATTTACGTATTTATCTCCGTTGTTACAAGAAGTAACAGGATTTAAAGCTAATACGGTTACTATCATTTTATTAGTGTATGGAATCGCAATTGCAATAGGGAATGTGATTGGCGGAAAATTATCGAATCATAATCCGATTCGAGCGCTATTTTACATGTTCTTTATTCAAGCGATTATATTATTTGTTTTAACATTTACAGCACCATTTAAGGTAGCTGGGTTAATTACAATTATCTTCATGGGACTATTCGCATTTATGAATGTTCCAGGGTTACAAGTATATGTCGTAATGTTAGCTGAACGATTTGTACCGAGTGCTGTCGATGTTGCATCGGCAATTAATATTGCGGCGTTTAATGCTGGGATTGCCCTTGGTGCTTATTTAGGCGGTATTGTAACGAACTCGTTAGGGTTAATTCATACAGCTTGGGTAGGCGGCATTATGGTAGTAGGTGCTGTTATTTTAACAGCATGGAGCATGACATTAGAAAAAAGAGATTAAGTAAAATAAAAGGAGAGAAAATAAAATGAAAAATTTACAAAGTAAAACAGTATTAAATAATGGTGTAGAAATGCCTTGGTTCGGTTTAGGTGTATTTAAAGTAGAAGAAGGACCAGAACTTGTAGAAGCAATTAAATCAGCAATTAAAGCAGGGTACCGTAGCATCGATACAGCAGCGATTTATGGAAATGAAGCAGCTGTAGGTGAGGGAATCCGTGCAGGTATTGAAGCAACTGGAATTTCAAGAGAAGAATTGTTTATCACTTCAAAAGTATGGAATGCAGACCAAGGATACGAAGAAACAATTGCGGCATATGAAGAGAGTTTAAAAAAATTAAAACTAGATTATTTAGATTTATATCTTGTTCACTGGCCTGTGGAAGGGAAATATAAAGATACGTGGAGAGCGTTAGAAACACTTTATAAAGAAAAGCGTGTACGTGCAATTGGCGTAAGTAACTTCCAAATCCATCATCTGCAAGATGTAATAAAAGATGCAGAAATTAAGCCAATGATTAACCAAGTAGAATACCACCCTCGTTTAACACAAAAAGAATTACAAGCTTTCTGTAAAGAACAAGGTATTCAAATGGAAGCATGGTCACCATTAATGCAAGGTCAATTATTAGATAACGAAACATTACAAGCAATTGCTGAGAAACACGGTAAAACAACAGCGCAAGTTATTTTACGTTGGGATCTTCAAAATGGAGTAATTACAATTCCAAAATCAACGAAAGAACACCGCATCATTGCAAATGCTGATGTATTTAACTTTGAATTAACGAAAGAAGATATGGAGAAAATCGATGCGTTAAATGAAAATCACCGCGTTGGTCCAGATCCTGATAACTTTGATTTCTAAGATTAATGAGTAAAAAGAGTGCAAAAAATTGCGCTCTTTTTTTTATAGTTTCTATTCAATAAAGTGTTTCTGTTTATGACTTTTGGATTGTTTTAGGCTATGCGGAAAACTGATTTTAAAATAGTATAAAGTTTGACATAAAATAATGCATTCTATAATATATATGCTATAGCATATATATGTTAAGTTATTTGGAGGTGACATATGGACTTATATGATTTAACAGGATATCTTGTTCATCGTACTGATGTGAAGTGAACAAATTATATAAGGTAAGATTATCACATATTCCTTATATAATTCATCATTTATATGCTATGGCATATAAATGTCATTTCTTAACTGGTAATGTTCAAAATTTAAATAATATAGTAGGGAATTTATGAAACGAGGAGATTTTAGTTATGGAAAAATTCATATTAGCGTTTGATAGAGAACTTGTAATTGCAGAAAAAAAAGACTCAACATGGAGCGTTCAATCACAGTTTGTAGGTGCGAATCCAGTTGCTTTAGCTTTAGATCCATACGATCCAGAAAGAATGTATTGTGGTACTTTTGATAGAGGATTATGGAGAAGTAGAGATGGAGGAAGTTCTTGGGAACCGATTGGAACTTTACCTTCTTTTGGTGAAGTGTTCCCAGCTAATACTATTCATATGAGAGCTATTACAGCAGTTTCTGTATCTCCAGCGAAGGATGATGACGGTAACGGGATCGTATATGTAGGAACTGAACCGAGCGCCATGTTTGTATCCAAAAATGGAGGAGACAGTTTTGAATTGCTAACGGATTATCGACAAATGCCATCGTATTCATCATGGTTCTTTCCTCAACGAACATATACGCACCACGTAAAACATATTGAAATTGATGCTAATAATCCAGAAACTATTTATACAACGATTGAGGTAGGAGGATTAATTAAAAGTGTAGATGGCGGTATGACATGGACTGAGGAAAAAGAGGGGAACTATCTTCAAGATATTCACATTCTTAAATCACATCGCAATGCGCCAAATCGCTTATACGGGGTGTTAGGTGATTCATTCTTGAAAGAACCAGGTCACGAGTATGCGGAGAGTAATGATGGAGGTAAGACGTGGAACTATATGTGTAGTGGGCTAAAGCATCATTACGCATATCAAATGGCAGTTAATCCGAATGATCCAGAAAATATTATTATCGCGACATCTTCAAATCCACACGTAGCGCATGATTACAATAATGGAAATTGTGAATCATTTATTTATAAGAAAGAAAAAGATCAGCCTTGGGCAGAAATGAATGCAGGTTTACCAACTCCTAAAGGAACAATTATACCAGTATTAAAGGCAACAAGTGATGGAACGTTCTATCTGTTTAGCAATAAAGGAGTGTATCAGTCAGTAGATGGTGGTTCAAATTGGACATCATTAGAGATTCCTTGGGAGAATAGATTTATGGAACAACATCCTTATGAGATGTTAATCATTAAATAAGTGATGGATATAGTTATTACTACTATTCATTAAAAATGGTTAGTTGAATTTACAATGTAAAAAGCCAGGTAATGCATTATTCATGCTACCTGGCTTTTTTGATCATCAATTTAAGGTTATTTTCATATTTGTGTAAATATGAAACAAGCAGGATACATGAATAGAGAATGGGTAAAATAATACCGAATGATCACTAGATTGTATCAATGATGCTATAAGAGTTTTTTTAGGTAAACTGAAGCAATAAGCAGTGGTTTAGATTCAGAATGACTGGCAATTGGTGTTATGGAGTTCAATGGTTCAAAAATGAACTCATTTCAACTCATATTATCTTCGCAATGTAACATTTTGAAGAATATTAAAACTTAGGAGGAATTGAATTATGACAAAAGATTTCTATACTGCATTGAAAGAAAGACGTACTTACTATGGGATTAATAAAGAGGTACAAGTATCAGATGAAAAAATTAAAGAAATCGTGGAGTTTGCTGTGAAATATACACCATCCGCTTTCAATTCTCAAACTGCGCGATTAGTTGTATTATTTGGTGAAGCTCATAATAAATTATGGGATATTACAACGGAAACATTAAGAAAAGTAGTTGGAGATGGAGATTTTTCAGGAACGCAACAAAAAATGGATTCTTTTAAAGCTGGTTATGGAACAGTACTATTCTTTGAAGATGAAGCTATCGTTAAATCGCTTCAAGAAAAATTTGCTGCATATGCTGAAAACTTCCCAATTTGGTCACACCAAGCATCAGGTATGCACCAATTAGTCGTGTGGACAGGATTAGAAGCAGAGGGATTAGGGGCGTCTTTACAACACTATAATCCATTAATTGATGATGAAGTAAAAACAGAATGGAATGTTCCTGCTAATTGGAAACTGATTGCGCAAATGCCATTTGGTAATCCAACGGCTGCACCAGGAGAAAAAGAATTCCAACCACTTGAAGAGCGTGTGAAATTTCATAAGTAATAAAGTGAAACTTTAATTAGTAGTGGTCTTACTGTCCGCAAATAGCGGGGAAAGCTACCTGTATTGTGAAAAGAAAACTGTTTAGTTACAAAAAGTTTATTGGTTCTTTTTATTAAGCGAGTATGTATGAATAAAAGGCGTTAAAAACACTATTTTAATTTTTAAAGGAACAAGGTGATCGTTTTGATCATCTTGCTTTATTTCTTACATTTTATTTATTAAAAAACGCTAGGTTTTCATAAATGCTTGAAAAACTAGCGTTTTAATTATAGGTATTTGTAATTTGATTATTTAAAACTATATACGAAAAAGTTTTTATGCTATTCCTCAAGTTCTATCCATTCCTGTGACCATTCTTCTATTCCGCGAATAATAGCTTCTAAAGCAAATCCTTTTTGAGTTAAAGAATATTCTATACGAACTGGTGTCTCAGGAAAGACTTTACGTTCGACAATTCCTTCTAGTTCTAATTCTTTCAATCTTTCTGAAAGTAATCTTCCGCTAACAGGAAGAGAAGATTCAAGCGTACAAAAGCGCTGAGGTCCAGAGAAAAGTTGGTAAATAATGAGTGCTGTCCATCGTTGACTAAAAAATTTCATTCCTTTTTCAAAGCGAGGGCATAATGTAGAATCCTTCATTTTCCTTCACCTCCTAAAGTGAATTATATAACATATTACTATTAGTAACAAATGTTTTTATAATTAATTACTTGACGTAAACTGATTACAAATGTATACTCACTTACATAAAGTAACTAAGTAGTTTTATGTAACTAATGTTTTTTTCTTTAAATGGCCAAAGTTGTAATGATACATATTGCATATAAGCTGAGAGAAAAAAGAATATCATCTGTAAAAACACTTACGTTGTGTAAGTTAAACAATAAAAAATATAACAATGGAAGAGAATTTTTAGAGATTCTCTATACTAGGAGGTACCTAATGGTTACAACAGATACAATTCATATGTTAGAAGATAAAATTCAATTTATACATCAAGATGGAAAGGATATTTATTTAGTAGGACCTATCAAATTGCCAATTAATTTATATGGGGAGACTAAAGTTTTCCAATGGTATTCTTGGTTACAATGTAGTGAGGGTACAAATAGTGTAGAAGGGATTGTTGAAAAACTTTCATCTATTAATTTAGCTGATATGCAGCAATCTAGTGTGCTTGTATATGGTGATTTTGAGAATTCTGAAGATGCCCTAATTCGTATGCATAGTATTTGTCACACCGGTGATATCTTTGGTAGTAAACGTTGTGACTGTGGATTCCAATTAAAGCAGTCTTTACAAATGATTACAGAACATGGTTCAGGTGCTTTATTTTACTTAGCGAATCATGAAGGAAGAGGGATTGGCTTGTTTAGTAAAGCGATGACGTACCTCTTGCAAGAAAATGGATTAGATACAGTAGAAGCGAATCTGAACCTAGGTTTTGAAGATGATGTTCGAAACTATGATGATACAATTGAAGTATTAAAAGCGCTACGCTCAAAACCTGTAAAACTTATTACAAATAATCCGAAAAAATTAGAAGCTTTACAAAAAGCTGGATTAAATGTTACGAGTCGTGAACCGTTATGGGGTGATGTCTCAGAGTTTAATGAGAAATATTTGCAAACGAAGATTCAACGTTCTGGACATTTTGAAGGGGGACACTTACATGCTTGAGCATGAATTATATATGAAGCTAGCACTAGAAAATGCCAAGGCTATGAATGGACAAACGACTCCAAATCCATTGGTTGGATCTGTAATTGTAAATGATAATCGAATTGTAGGGATCGGAGTACATATGAAGGCTGGGGAACCACATGCCGAAATACATGCGATACGCATGGCGGGAGAACAGGCCCGTGGTGGTACAATCTATGTAACTCTTGAACCTTGTTCTCATCATGGAAGAACAGGGCCTTGTGCAGAAGCAATTGTACAAGCAGGAATTAAGAAGGTAGTAGTTGCTACACTTGATCCAAATCCACTTGTTTCTGGACGTGGAATTAAAATTCTGCAAGATGCTGGTATTGAAGTGCTTGTAGGAGTGTGTGAAGAAGAATCTAAAAAGATGAATGAAGTCTTTAATAAATATATTATGACAAAGCGCCCATTTGTAACGATTAAATCGGGTGTTACATTAGATGGGAAAATTGCTACTTCTTTATCGGATAGTAAGTGGATCACATCTACAGAAGCGAGACAGGAAGTACACCAAATACGAAATGAAAATGCAGCCATTTTAGTAGGAGCGAATACTGTACAAAAGGATAATCCATCATTGACAACGCGTATTCCAAATGGAAGAAATCCAATTCGTGTAATATTGGACTCAACATTACGCATACCAATGGAAGCTCACGTTGTTACAGATGGAGAAGCTCCTACCTGGATATTTACAACAAGTAATCATGCAGCGGAAAAAAGGAAGGCATTAGAAAATGCAGGAGTTAAAGTATTTGTTACTAGCGGAGAAAAGCATATAAACTTATATGAAATGCTTGATGTTTTAGGGGAAAAAGGAGTTTCCGCCCTGCTTATTGAAGGTGGTGGAGAGGTAAATGCTTCGTTTATTGAAAATGAATTGATGGATAAACTTATTTTATATTTCGCACCTAAAATTATTGGGGGCAGATTGGCGCCTAGCTTTGTAGAGGGGACTGGTATTACTAAAATGCAAGATGCAATTGAATTTAAGAATATATCATTTACCCAGGTTGGAAAAGATTATAGATTTATTGGTTATCCAGAATATCGGAAAGATGAGAAATAAGGAAAATAAAAACTACTTATATTTTCCGATAAATGGATTGCAGAAAGGAGCGATGAAAAGTGAAGTTTGGATTTGATATCGATGATACATTAATTGATTTAAGGCAGCATGCTTTTCATTTATATAATAAAAAATTAAACAAAAAAGTAGGATTGGATGTATTTCATTCTTTGAAAACAATTGAAATTCATGAAGCATTTGGTATGACTTCGGAGGAAGGCAGTCATATGTGGAATAGTTTGTTGGATGAGATTTATTATACTTCTTGTTCACCGTTTCCGTATGCAGTAGAGACTTTGCAAGAATTAGAAAGACAGGGACATGAAATATACTATATAACGGCGCGACCTAAAGAGCATGGAGAGCAAACAAAAAAATGGTTAATAGAAAAAGGATTTCCGGTACATGAAGATCGCTTTTTCTATGGAATGAAGGATGAAGAAAAAATACACTTCATACAAGAAATAAAATTAAACTATTTCTTTGATGATAAGCCGGCTGTCTTAGAAACGTTAATAGGAAAACCGATAAATGTGTATGCAAAAACTACTTCTTACAATCAATATCTCAATATTCCGCGTATTACAAGTTGGACAGAGTTAGGAGATATTTTAAAGAAAGATATGTAAGGATTTAATTAGAAAATCAAATAGAGCCAAGAGTATATTGAATATTACAATTTTAGAGGAAAGACATATGTCATATGTCTTTCCTCATTTTTTTTGGGCACTTCAAAATGTTAGCTTGATGGGCCTGGGGTACCGCCCACATTTTAACGAAAATATATGCTAAGAAAGTTTTGACATAAAAAAGCCGATTTTTACCCAGTTAAGAGTACATCGGCTCGTTAATATTTAGCAGTAATTTCTTATCCATTTATGCATAAAGATCTTACCGTTATCGCTGCCTTTGTTAGAATCCAGTTTTACATAGGGTGCTACCAAAAATTTGAAAAAATAAATTTAATTGCTTGAAAATTCATTTCGAATGATTTATATTTGTATTAAATGATAGATTTATCTATCAAAAATAACTTTATACAAAGAAAGGTGTGATTGAGATTGTTAAACGCCCCATTGATGGGAAGCATTTAGGTGCAACAGCATTGAAATGATTGGGAAGAAATGAGTGAGCCTTCACAATAAAGAAAGCTATAACTTTATGTAGTGCTTGATACCCTTGTATTAGATTATTTGATAAAAACATCGAAACTCATTGAAATATATTTCTGTCTAAGTTGTTATCATGTCTTGATGAAAAACGTAAAAAATAGACAAGAGAAAATCCTGGAAAACCTGTTCAGAAAGTATGGTATGAAGGCAAGCTTGTGAAGTGAATTCAAAATCAATTGGACAAAAGTGAGGTAAATAATATGACTTTTGAAGAAAAATTACAAGAATATGCAGAACTTACGGTAAAAATTGGTGTCAATATTCAACCAGGGCAATACTTATTAGTCAATACATCAGTGGATGCATTGGATTTCGTCCGTATAGTTGTGAAAGAGGCTTATAAGGCTGGGGCTGGGCGTGTTCATGTTAATTTTTCGGATGAGGAAATGGATCGTGCTTACTTTGATCATGCCTCAGATGAAGAATTTAATCGTTTCCCAGAATGGATAGTCAAAATGAATGATGAGCTGATTGAACGTAATGGCGCACTATTAATAATAGATGCTACAGACCCCGATAGATTTACAGGTATTTCAGCTGATCGTCTAGCTACCTATCAAAAGGTATCAGGAGCTGCTCTAGGAAACAATCGCAACGCCGTAATGAAGGATTTAATAGCTTGGTCGATGGTAGCAGTTCCTTCATCAAAGTGGGCATCGAAGGTGTTCCCGAATTTAGCAGCTGAGGATCAAGTACCAGCATTATGGGAGGCTATTTTTAAAGCTGTTCGTATCGGTGAAGGAAAGGCGGTTGAAAAATGGCGTGAACATGTAACAAATATAGAATCTCGTGCGGTCCTATTAAACAATAAAAAATATGCGATGCTTCACTATACAGCGCCAGGTACTCATTTAACAATTGCATTAGCGTCACAGCATAAATGGATTACTGGAGGTGGTAAAACGCCAGATGATACTACCTTTATGGCTAATATGCCGACAGAAGAGGTTTATACGTTACCGATGAAACAAGGTGTAAATGGCTATGTAAGCAGTACAAAACCATTAGTTTATCAAGGGAATATTATCGACGGTTTTAAACTGACATTTGAAGAAGGAAAAATTATTAAAGCTGAAGCACAGATAGGACATGATTTATTACAGGAGCTTATTAATGTGGATGAAGGCGCCTGCTATTTAGGTGAGGTAGCACTTGTACCACATCTATCGCCAATTTCAGCATCGGGGATTTTATATTT
Organism: Bacillus sp. SH7-1; assembly: GCF_008042405.1. Lineage (NCBI taxonomy): Bacteria > Bacillati > Bacillota > Bacilli > Caryophanales > Bacillaceae > Bacillus > Bacillus sp. SH7-1. Next base: position 116,005 of record NZ_QNUD01000007.1, read on the forward strand.
TAATACATTGTTTGATGAAAATGCCTCGAACCATTTAGCGATTGGTAAAGCTTATCCAACTTGCTTAGAGGGTGGAAGGGATTTAGATAACGATCAGCTTGAAACGTTAGGTGCAAATAGTTCAGTAATACATGAGGACTTTATGATCGGCAGCAGTGAGATGGACATCGACGGTATTCTACCTGATGGAACTGTAGAGCCAATTTTCCGTAAAGGAAGCTGGGCATTTTAAGTTTTTAATTTGAAGAAAGGAGTATAGTGGATGAAACGATTATTAAGCATAATTGGTGCAACTATATAGGTGTTTCATCTGTTTTTGCTGAGACTGAAAACTACCTCTTTAATTTAGAAGTAAAATGCATTTAAAGGAGATAGGCCAATGAATTTCTGGGAAGTCGTTTTGATAGTTGTGAATTTTAGTCTATTGAGTTGGATACTGTTTGTAGCCGGGGAAACGAAAAAATGGTTTAAATTAGCTACTTTGGTTGCTGTTGTAATGGTTACAGTTCAGCTATTGTCAGAAGGTTTTAGATGGCAGATGATTCCGGCATATGTATCCCCAGTTATCTTGATTTTATGCTATTTATTAGCTGGACGGAAAAAGGGATTTAGAAGCCGGGGGATATTCATAGTTAAGACTTTGTTGTTGTGCATCTATTTGTCTGTAGCAGTTGCGCTACCCTTACTTATGCCAGTATTTTCATTTGAAGAACCAACTGGTCCACATAGGGTCGGTACGAAGCTATATCATTGGGTTGATCATCAAAGAAATGAACCATATTCGAAAAATCCAACTGATCGACGCGAACTGATGGTGCAAATTTGGTATCCTGCAGCTGAAAAAAGCAAGGGGGATCAAGAACCTTATATTCGTAACATAAATGAGCTCTCCAAGGGATTGGAAAAAACATTGTCTATTCCTGCATTTGCATTTAGCCACTTGGAATTGGTAAAATCTCATTCGTTTATGGATTTACAACTCTCAGACTCAGAGAATCAATATCCCATATTACTTTTCTCTCATGGTTTTAATGGTTTTCGTAATCAAAACACGTTTGAAGTTGAGGAGTTGGCTAGTCAAGGATATATTGTTCTAAGTATCGATCATACTTTTGATACTGCAGCTACCGTCTTTCCAGATGGTCGAACTGCTTACGTACAGCCCTTCAATTTAACTGATGACGAAGGGGATAGCCACATAAAATTATGGGAGGAAGATGTCACCTTTGTGCTTAATCAGATAGAGAAACTTAACCAAAACGATGAGACCGGCTTCTTTACAGGAAGGCTTGATACCTCACGAATTGGAATGTTTGGGCACTCTTATGGTGGAGCTACCGCAGCACAAATACTTGCAAAAGATTCTCGTGTCAAAGCAGCTATCAATATGGATGGCGCATTGTATGGGGAAATTTTACCTGAAAGTGGGATTGGAAAACCATTTCTGCTCATGAGTGCAGAAGAGCCTGATGAAGCAGATCCCGATAAAGTGAGGGAGCGATATGAACGTGGGTTAGCTGGCGGTGGTATGTCAATGGTCATTCCTCATACGGATCATACAAGCTTCACTGATTTACATTTGTTCTCCCCTCTGTTGCAGAGCCCAGGTGAAAATCCAAAGGAAGTTCATCGCGTTATCAACGAATTCAGCCTGGCATTTTTTGACCAGTATGTAAAACAGAAGGATGACGGCTCAACCCTTAAAAGGCTGATGACCAAATACCCGGAAGTAAATTTTAAAGTAAACCGATAACTTTATGCAGAAAGTACCTTCATATAAAAGTAGAAAAATTACTGTAATTATTAATTCTTCATGAAAAAATGCTGGGAAAATTAGCAAGAAGGATAACAATATTAGTGAAAAAAATAAAAATATCACAAGGGAACATCGTGAAAAATAGCTTAAAAAACCCAGCTAATGTGATTATTTTCTCTACTAAGAAAGCGACTCGTACCATTTCCTTTGGCTTTTGTATGTATTACATCAAAAAATTAATCTCTTCATCGTCATCTACATAATGAAATGCTAAAAATGAAACATTCAAAGTACTATCAGTTTCAGTAATATAATTCTTTTGGAAAAGCTAAATTCAGCAGCTGGACACTTTGTTTGAGATTGTTTATCATAATATCAAATGATATATTTATCTATCAAAAAATGACGACTTTATATATAAAAAGGGAGAGATTGACGATGAAGAAAGACTTATCAACGTTAAAGGAAGCGAGATTTAACGCAATTCTTGATTCAGCTACTATATTGCTTGTTGAAAATCCTACTGCTTCGATGAATGAAATTGCGGAATATGCGGGAATTGGCATTGCTACACTCCATCGTTACGTCGAAAGCAGAGAGAAATTGATGCTGTTCTTGGGCCATCGGGCTATACAACTGGTAAGTGATACCGTAAACCAGATCCCACTGGATGAAGAAAGAAGTGAAAACTATATTTCAGAACTCATTGAAGCGTTAATCCCTTTAGGTGACAAAATCTATTTTCTAGGTCATGATGCATCTGTATTTAACAACAAAGAATTAGGTGAAGCCGAAGAGAAGCTGAGGGAACCTATACGACGCGTTATTGAGCTGTTACAACAACGTGGTTACTTTCAGCAAACGGTTAGCAGCGAATGGATTTTGAATACGCTTTATGCCCTGATTTTCCATACTTGGGAACAAGTACATGAAGGAAATGTGGCTAAAAAATCTGCTGCAGAGCTTGTTTTAAATACATTTTATTATGGTTTCAAAGCTAAGGATGAGTTGAGATGCGAGTAAACTAATACAAATCCATGATAATTAACATCAATAATATATAAAGCGGAAAGGAGTACTGGGAAATGAATCAAATCTCTATAGTAAAGGCTGTTCAACAATCCATGGTCGGCGCCCAGCTAAATGTAATGGCATTGGAATATATGGCGTTTCCACTTGCAGGATCTGAGGAGAAGAACACAGTCGAAGGGACATTTTGTAAGCTATGGCGGCAGGGGAACAACCGTTTTAGTCATCAATACGCTTATGAAGCTCAAATGGACGGGAAAACTTTAGGGATGATTACTTGCTATCCCATCCCCGTTTTAAATCGTCTTGCCTGGCCCACTTTTAAACAGCTGCTTTCATTCCGAAAGTTGGGTTTTCTTGTTTATAACATTCGGAATATCAAAATGCTTTATTCCATGATTACCTTGAAGGAGGGAGAAGATGACGAGTTTCACATCGGAACAATTGCCTTATTTCCCGAAAGTCGAGGATTAGGGATAGGTACCAGACTACTTGAGTTTGCTGAGGAACAGGCTTCCCTGCAAGGCTTTGCCAAATGCTCTCTAACAGTAAAGAAAGAGAACCAACTTGCCATTAAATTGTATCAGAGATTAGGCTACCAGATTACAAGTGAAATCAATAAACCAAAGTTATCGTTGTACAGAATGGTCAAAAACGTAGGACGTTACAACCTTTTTTAAAAAATTTGTAACGTATTAGGGCAGTACTAATGGTACCGCCCCATCGCTATCAATCCAAGATTAAATAAAAAACAACTAAATAGATTTTTTTCAAAAATTTAATATAAACTATTTGAAGATTCGCACTAAATATTTAGAAAAAGAAAAAAACTCACCTGAAATTAAACGTATATTACCTTAGCTTGATGGGCATGAGGGAATACCACCGTTTCTTTAAAGTGTGATGTGCTGGGAGTACTTCAAATAGAGAGGAAATAGAAAAATGAGAAATAAGAAAAATATTTTTTTAGTTAGTCTTGTATGGAAGCGTAATTTATATATCAATGATGGGTGCCCCTGGTGCCGCAGTATTTGCGGATATTTTGGATGAGAAGTTAAAGAATTAATGGGATATGTTCATAATCATGAATTTTTGGAAAACCAAAATTACAATGTTAGGTTATTTTGAATCAGTAGTGGATAATATGCAAAATTGCATATTATAAAATAAACATCGTAATTTTTGGATTCTTAGTATAAAATACATTACTTAAACTATATATTAGAATGGAGAAAATGAATTGGAATTATTAAGAAACAGTAAGGTTGGTACAAAACTAAACATACTAATAGCTATATCAAGTATTGCATGTATAGTATTATCCCTAATAGGATTTTTTGGATTAGAAAGAGGGAAAAGTACTTCTTCTAATATGTATGAGGATAATTTACTACCAATTGAGAGGATTGGGATTGTAGAATCTAATTTTTATCATGTTAATATGAACTTTATGGAAATTATGTTATCAAAAGATGAAAAAAGAATGAATGAATTAATAAGAGAAATGGACGGAATTCGTAAGGAAAATGATCATCTTTTAAAGCAGTTTGAGGCTAAAGTTATTTCTACTAAAGAAAAAGAATTATATAACACGTTTCATGAAACATTTAATGAATTAAGAACTCAAATGAAGAAAGCGCAAGAATTAGGGGAATCTAATAATGAGGAAGCATATGCATATTACCTAAAAGAGATTGAACCTAATATGCAAAAATCAATTCAATCAATTCGTGAATTGATTTTATATAATAGTAATGATGCAGAGCTTTTACAAAAGGAAAATAATAATGGTGCTCAAAATACAATGATAATGTTTGTTAGTATTTCGATTTTAGCAATTTTAATAATTATGTTAATTGGATATATTATTAAATTAACTATCCGAAAACCACTTGCGTTACTACAAAATGATATGGAAAAAGTAGCAGCTGGAGATTTAACAACACGTACTCCTTATAAAGCAAATAATGAATTAGGGCATATTGTCCAGTCTTTTAATAGTATGTTAGATAACCTTCAACAATTAATTGCGAATGTTAAAATGACAACACAAGAGGTTATTTCTTCTACTGAGGGCGTATTACAAGATACAAAGCGAGCATCTAATATTTCAGCTGAGGTTGTCCAGACTGTTTTAGAAGTAAAAACAAAAATAGAAGGTCAAGTAACTAGTATTCAGGAGAGCTCATCCTCAATGGAAGAAATTACAACCGGGGTGCAAACTATAGCTGAATCTTCAGCAGTAGTCGCTGAGGTAGCAGTAACGACTACGGAACGAATTAATATCGGTAGTGAAGTGATAAATCACTCTATCCTTCAAATGAACAGTGTGCATGATGTTGTCGAGGAAACATCAAAAGTAATAAATAAACTTGTTACACGTACACAACAGATTGATACAGCTCTCGCTGCAATTACTAATATTGCCGAACAAACGAACCTTCTTGCCTTAAATGCTGCTATTGAAGCGGCACGTGCTGGAGAGAATGGGAAAGGATTTGCAGTGGTTGCCGCAGAAGTTAGAGACTTGGCTGAGCAATCAAAAGAATCTGCAAAGGAAGTTAATCATTTAATAAAATCCATTCAACAAGATACCCAAGATACAGTTAATGTCATGCAAAAAGGACAACAAAAGGCAGTAGAAGGAAAAGAAGCTGCTCACAAAGCGAAACAAACATTCTTGTCTATTATGAGAGATATTGATAAAATTACAGTTCAAATTCAAGAAGTATCCGCAGCGACAGAAGAGATGTCTGCTGGTACAGAAGAAGTAAATGCTTCTCTTTCGCTAGTTTCTGAAACTGCAACAGATGTAAAGAAGGAGACTCTTCAAACAGTAAAGTCAATTCAATCACAGGTCGTATCAATTGAACAAATATCAATTCAATCCAATAAAATGAAAGAAAAGGTGGAAGAATTAACGGAATTGGTTTCAAAATTTAATATTACAGAAAAAAAGGATGAGTAAATCGTAAAAGTTTAGGTACGGCTATCAGTCTAAAAATAATTGATTTTTTGCGATTAAAAAGATTTTAGTAATTAATTCAATCACAAGTATAAAAACATGAAGACTTAAGGGGCTTCGTGTTTTTTTATTGAATAATGTATGAAAAAAATATTGATCATTATACGATATTTCGGAAGTTAACACGAAATATTAATATATGCAAAATTACATACATTAAATGATTGATAATCATGAATTAATGTAACTATAATAATTACACTGATAAGTAACTTACTGACGACAGTTATAAGTGAAGAAGGAGGGTTTTATTGTATTTTGTATATAAAAAAATAGAAAAGGAGATATGTAAATGAAAAGGTTACTTGTTATAGGCATCATGTATACAATGTTTTTCCTCATAGGAAATATACACTTACATGCTGACGAACGAACAAATGTCAAAGAAATCACTAGTTTAGAAGAGCCTACGTGGATATTTCAAGCAGGAATAAGTAAGGGGAAATATCATGATCGACAAGATTTAGGATTTATTTTGCAGAGAAATACACCATTAAAGGTAAGACAAACGAATCCTAATTTTAAAGACAAATTAACATTACGTTTATTGTCTAATGACTCAAGAAATGAAAAGTCCATCCAAGTAGGAAATGAATGGGTTACGATTCAAGGTGATACGCCTTTAGTTCCTTTCATAGATACTCCGTATGGTGAAGAGCCTGCCATACTTGAGTACCAAGTAGAGAGTAAAAGTGCTACTAAGCCTCTTCCAATTTATAAACCACAAGAAAGTGTATCTCAATTTTTTAGTACATGGGATCAATTTGATGGAGAGTATGCATTAATTCAAGGGGAGAGTTTCCAATTATTTATACCTAAAAAAGATAAAGAGTTAGTAAGGTCTTTAAAAGATTTTCAATCGTTAGATGAGTTAATTGCGTATTATGAAGATATTTTTGCGATGTATGATTCAATTATTGGTTTAGATGGCTCAACTGTTGAAAATAGAAAAAGTCAAAATCGTTATTTCTTAAAAGCAGATATATCCGGTGCTGGCGGTGCCTATTATGGCGCAAATTGGACAGCGAATAGTACAGATAGTACAAAGATGTGGTTAGATAAACTTAGTTGGGGAACTTTACATGAAATTGCCCATGGATACCAAGCTGGTTTAGATAATCAAGGAATATTTACAGGAGAAGTTTCTAATAATCTATTTGGTGTTCAATATCAATATAGTAAATACGGCAAAAAAGCAGATCAAGTTGGTTGGTTATTTAATTTTGGGAAAAAGGAACAAGTAGAACGGAATTTATACAATGCTTTAATGAAAGAAAATAAAAATTATGATGACTTAGATTTACGACAAAAACTTATTCTTTTAACGATGGCGAAACAAAAAGCTGGCGATGAAGCTTTTGCAAAAATGTATAAAGGTTATCGAAAACTAGCTAGCAATGCTGCTTTTAAAAAAGGTGACCATTCTTTACCAGATTTAATGAATCAGTATTATAGCGAGAATGGACAAGTGGATTTTACACCTGTCTTTGAAAGATGGGGCTTTAAGCTTAATCATAAACAAATAGAGATGAATAGGGCGAAAGGTTATCCGGCTGTTACTTCTTTAGCTTATATAGTGCCTGAATCACAATTAGTTAAAGCGAGAGCTCTAGTTAATCCTGATATTCCGATAAACTCCAACTTTGAAATAGTTACAAATCAGCAAATTGCTTCACTTGGGCTAAAAGGGAATTTGCATATCCATTTAAATACAAATGAAATAGATACATTGAAAGGAGGAAAAATTAAATTAAAAGAAGGGAATAAAGTTATTCAAGAGAAAACAATTGAAACAACAGATATCAATTTACAAGACGTACCAAATGGAGTTTATACAGTTGAGATTTCAGGTGGAAAAACGGATAGTATGTACCATTTCAGTTCGTATTATGCCTATATAAAGGAAAAAGATAACAGTCTAACCATTGATGTTAACGAAATGAAAGTGAGTAAGTTGGTAAATGAAACGATTCAATTCCTAGGATTAGGAGATGACCAGTTTGCCGAATTAAATACAGACTTAGAGCAAGAGCAAGCTGTTTTTACGGTTACTACTAAAACGCCTCATAGCTATTATGCAGGTGAAAAATACGCATCAATAGAGGTGTTTAATGATAAAGGTGAAAAAATTTATACGAAGGAAATGGAAGGAACAAATGTAGCGATTGTAAAAGATACCATTCCACTAAAAGAAGGATATAGAATTAAAATCTATCATGATGAAATTAAAAAACGATTAACTAGTAAAGCTACTATTATGAATCCTATGAATAAAACAAATGAATTTATAATGACAAAATGGGGATTGAAAAATACTTATTTGCAAAATAATCCGGAAGAAAATCTTATGCAAAGAATTGATGAAGAAATGGAAGCAATTATAAGTAATCCTGTTTTAAAAGAGATACCAATGCAAAAATTAGAAATGAAAAAGAATGTGTGGATGGCAATAAATATGTTATCAGAACCACAAAAAATACTGTATATGAATAAATATAAAGATAGTTTATATAATGAGTAATTTTTGAGAAATGAATGGAATCTAAAAAAGTAGCAAACTATGTATGTAGAGGTATGTAAAAACGATTGACTATAGTTAAAATTTTTATCTATGCTTAAAATTCCAAACTACATTTATTTAATTATATAATAAAATTATAAAGGAGTAAGAATATGAAGAATTTCGTAAAGGTAGGTTTAACTACAGGAGTGGTGTTATCGGCGATTATGCCTTATGGAGGAGTACATGCGGCAACAGAAGATTTAAAAGTGGAAACAAAGGAGGATACGTTCCGAACAGGTAATTTAACAGCACCTTCTCAAAAATCAGCAGAAAATGTAGCGAAGGATGCGCTGAAAGGGAAAACAGAACAAGCATTATCATCAAAGCAAATTAACACGGAATCAAAAGTTAATTATAATGTTACGCAAAGTCGTAAATCTTATGATGGTACTACATTGGTGCGTCTTCAACAAACATATGAAGGACGTGATGTATACGGATATCAACTAACAGCACATATTAATGATGATGGTGTCCTTACGAGTGTTTCGGGGGATAGTGCCCAAGATCTACAACAACAAGAAGATTTGAAACAACCTATTACTCTATCAGAAGAGGATGCAAAGAAGCAGCTTTTTAAAATCTATGGAGATAATCTCACATTTGTTGAAGAACCAGAAATTAAACAAGTGGTATATGTAGATGAAAATACAAATAAAGCAACAAACGCATACCAAATTACTTTTAGTGCATCTACACCTGAATATGTATCTGGTACAGTATTAATTGATGCTTTTGGTGGTAATCTATTAAAAGAACTCGTTCAAAAATTGGGTATACAAGTAGATAGTAGTATTGTCCAATCTGCGACAGCAAATAAATCACAAGATCCTTCAAAATTAACAGGCACAGGAAAAGATGACTTAGGTATTAATCGTACATTTGGAATTACACAACGAAGTGATGGAACGTACATGCTTGCAGATTATTCTCGTGGTAAGGGAATTGAAACGTATACTGCTAATTATAAAGATTATAATAATTATAGAAGAAATGTATGGGGTTATTTGGATGATTTAGTAACAAGTAATTCTACAAATTTTACAGATCCTAAAGCAGTTAGTGCACATTATTTAGCAACGAAAGTATATGATTTTTATCAAGAAAAATATAGCCGTAACAGCTTTGATAATAATGGGCAAAAAGTAATTTCTGTCGTTCATGGCTGGAATACAAATGGTACGAATAAAGGAAATCCTAAGCAGTGGTTTAATGCATTTAGTAATGGAGCTATGCTAGTATACGGAGATCCAATTGTTAGAGCATTTGATGTGGCAGGACATGAATTTACACATGCGGTTACAAGAAATGAGTCTGGACTTGAGTACGCGGGAGAAGCTGGTGCAATTAATGAAGCGTTATCTGATATTTTAGGAGTAGCAGTTGAGAAGTATGCAAATAACGGAAAGTTCAATTGGACAATGGGAGAACAATCTGGTCGTATATTTAGAGATATGAAAAACCCATCATCTATCTCTTCTAGATATCCAGAGGATTATAGACATTATAATAACTTACCTATTGATGCTGACCACGATCATGGTGGTGTACACACGAACTCTAGCATTATTAATAAAGTAGCTTATTTGATTGCTAGTGGTGGAAATCATAATGGAGTAAATGTACAAGGCATTGGGGAAGATAAAATGTTTGATATTTTCTATTATGCAAATACCGATGAATTAAATATGACTTCTGATTTTAAAGAATTAAAAGAAGCTTGTATTCGTGTAGCAACGAACTTATATGGTAAAAATTCATCAGAAGTACAAGCTGTCCAACAAGCCTTTAAAGCAGCTTATATTTAAGACTATTGTGATGGATTACAAACCCTTTTATTTTAATATAATGATTGATTTGTATGTATAGACAAAAAACCTTGTAGAATTTTTCTGCAAGGTTTTTGAGAATGTTATGTTACTTCAAGGATTATCATCTCGTACTAATTGGTAATTCGGATAAGTAAAAAGTTGTTTTTAAATTACTCTTTTCTAAGTGTATAAAACTTCTTATAACATGGACAATAAGATGTATTATATAGTTTTTGAGTTAATTAAGATAAAAATAATCCTATAACTGTATGTAAGAATATCTAATTTTACACTCTTTTCTATGATAGAAAAGGATACTACGTTAGTAAATATAAAAAGTTAGAAATTATAGTATATAGGGCACTTTTTTGTTCCTATGGAACTTTAAAGTGCGTAATTTTCTTTCTAGTTAATATAGATCATAATGGTATTTACTAGTTGGTTTTAGCTTTACTCTGCAGTTTATGTGATTTTTTACATTAGAACGATGCAAAATGATTTGAAGCAGGATTATCGAGTAAATCACAATGTTGATAATTTCGATTTTTAATTCAGTGCAGAGTGAAATAGCTACATAATTTTCGTTTACCCCACTATTTGCCGGGCAGTAAGACCCCCCACCTCAAAATTCAGCGGAAGCAAAGAAGTTAGGTGGGGGGATCAACTGCCTGTAAAAGCCCGATTGGTGAGGGCTAATAATCAGTGGGGGATGAACAAAACCCCCACTGATTAAAGTTTCACTTTATACTCTTTTGAAAAAAGGTGGATCTACTTATTTTCTGTTAAAGATAAGAGAAGTGAACGACAATATAAACGTAATTATTTATTCCAACGTAAGTCAATAATCTAGCACATGAATTTGGAGGGGTCTATATGCATATGCAATTAAAAGGAAAAACAGCACTGGTTACTGGATCTACGGCAGGGATTGGAAAAGCAATTGCCACTTCATTAGTAGCGGAAGGAGCTACTGTACTTATTAATGGACGCCGTGAAGAAAATGTTAATCAAACGATAAAAGAAATTCGAGCGCAGTATCCTGATGCTATCCTTCAACCTGTAGTAGCTGATTTAGGAACAGAACAAGGGTGCCAAAATGTGATTGAAAAGTACCCTGAAGTAGACATTCTCATTAACAACTTAGGAATTTTTGAACCTGTAGAATATTTTGATATTCCTGATGAAGATTGGTTTAAATTTTTTGAAGTCAATATTATGAGTGGTGTTCGACTTACTCGCTCGTACTTGAAAAAAATGATTGAAAGAAAAGAAGGAAGAGTCATCTTTATTGCTAGCGAAGCAGCTATTATGCCATCTCAAGAAATGGCTCATTATAGTGCGACTAAAACGATGCAACTCTCACTTTCTCGTAGTTTAGCTGAGCTGACGACAGGAACGAATGTGACTGTTAATACTATAATGCCTGGTTCGACTTTAACCGAAGGAGTGGAGACTATGTTAAATAGTCTTTATCCTAATGAGCAATTGACAATAGAAGAAGCTGAGAAGCGATTTATGAAAGAAAATCGACCAACCTCTATTATTCAAAGACTTATTCGACCAGAAGAAATTGCCCATCTTGTCACTTTCTTAAGTAGCCCACTTTCTTCAGCAATTAATGGTTCCGCGTTGCGAATAGACGGGGGATTAGTACGTAGTGTATTTTAAAAAATTTAAAACAACATAGTATTCTGTTGAAGGTAAAGATAGTAAGACAAATGAGTTGTGTGTTACTTATTAACAGAAATATACAAAAAGTAAATTGTGATATGAAAACAGCCGGATTTTCTACTATAAGAAAATCCGGCTGTTATTTTGACTTGTTGTAAAGGATGGAAAACTTTTAGCGTTGTGGCATCTTTCATGTTAAATTGGTAATCAAGAAAAAGGTATGCTCCATTTGAAGCATATCTTTTTAGTGTGCAATTTTATTTATTTGTATCTAGCTCGTCTTGATTATCAAATTTCTCTAAAACCTTTAATAAAATAGTTAAGATAATTGTGGATACTATCGCTATAATTAGAATGCCATGAGGTGATAGTTGAACCGAAGTTAATCCAATTTTAGCTATCCCAAAATATCCTACATAAGTAGCTAAGAATGATGTAACCACTGAAATCGTAAATCCTAAAAATCCTAATTCATCTAGTTTCTTTTCAGGTAATCCACATACACTTAAAATCTTAGTAAAAATAGCAGCTACTATGAATAACTCAATGGACAGAATAAATAATGACATGACTCCAGAATATACAATTTCATCTGGCAGCCATTTCCCTAATGCTAGCATTAGAAGAGCAGGAAGGAAGAGTGGTAAAAATAGTCCTAAAATCATGACTATGATTTCCATTTTATTTGGTGTTTCATTATTATTTTGATTGCTCATAAATCCTCCTAAATAGTAATATGAATGATAGTCTCATGAAGAGTTCAACATATACTATCACATTAAATTAATGAATTTAATATTATTTTTTATTCAGAAAATGGGGTGCAATTGAGGTCCTCAAAATATGGGTTATTTTCGTATTTTAACTGTAAGAAATTATATAGTTGGATTCAGCTGGGGTTTTCAAGGATTAGATAGTTCAACAGTAAATTTTAGATATATAGGTTTTTATGGAAGAGGGACAGCAATTTGAAGTTTTCGTAATTCAGATATATCAATAACTTTTCCGTTGGACATGTATGTAACATACATGTAGAGGGGATTAAAAAACTATAATAAATAAAGTTGCATAAATTGACCTTTATGCAACTTTACTATTCTTCCTATGATCGCTAGCAGCATGAAATTTGATAAATGATGTTAGCGATAAAGGAGTTTTATTTACTCTGTTACTTTCTAGCAACGAGCAATCGTTATTTTTATCGGATTTTAGTTACCAAACGTTTTTCAACACTATTTTCCCAATTGCTTCCTTCGACTCTAAATGATCATGTGCTTGTGCAACTTTATCAAACGTAAAAGATTTAGAATCTAGCAATGGACGAAGTTTGCCTTCTTCTACAATTTGCGTTATTTTCGTTAAGATTTCTCCACAATCATTACGCTTATCTGTATGTAATATTTTTAACGCCATAAAAGTAACGTGCAGAGATAGTCCTTTTGCGTGTAAAGAAGAGAGGTCATGGGTTGAACGGGCTGCAATTGTTACGACAGTTCCATTGACTGCAGCAGCTTCAAAAGAATTATCAAGATTCTTGCCGCCTACCGTATCGAATATAACTTCAAATCCGTCGCCATTCGTATGTTTTTGAACATATTCTTGAACAGATTCTTCTTTATAATTAATAACTATGTCGGCTCCTAGACGATGAGCTATTTCAATTTTGTTCTGCTGAGAAGCAGTTGTAAAAACTTTAGCACCTGCCCATTTAGCTAATTGAATGGCTACGTGTCCTACGCCACCAGTAGCTCCATGAATGAGGACATTTTGACCTGATTTAATATTTGCACGATCAAATAAAGATTCCCAAGCCGTAATTGCGACTAATGGTAGAGCAGCTGCTTCTTCCATTGTTAAATTGTTAGGTTTGTGAGCAATCAATCGTGCATCAGCAAGCATAAACTCTGCAAGTGCACCACCAGTTTCCTTAAAACCTCCGGCACATCCATATACTTCATCACCAGTTTTGAATTTTGAAACGCCTTCTCCTACTTCTATAACAATACCTGCTACATCACCATGCAAAATAGCTGGAAATTCAGGAGCAACTGATGAAACAGCGCCACTACGCATTTTTGTATCGATTGGATTTACACTAGTTGCTTTTACATGGATTAGAACATGACCAGGTAAAAGTTTCGGTTTTGAAACTTCTTCTAATTGAAATACAGATGAATCTCCAAAAGAATGGATAATTTGTGCTTTCATTTTTTCGTACCTCCTGTTCGTGGTTATAGCATAGCAAAGTACAATAAATAAGTATAATATTATGATTTAGTTAAAAAATGAACGCCAGTTAGCGTTTCACTTAATTCCCAAAGCATTTCTGCATATTCTGTATTACTAGCCCAAGGTCTAACTCCTGATGGATCTGGATTGTCAGCAGAAACAGCTTCTGCAATATCAACATTTTCGCAATACACGCCACCTTTGTCATCAAGTTGATCGTTTGCGGCGCACCATACAATTGTAGCGGCTCCTTCTGGGATACTTTTAAATTCTTCATCGTATTTTATTAAAGCTCGATTTCCATGCTCGTCCAGTGCTCCCATTGAACGCATTTCTTCATCAGTTAAATTTCGAGATAAACTTGTGACGATTGTTCCAGGGTGGGCAGAGAATGCACGTACATGAAATTCTTTACCACGTTTATCTAATTCGACCGCAAATAATGCATTTGCTGTTTTGGATTGTCCGTAAGCTTGCCATTTGTCGTAATGACGATTATTAAAGTTTGGATCGTTAAAATCAACACCACAAATACGATGACCGCGCGAACTAACTGATATAACTCTTGCTCCATTTGCTTTAACTAAAGCGGGCCAAAGTCTTGCTGTTAACTGGAAATGTCCTAAATGATTCGTTGCGAACTGCGATTCATATCCTCGTACATCGCGTTTTAATGGGTTTGCCATTATTCCTGCGCCGTTTACTAAAATATGTAGTGGACGATCAGTGTTAAGAAATCTACTTGCAAAAGCATCTATAGAATTTGGATCCATGAGATCTAGTTTTTCTAATTCCACTCGTGCAATATTTGAAATGGCTTCTTGAGCTTGTTCTATTCTTCTTGCGGGTACGATAACTGTTGCACCAGCTTCCGCAAGTACGCGTGTTATTTCAAGTCCTAATCCTGAGTATCCTCCAGTTACAATAGCTATCTTTCCGCTTAAATCTTTTTCTCCTAGAGCTTCTTTAGCGGTAGTTCTTGCGCCGAATCCAGAATAAATTGGTTTTTGAATTGTGTTTTCATTATTTTTGTTCATTGTGTAACGCCATCTCCGTTCCTTCATTAACTTTCCCTGTTTTTATACGCTCAAAGTGAGTAATCTTATAATTTATAATATCCAAAGTCGATTGCAAATCCGTTAGTTGTATTATGATTTGCTTTTGATGTTCCTCAAGTATTGCTTTACAAGCTTCATCGTTTTTTGTTCGTGAGAATTCCATATATTTTTGTATTGTATGTAAGGGCATTTGTGTTCTTTTTAGATGATTAATGAAAAGTATTCGATCAACATCTAATTGAACATATTGCCTATTATTATTCCTATTTCTATTAGCTGGGGGAAGAAGGTTGATTTTTTCGTAGTATCTAATTGTATCTGTACTTAATCCTGTTTTCTTTGCAACATCTGATATTGTGAATATATCGTTCATTTGTAATCACGCTCCTTTCACTTCAAGTGTATTACTTGGAGTCAACTCCAAGTCAATCATTTTGTTTGAGGAATTTTTATAAAGAAAAGGAGATTACGTGAAATAGTGTAGCGCACATGCAAAAGCAACTTTGGAAGTTGCTGAAGGAAGGGGAATTGTTATTTTATGCAGCATACTAATTGCTAAAAGTGATAAGCAAGCATGTAGTATAGGTACTTAAAAGTGCCTACATCACTTTAAAGTACGTACTGTTATTCATGTTATGACCGATTTATAATAACACTCGTAGCACAAAGAAAGTTATCACGATGACAATCGGCAACAATGTGGTGTTACAGTATTGCTCATGAATTTTGAGAAGAAATATGAAAAGTAAAGAAAACTATAGATTGATATGAATGAAGGAAAGTGAGTGAAACACATGGAAAAGTTTGCGAATCATTTTGGATATAATCGTATGTTTGCGAAAGATCAACTTACATTAGGAGTTCACATTCCGATTGAAAATTATCAGTTTCATGCTCCAACGATGGAAAAACAAGTAGAGTTGGTACAAAAAGCGGAACAATATGGTTTTACAGGCGTATGGCTTCGAGATGTTTTACTGCAAGACCCTGACTTTGGTGATCCTGCAACAGGTCAAATTTACGATATGATGATTTATTTAACGTATTTAGCAAGCAAAACAGAGAAAATCGCATTTGGAACGTCGGCAACTGTATTATCACTTCGCCATCCATTGCGTGTGGCGAAAGAAATTGCGACATTAGATCAACTGTTTCCAGAAAGAATTATGCTCGGCGTTTCGTCCGGTGACCGACGTGCTGATTTTAAAGCGTTAGGTGTTAGTCATGAAACAAGAGGTGAAAAGTTTAGAGAAGCGTTTGCTTACTTGGAAGAGATTTTGTATAAAAACTTCCCAACAATTGAGTCGACACTAGGAGAAGTGCATGGTGCAAATTTAGTTCCAAAACCGTCTAAACGTGTTCCAACCTTTATTACAGGTTTTAGTCAGCAAAATATGGACTGGTTCGCTGAACATGGTGATGGATGGATGTATTACCCACGTAGTCCGGTACATCAAGCAGCAGCAATTGGACAATGGAGAGAACGAGTAGAGGATTATCATCCAGATGTATTCAAACCATTTATCCAACCGATGCATTTAGACTTATCGGAAGATCCAAATGAACGTCCTACGCCGATACGTTTAGGTTACCGTACAGGACGTAAGGCACTAATTGAATTACTTGATATTTATAAAAGTATTGGTGTAAATCATTTATTCCTTGCTCTATTTGATGGTCAACGCCCGGCTAATGAAGTGTTAGATGAGCTAGGAGAAGAAGTACTACCTCATTTTCCAGCATTGTAAAGGAGTGTAAAGAATGAAAGCGATAGGACTTATGCAATATGGAGATAAAAGTGTACTACAAGAGATTGAAATGAAAACACCCCTATTGGGAGAAAACGATGTACTGATTGAAGTATATGCAGCTGGTGTAAACCCCGTGGATTGGAAAATACGTGAAGGTTTACTTCGAGATGTGATTTCTTATGACTTCCCGCTCGTTTTAGGATGGGATGTTGCAGGTGTAGTTGCTGCTATAGGGCCAAACGTTACAGCATGTAAAGTGGGGGATGAAGTATATAGTCGTCCAGATATTGAACGAAACGGTACTTATGCAGAGTACGTGGCTGTAGATGAGAAATATGTCGCGAAAAAACCGAGAAATCTATCTTTTGAAGAAGCAGCATCAATCCCTCTTGTAGGTTTGACAAGTTGGCAAAGTTTAGTGAAGTTCGCTAATGTTCAAAAAGGTAATAAGGTTTTAATTCATGCTGGATCTGGCGGGATTGGCACGTTTGCTATTCAGCTGGCGAAAAGTTTCGGTGCACATGTTGCAACAACGACTAGTACGAAAAACATGCAGTTTGTAAAGGATCTAGGCGCTGATACTGTCATTGATTACAAAACAGAAGACTCTTCTTTACTTCTGCATAATTACAATATTGTATTTGATGTGTTAGGCGGGGATGTACTAAAGGATAGTTATAAAGTACTTGCACCAAATGGAAAGTTAGCGTCTATCTATGGTCCGAAAGGTATGGAAATTCCACAAACTGAAATAGCAAGAGAGAAAAATATTCAGAGTGACCATATATTTACTGAACCTAACGGATATGAACTTTCTCTTATTACAGAATTAATTGAGGGTGGGAAGATTAAACCTGTTGTAACACATGTGTTGCCTTTACATGTAGAAGGCGTAAAAAAAGCACACCACATAAGTGAGTCAGAACGTGCTCTTGGCAAAATTGTATTGAAGAAACATTGGTAAAGTATGAGGTTTTAGAGACAATATTGTGCTAAGTAGCGAATGAGCTTATATATTCTATTCTAGCAATTGTTTTAAAAGGGAGATAGCAAATGGATTCAATGACATTTCTTTTATTCGGAGCGACAGGGGATTTAGCGAAACGCAAAATTTATCCTGCTTTATACAATCTATTTAGTAATCAAAATATACCGCAATCTATTTCGATTATCGGTATTGGCAGAAGGGCAATGTCAGATGTGGAATTTCAAACAATAGTAGGACAATCCCTTACTACATTTTCTAGAATATCTACTGATGACCAATCAGGAGTAGAGGAATTTATTAGCACATTTCGTTATTGTCAATTAGATACAGCGAATATAGTGGGCTATCAAAATTTGCTGAGCCTTGTAAAAAAGCGTGAAACAGAATTAAACATTCCTGAAAACCGTATGTTTTATCTATCTGTTGTACCAGAAGTATTGAATGTGATTGCTTTAAATATTAAAGAGAGTGGATTGTGGGCTACAAAAGGATTAAACCGTCTTATTATAGAGAAGCCTTTTAATTATAATGTAACGTCTGCTCACGAGTGTAACGGAAAATTAATTGAAGATTTTGATGAAACTGATATTTATTATATTGATCATTATCTTTGAAAATGAATGGTAACTAGGAATACACTTAGAAAAGTATTACGAAATAAATAGTATTTAATTCAAGACATTTTTATTGACGATAATAATTTATGTGGTTAATATATTAGACATAAGATTACTTAATTACTAAAAGTAATTAGATATAAAATATTTCGTTAAGTTCTATAAATAAGTAAGTTGCAGTAGAAATGCTTTGAATTGCCACTATTAATATTGGGGACAATGAGAGAGCGAAAGGTATAAAAAGAATTGGAATTAGATAGCTCTTTGTTTTTTATAAAAACATGAGCTTCTGTACAATTCATTTTTAGTATATTGACGAGGATTATACAACAAGAGGGGGACTGAAATTGGAATCAATGACCTTTGTTTTATTTGGAGCGACAGGGGACTTAGCGAAACGCAAAATTTACCCCGCGCTATATAACTTATATAGAGATCAAAAGCTTCCAAAGCAGATATCTGTTATCGGGCTTGGAAGACGTCAAGTATCTCATGAAGATTTTCAAGAAAGAATAAAAGAATCAATAGAGACGTTTTCTCGTCAGAGGGAAGAAGGTACTCCGGAACTCGAAAGTTTTTTAGATAATTTTCGCTATTGTCCATTAGATGTGAGTAAACCGGAAGACTATGAGAGGTTATTACAAGTCGTTCGTGAAAGGGAAGAGGAACTACATATAAAAGGTAATAGAATGTTCTATCTTTCAGTTGCTCCTGAATTTTTCGAGACCATTGCTTTAAATATTAAGGAAAGCGGACTTGATAAAACAGATGGATGGAAACGCCTAATGATTGAGAAACCGTTCGGGCACGACCTTACATCTGCTCGTGAGCTGAATGATAAGCTTAGTCGCACGTTTGAAGAAGACGAGATATACCGTATTGATCATTATTTAGGTAAGCCGATGATTCAAAATCTTGAAGCATTAGAATTTGCAAATCCTGTTTTACAATCGATTTGGAATAAAGAACATATAGCGAATGTACAAATTACAGCGAGTGAAACAGTTGGGGTTGAAGAAAGGGCAGGATATTATGATCAGGCAGGAGCCATTCGAGATATGGTTCAAAATCATATGTTACAAATATTAATGATGACTGCTATGAATCTGCCGGAAAAGGTTAATGCATGTGAAATTCGAGAGGAAAAGCGAAAGGTAATGGAGACGCTTCGTAAAGTGAAAAAAGAAGACGTTCAAAACCATATCGTTCGCGGTCAATACGCTTCAGGAGAGATAAAAGGCGGGCAAGTTGTAGCATATAAAGAGGAACCAGGAGTAAATCCTTCTTCTAACATAGACACATTTGTTGCTGCTCGCTTGTGGATCGATAATCCATTTTGGACCGGCGTTCCATTTTATATACGAACAGGTAAACGAATGAAAGAAAAGTCCACTCGTATTGTAATTGAATTTAAAAATACGTTAAAACAGCAATATCAAGATAGTAATCCAAATGCAGCACCTAACTTATTAATAATTGAAATTAGCCCAGGTGAGAATGTTTCATTACAGTTAAATAGTAAAAATCCATTGAAAAATGGAGAAATTGAACCGATGCGTATTAACTTTACTTGTGAGCAAGCGGATGTGGGAGTACCTGAAGCGTATGAAAGACTCATTCATGATGCTGTGAGTGGAGACGCTACATTCTTTGCACATTGGAGAGAAGTTGAATTGTCATGGGAATGGGTACAACCAATTCTTGAAGCGTTCGAGGAAAACTTATTGCCGCTTCATGAATATGAGTCTGGTTCATATGGTCCAGAGGCGTCTAATGAACTGTTGCAAGAAAGTGAATTTAAATGGTGGTTAGATCAAGAAACGGAAAAATAAGTATATTCTTAAATGAAAGCATTTAGGGGGACGATTACTATGACACAAAACATAAATCAATTAGCAGTGAATACACTTCGTACGTTATCAATTGATGCTATTAATGCGGCAAATTCAGGTCATCCAGGTCTTCCGATGGGAGCAGCACCGATGGCTTATGCATTATGGGCGAATCATTTAAATCATAATCCTAATCATCCGAAATGGTTTAACCGTGATCGATTCGTTTTATCAGCGGGACACGGATCGAGCTTACTGTATAGCTTACTTCATTTAGCTGGATATGACGTTTCAATTGATGACTTGAAAAGCTTTAGAAAGTTAAATAGTAAAACACCAGGACATCCTGAGTTTGGTCACACTTCTGGAGTTGAAGCGACGACAGGACCGTTAGGACAAGGGATTGCAAATGCTGTCGGAATGGCAATGGCAGAAGCTCATTTAGCAGCGAAGTTCAATAAGGATGGTCACTCTATTATAGATCACAATACGTACGCTTTAGTTGGAGACGGTGACTTAATGGAGGGTGTCGCTTATGAAGCGATGTCAATGGCAGGGCATATGAAACTTGGCAAGTTAATTGTACTATATGATTCAAATGAAATTTCACTTGATGGTGAATTAAACATTGCTTTTTCTGAAGATATGCAGAAAAGGGTAGAATCTGCACATTGGCAATATGTAAGAGTTGAGGATGGAAACGATGTTGATGCGATTACAAAAGCGATTCAATTAGCGAAAGACAATACGGACCAACCTACTCTTATAGAGATTAGAACCGTTATAGGTTACGGAAGTCCAAAAGTTGCTGGAACGAACAAAGCACATGGTAACCCGCTTGGAGTAGAAGAAGCGACAGCGACAAAACAAGTGTATGGTTGGCATTATGAGGAAGACTTCTTTGTGCCTGAAGAAGTAACAGCTCATTTTAATGAACTGAAACAAAAAGGTATTGAAAAAGAGAACGAATGGAATGAGCAGTTCAACGTATACAGAGAATCGAACCCTGCACTAGCAGATGAATTAGAAAAAGCGATTACAGGCGAGGTTTTAATCGAAGCGAAAGACATTTTATCCTTCGATACTGAAAAAACGATTTCAACTCGTGTTGCAAGTGGGGAAGCTATTAATCATTATGTGAAATCGATTCCTTCTATTTTTGGTGGAAGTGCGGATCTTTCTCATTCTACGATGACAGATATAAAAGGTGAAGCAGTATATGCGGTAGAATCGTATGCTGGCCGAAATATATACTTTGGTGTACGTGAACATGCAATGGGCGCGGCAGCGAATGGGCTGGCACTTCATGGAGGAGTAAAACCGTTCGTAAGTACATTCTTTGTATTTAATGATTACCTTCGTCCATCTATTCGACTGGCTGCATTGCAAAAGTTACCTGTTACTTACGTATTTACACATGATTCGATTGCTGTAGGAGAAGATGGTCCAACGCATGAACCAATTGAGCAATTGGCAGCTCTTCGAGCAATTCCTGGTTTAACAGTTATTCGTCCGTCAGATGCAAATGAAACAGCGAGTGCTTGGGCTTATGCATTACAGCAAACGGATGGTCCAGTCATTTTAGTACTTAGCCGTCAAAATTTACCGGTGTTTAATGAAACGAAAGCGAACATAGAGAATCTTTCTAAAGGAGCTTACGTATTAATACAAACGAATGAAAATCCGGATGTGATTTTAATTGCGACAGGTTCTGAAGTTTCTTTAGCTGCTAGTGCAAAAGCAAAACTAGAAGAAGACAATGTCTCTGTTCGCATCGTTGCAATGCCAAGCTGGGAGCTATTCGATCACCAATCGAAAGAATATAAAGAATCCGTTCTTCCGTCTTCTGTAACGAAACGAGTATCTCTTGAGATGGGTGTATCTCTCGGTTGGGAACGTTATGTAGGACAAGAAGGAAAAATATTATCAATTGAAACATTTGGAGCTTCAGGAACTGGGGCTGAAGTCATGAATCTATTTGGATTTACGACAGAAAATGTTGTTCAAATTACAAAAAATGTATTGAATTCTTAAGCTATGACTGTGAATACCTTTCTGGACAGATCAACTTATCAGTGCTGAAAGGTATTCAAAATCGTAGTGATATGGATTTTTAATAAAAGATGATTTGAGGAGGAATTATATTATGCAAGTAGGATTAATTGGTTTAGGTAAAATGGGATTAAATTTAGGGAAAAATTTAATGGATCATGAACACGAGGTAGCAGCATTTGATTTAAATACGAGCGCAGTAGAAGAAATGAAAGAGTATGGGGCTACAGGTACATCTAGTTTAAGTGAACTTGTTCAGTCATTACAATCACCAAGAATTCTTTGGGTAATGGTACCACACGCTGTTGTTGATTCTGTTATTGATGAGGTTACACCATTGCTTTCAAAAGGAGATATTTTAATTGAAGCGGGTAATTCACATTATAAAGAGTCTATCCGCCGATATGAACAATTAAAGAAAGATGGCATTCACTTTATGGATGCAGGAACTTCTGGCGGAATGGAAGGCGCTCGTAATGGTGCTTGTTACATGATCGGAGGAGATCAAGAAGCTTGGGACATCGTTGAACCTATCTTCCGTGATACTGCTGTAGAAAATGGATTCTTATATGCTGGAAAAGCTGGTAGTGGTCACTTCTTAAAAATGGTTCACAACGGAATTGAATACGGTATGATGGCTGCTATTGGCGAAGGATTTGAGATTCTAGAGAAAAGTGAATTTGACTACGATTATGAAAAAGTATCAAGAGTATGGAACAACGGTTCAGTAATCCGTTCATGGTTAATGGAATTAACAGAAAATGCATTTTCTAAAGATGCAAAACTGGATGAAATTAAGGGTGTTATGCATTCTTCTGGTGAAGGGAAATGGACAGTAGAAACAGCATTAGATCTTCAAACAGCAACTCCTGTTATCGCAATGTCGTTATTAATGCGCTATCGCTCATTAGACAATGATACATTTACAGGAAAAGTTGTAGCAGCTCTGCGCAATGAATTTGGCGGACATGCTGTAGAAAAGAAATAAACATCTTAAAAATTTAACTCATTGACGTTTAAAAAATGGAGGGAATAGATCATGAAGTTTTTTATTGATACTGCAAATCTTGAGGACATAAAAAAAGCATATAAACTTGGAGTTTTAGCTGGTGTTACAACGAACCCGTCTTTAGTAGCAAAAGAGGGCATTAAGTTTGAAGATCGTATTGCAGAAATTTGTCAGGCAGTACCTAAAGTTGAATCTGTTTCGGCAGAAGTAACACCAGATGCTGTTACAGCTGAAGAAATGATCGCTCAAGCAGAAGAACTGATTAAAATTAACGGTGGCGATGAAAAAGTTACAATTAAACTTCCGATGACGCTAGCAGGATTAGAAGCTTGTCGCTATCTTACTGAAAAAGGTGTTAAAACGAACGTTACACTTATTTTCACGGTGAACCAAGCACTTTTAGCTGCTCGAGCAGGTGCAACGTACGTTTCTCCATTTTTAGGACGTTTAGATGATATTTCTGAAGATGGTGTGCTCTTAGTTGCGAAAATTGCTGAATTATTCGATATTCATCAATTAGATACACAAATTATTGCAGCTTCTGTCAGACACCCAGATCATGTAACTCGTGTAGCGATGGCAGGTGCTCACATTGCAACAATTCCTTATAAAGTAATTGAGCAACTTGCTATGCATCCATTAACAGATCAAGGTATTGAAAAGTTCGCTGCTGATTGGGCAAAAGCACCTAAATTATAATATATGAAAGTGAAGGAGGCTTTCCGAAAATTGCTTTTCATGAGAGAACAGATTCCTAGGTAACTTCATCGTTTAACTTGGATCCCGAGTTTGGAGTCTTACTACGTGAAAACAGCAAGAGAAGAAAGTGTCATTCACTTTCGAAGAAGGAAAAGTTGCTCACGTGAAGCGTTTATCACAATAACATTATAATTATGAAAGAGAAATCCCCTTATTAGAGAGATGGGTTAAAGTGTATCTCTGATAAGGGAGATTCTTTTTATATAAATCATTATGATGTGAATCTGCTTTTTAAGTGTATATCAATATGTAAATGTATCTTTTACTCAAGAAAGAACTATATAGGTTCTCTTAATTATAAAGTAATTTTGAAAGGGTTTACATAAAGGGTTAGGTGGAATTGAGTATGAATATGTATCTTTTAATTATTACATTATTATCGATTGTAATTGTTATTTTAGGGGTGTCGTGGTGGAGATGGCATGCGTTTATTAGTTTAACGATTGCAAGTTTGTTTTTAGCAATTATGTCTGGAATGCCTATGGATAAAATAGTGAGTGCTTATGAAACGGGAGTCGGAAGTGTTCTCGGGCATTTAGTAGGTATTTTAGTTTTAGGTACAATTTTAGGGAAAATGATGGCAGAATCAGGTGCAGGAATGCAAGTGGCAGAGTTCTTTATTAAATCCTTTGGAATAAAAAACTTACCATGGGCGATGTTAATTGCAGGTTTTATTATTGGAATTCCGGTGTTTTTTGAAGTAGGCATTTTAATATTATTGCCGTTAGTAATTTCTATTCATAAATCAACGAAACAAAATATTCTATTGATAGCATTACCAGCAATTGCTGGATTATCTGTTGTACACGGCCTTGTTCCTCCGCATCCAGGGGCAATTGTTGCAATTGGTATTTATAAAGCGAACCTTGGGAAGGTACTATTGTATTCACTCATTATTACATTTTTTGCAGCGATTATTGCTGGTCCTATATTCGCTAAATGGATTCACAAACGTGTAATTCCTGAAAATGAGCCAGAATTGATTCGTGTAAATACAAAATCAACGAAATTACCAGGAATAGGAGTTTCATTTTTAGTTATTTTGTTACCTGTTCTGTTAATGGTTTTAGCTGCAGCAGCTCCTTATGTGCCTCTTTCTACTACTTTGATGAAGATTGTCACATTAATCGGTAGTCCTATAATTGCGCTATTGATTGCATGTTTTGCAGCGTTTTATTTTCTTGGATTTCGTCAAGGTATCGATAAAAAGGCTATTAAGAAGGTAACAGAAGATAGCTTATTACCAATCGGTTCAATTGTTGCGATTATTGGTGCTGGCGGCGGATTTAAGCAAATTCTTATCGATAGTGGTGTAGGTAATGCTATTGCTCAAATGTCTGAGCATTTAGCTCTATCTCCAATAGTATTAGCATTTATGGTGGCTGGATTAATTCGAATTGCGACAGGATCAGCGACAGTCGCCTTAACAACAGCAGCGGGTATCGTTTCGCCAATCGTTGAAAATACGACAGGTGTGAATTTAGAATTACTTGTCATCGCAACAGGTGCAGGAGCATTAATGTTTTCACACGTAAACGATGCTGGATTCTGGATGGTAAAAGAATATCTAGGGTTAACAGTGAAAGAAACATTTAAAACATGGACAGTATTAGAAACATTACTTTCATTTATCGCTTTTGGAGGAGTTTTATTACTCGATATGTTTGTTTAAAATAAGGATACTTTTATATGAATTTAGAAAGACAACTTTAGCACACAACGTTATGAATAGATAAAATAAATGTATTTTTATGGTTTTTATATTATTAGGATACTATAGGGATTTTTGTTAGGAGGAAGAAATGGTGAGCTCAAAATATATGATTGGTGTAGACATTGGGACAACTAGTACAAAATCAGTTCTATTTTCTACTGATGGGTCTGTTATTGCAAGTCATGGAATTGAATATCCTTTATATTCTCCTACGCCTGAAACAGCAGAACAAGACCCAGAAGAAATTTTTCATGCAGTAATAAATACGATTAAAGAAACTGTACGAGTAAGTAATGTACAGCCGAATGATATTCTATGTGTCTCTTTTAGTTCGGCAATGCATAGTATCATTGCTGTAGATGAAACGGGAAAGCCGTTAACGAGATGTATCACTTGGGCAGATAATAGAAGTGCAAGCTGGGCAGAGAAAATAAAGAATGATATGAATGGTCATGAAATTTATTTGCGTACTGGGACACCAATTCACCCCATGTCACCACTTTCGAAATTAGTTTGGTTACAGAATGAGCAGGCAGAATTGTTCGCGAAAAGTTATAAATTTATTTCTATTAAAGAGTATGTTTTTTATAAGTTATATAAGGAGTATGTAATTGATTATTCTATAGCATCAGCAACAGGAATGTTTAATTTGAAATCTTTAAAATGGGATGAAGAGGCTTTACATGTTGCGGGAATTACAGATGAAAAGCTTTCTAAACTTGTTCCAACGACGCACAGCTTAACAGGATTAGATGAAGAACTCGCACATGAGATGAATGTACTTGTTTCCACTCCTTTTATAGTAGGAGCGAGTGATGGAGTCCTATCCAATTTAGGTGTAAATGCAATAGATCCTGGGGTTGTGGCTGTTACAATTGGTACAAGCGGCGCGATACGTGCTGTAACAAATCGTCCTGTAACAGATCCGAAAGGTAGAATTTTTTGTTACGCCTTAACTGAAGACCATTGGGTAATTGGTGGACCAGTTAATAACGGTGGTATGATTTTCAGGTGGGCTCGTGATCAATTAGGCACTTCAGAGATTGAGCTTGCGAAGCGTTTAGGAAAAGATCCATATGAAGTGCTTACTGAAATAGCAGCAAAAGTGAATCCGGGGTCCGACGGTTTATTATTTCATCCGTATTTAGCGGGGGAAAGAGCTCCTTTATGGAATGCAAATGCACGAGGATCTTTCTTTGGACTTGGATTGCATCATAAGAAAGAACATCTTATCCGTGCTGTTTTAGAAGGGGTAATTTATAATTTATATACCGTTCTTCTCGCTTTAAAAGAACTAATTGGCGAACCGAAAAAAATTCAAGCGACAGGCGGTTTTGCAAGATCGGAACTTTGGAGACAGATGATGGCAGATATTTTCCATCAAGACGTATATGTTCCGGAAAGTTTTGAAAGCTCTTGCTTAGGAGCTGCAATCCTCGGTTTATATAGTTTAGGTGAAATAGATACGTTGCATGTAGTTTCTGAAATGGTAGGTGCGAATTTCCACCATGAGCCAAACATGGAAAGTGTGGAAAAATATAAAGATTTAACACCAATCTATATTCGTCTGTCCCGTCAATTGGAAGAAGAATATGAAAGTATAGCAGCGTACCAAAAAAAGTGGGTTTAAAAGCTATTTAGCAGAGAAATAT
The DNA here is from genome assembly GCF_008042405.1 of Bacillus sp. SH7-1. Lineage (NCBI taxonomy): Bacteria > Bacillati > Bacillota > Bacilli > Caryophanales > Bacillaceae > Bacillus > Bacillus sp. SH7-1. The sequence goes on from NZ_QNUD01000007.1 coordinate 143,521, forward strand.
GGTAACGTATAAAGAGGTACTCCAATTTTTTTAGGATACTCTTTCAACATAAAATATTTTAAAAAGTACGATGTATGAAAAATATAGGGAGAGAGGGTTATGAAAATGAAGGATAACAAAGAGTTTATTGGATATGTTGGAACTTACACGAAAGAAAACAGTGAAGGAATATATAAGTTTACTTTAGATACGGAAGCAAAGAAAATTAGTAATGTAATACTTGCGGCTAAGCTGGATAACCCTACATATGTAACGATTAACAGAAATAATGAATATCTCTATTCCGTTGTTAAGGAAGGAGAATCTGGCGGTGTAGCTGCTTATTCAATTGATAGTAAAACTGGGGAGCTAAAGGAAGAAAATAGACAAGTAGTAGAAGGTGCTTCTCCTTGTCATATTAGTGTTGATAGTGGAAATCACACAGTAGTTACAGCGAATTACCATAAAGGAACGATTGAGTCTTTTGAAGTAAATGAAGAAGATGGAACTGTAAATCCTGCCGCATCTATTATGGCACATGAAGGTTCAGGTCCGAATAAAGAAAGACAAGAAAAACCACATGCACATTATGCGGGTTATACTCCTGATGAAAAATATGTGGTGGGTGTAGATTTAGGAATAGATAAATTAATTACGTATGAAATAAAAGATAGTACATTAACAGAAGTGAATAGTTTATCTGTAAATCCAGGGAGTGGTCCGAGACATATTACTTTTCACCCGAATGGAAAGTACGCGTATGTGATGACGGAGCTTAGTTCAGAGGTTATTGTGTTAACATATAACTCGGAAGAAGGATCCTTTACAGAGGTACAGTATATTTCTACTCTTCCAGAACAATTTGATGAAAATAGTCAAGGAAGTGCTATCCATATTTCTTCTGACGGCCGTTTTGTATATGCAGGTAATCGTGGACATAATAGTATCGCTGTTTATAGCGTGGATCAAAACTCAGGTGAGCTTACATTTGTGGAACACACATCTACAGAAGGAAATTGGCCAAGAGACTTTGTATTAGATCCTACTGAAAAGTTCCTTGTTGCTACAAATGAAAAGTCACATAATCTAGTACTATTTTCAAGAGATGAATCTACAGGTAAGTTAACATTTTTACAATCTGACGTTGCTGTGCCAGAGCCTGTTTGTGTGAAGTTTTTAAATATTTAAGTTGTGTTCGATATAATTTCATATACTCAGAAAACAATAAAAAGCAAAGCGATATCACTTTGCTTTTTATTGTTTCTTTTTCGGTCTACGTACTAACTCGCCGCCGCAGTTTGGACAAACGTTATGTCTTTCTTCTGTACATGGTGCGCAAAATGTACATTCATACACGCAAATGTATGCTTCAGAATCTTGCTCCAGCGATTGATTGCAAATTTGACAGTTTGTTTTCATTTGTAGTGCCATAGTAACTCTCCTTTTAGTTTGAATATTTATAATTTAATTATAATTCAATGGGCAGAGTTAGTCCTTTTCAATTGAAAGGAAATAGAATGATAAAGTTATGATTTGAAATGAAAGGCGCTCGTTTATTTTTAAATTGATTATTTCATGCAGTTAGAATATTATGAAATAGTCAAAAGACAACAGGGGGTATACGTTTTGACTAATCATAACGATCATTTAAAAGCAAACTGTGAAAAATGCTTCGGTTTATGTTGCGTGGCGTTACCGTTCGCAGCATCGGTAGATTTTGCGGTGAATAAAGATGGTGGTAAACCATGTTCTAATTTACAGTCAGATTATAAATGTAGCATACATAAAGATCTTAGAGGAAAAGGTTATAAAGGTTGTACAGTATTTGAATGTTTCGGCGCTGGACAGAAGATTTCTCAAGTTACATTTAACGGGATTGATTGGCGGAAAGATGCTAAGCATGCGAGGAAAATGTATGATGCTTTTCCAGTTATGCATCAACTTCATGAAATGCTTTGGTATTTAAATGAGGCTATTTTATTGAAGGCGACACAATCGATTCATAAAGAATTAAGTAAAGCGATTGAAGAGACAGAGCGACTTTCAAATTTAAATGCGGACGAGTTAATGAAAGTAAATATTCCATTACATCGTGCAGAAGTAAATACTTTACTTTTAGAAACGAGTGAGCTAGTTTGGAAGGAAATGAATGCTGCGCGTAAGAAACGAATCATTCACCGCGGAGCAGACCTTATGGGAGCAAATCTGAAAAAGAAAGATTTACAAGGGGCGAATTTAAGAGGAGCTTACTTAATTGCGGCTAACTTAAATGGTGCAGACTTAAGAGGAGCAGATCTCATCGGAGCAGATTTGCGAGATGCAGATATTCGCGGGACTGATTTTACAAATAGTATTTTTCTGACGCAAGTTCAAGTTAATGCGGCGAGAGGGGACAAACATACGAAATTGCCGAAAATGTTGTCTCGTCCATCGCATTGGGGTGCGTAAAGAGTGTATAAAAACAGGCAGAGACTAAGAATCTCTGCCTGTTTTGTTATTTCTTTTCAAAAGTAGTAATAAAAACACTACATATAATAAGAATACCACCAATAAAAAAGTTACTACTCAATGTTTCGTTTAATAGAAACCAACCAAGCAACGATCCCACGATAGGTTGGAAGAAGAAAAATAACGAACCGATGCTTGCGTCCATTAATTTTAATCCTTTATTCCAAAGGAAAAAGGCACCTGCCGTTGAGACAATTCCTAAATAAAGTACGCCTAATAATACATACATATTCACATGTTCAATAGGGCTTGATTGGAATTCCCATACCATAAAAGGTGTAATGAAAAAGAGTGAAAAGAATATGGCATACGTTGTAATAACTAAAGATGAGAAGCGAGTGGAAGCAATCTTCACATAAATGGATAGTAAAGCCCACGTAATAGCTGCTCCAACTAATATGATTGTACCGATAAAATAGGAGCCAATTTCAATATCCCATCCGATTACGATAATGACACCGATTGTCGCTATGATGGTAGATAAGAATCTACGAGCGGTTAGTTTTTCTTTTAAAATGATCGCTGCAAATATAACCATAAATGCAGGTGTAGCTGATGTTACTAAAGATCCTGTATGAGCGTCGGATAATTTTGTTCCGATAAATTGACAAGTGATCGAAATGAAATATCCGATAAATCCAATCCAAGCGAATAATAGCCAATCTTTTTTACGAATGGTTACTGTTTTCTTTTGCTTTTTCTCAGCTATTTTTAAAATCATATACAAAACAACAAAAGCAATGATAAAGCGTAGCCAAACGAGTGTTAGTGGCGGGATAAAGTCGAGTACGTATTTGCTAACAACATACATACCGCCCCATATACTAGCTGCTAGTGATAAACATATAGCTCCTAAAATGGTTTGTTTCATTTGAAGTACCTCCGTCTATTTTTAGGGTAATATGAGTTCCCTAAGACGAGGCATAGTGTATGTGTTATAAGCCCGTCTTAGTTTATAGACGGCCTACAGGTTGATCGTTTTCGAATGAAGTGTTGTAGTACATGCGTACATTCCTCCTTCATAATTTTATAATGATATTATAACTTAATTTTCAGTTTATTAGGATGTTTCTTTAGAAAATGGAAATGGTGGTTGTGTAAGAAAGCATAGTATAGTATATGGTAGAAAAACATATTTTTTAAATAAAAGAAACCAATTACATAATTGATAAGTATATTAAGAGTAGGATGAAAAAGTAGATTAATAGAGAAAGTGGAGGAGATTGTTATAACTACAACCGTTATTTCGCATTTTTACAATGAAGAGTATTTATTACCGTGGTGGCTTGCTCATCATACGAAACTGTTTGATCATGGCATTTTAATTAATAAAGGCTCAACAGATCGTTCGGTTGAAATTTGTAAAAAATTCGCGCCACACTGGGAAGTACGAGATTCTGTAAATCCAGAGTTTGATGCATATGCGACAGATCATGAAGTGATGAGGGTAGAACAAGAAGTACAAGGATGGAAAATGATTTTAAATACGACTGAGTTTCTTTGTGTGCAAGATAAAAATCAGTTTTGGAAGTCACTAAATGAATTGGGAGGGAGGATGTATTGGTTGGAAGGGCTTATTATGGTAGATGACCCTAACTACAGTTATCCGGACCTTAACTTTGGACTACCTTTAATGAAACAGCGATTTCATGGTTATTTACCAGAAGATTGGCCGTTGTGGAGAAGAGGTAGATTTATTCATAATCATGAACACGGAAGTTATACGGTTGGAAGACATTTATCCGCGCATGAATCGATGATTTATCCGCCTCTTGCTTGTATATTATGGTTTGGGTTTAGTCCGTGGAACGATGCGATGAGAAAAAGAAAGTTACAAATTGGTCCGACTCTTTCTGAAGCTAGTAAGCATGGAGGAATGGGTACGCATCATATTATTACGCCGGAAAGATTAGAAGAATGGTATAAGGAATTAGCGAGAGGAACGAAGGATTTACGTTTTAGTGATGCATATCGTTATGTTTTTGTATAAATGATTCCCACCATAAAATTGTTTCTTCGATTCCTGTATTCAGATCGTATGTTGGTTTCCAGTTTACTTCAGTTTTTAAACGTTCTACATTAACCCCGACGAATAAAGGTTCATCTTTAGAGAAAGGGATTGCACCTAGTTTAATTAAATGTTCTTTTCCTATCTTTTTAGCGATGATAGAAGCTAATTCTTTAATTTGTACAGATTGACCAGAAGCGATGTTGATTGTGCCTGTAACGCCATGTTCTAATACTGTTACGAGAGCGTCAGCGACGTCGCTCACATGGAGGAAATCTCTTGATTGTTTTCCATGTGTACATAGTGCTTCCTCATTTTTTAATAAAGAAGTGATAATGTTAGAAACGAGCCGATTCCCTTGTTCGTGAGGGCCATATAGATGAAAAATGCGGCCCCAACAAATGCTGAGGCCTGTTTGTTCGGCGTACGTTTGTAGCCAGGAGTGTAGTGCGTTTTTACATAATGAATACGGGGTTTTATAGGAAAGGAGCGGTGAATCTTCAAATAATACGCCGTTAAACCATTCATATTCTGCGCCAGTACCTGCAACAATGACTCGCTTTCCGCCGCATGTTGTGAAGTGTTGAATCAATGAGATGCTGGATGTAAGCCAATAGTAATTGTTAATGGATACATAACACGCTGGAGGCACTGCTTCCCAAGCTAAATGAATGAGATGACTAGGTTTCATGTCGTAAATGAGTTTTTCTATTTCTTTATCGCAAAGTAAGTTTACTTTATGCCAATGGCAAGAAAGGTAAGAGGGTTTATTTGTATTGTAAGTGGCGTGCACTTCATAGCCCTTTTGTATAAGAAAATGTACAACATATTTACCAATCCATCCGCTACCGCCTGTTACAAGGATTTTTTTCATGGCTCAATTACCTCAACTTCTGGTATTGTTACTAAAAATTTGCCGCCCCATTCACGAATGAAAGAGCATTCTTTCATAATTTCATCTTTCAAATTCCAAGGAAGTATGAGAATGTAATCAGGTTTTGTACGTTTTATTTCTTCTGGAGATTGTATTGGAATGCGGGTACCTGGTAGAAGGAGATTTTGTTTGTGAGGGTTTTTATCGACTGTATAAGCTAGAAATTCTTTTCCTATCCCGCAATAATTTAAAAGGGTGTTCCCTTTAGCTGGCGCACCATAACCGATAATTTGTTTGTTTAAAGCTTTCGCTTCGATAAAAAACTGTAAAATATTTATTTTCAATTGTTCGATGCGTTTAGAAAAAAGGAGATAGCAATCTAATGTATCTAGCCCATGATCTATTTCTTTTTGAATTATTTTTGCAACATTGGAATGGATAGAGGATTGGTCACTTAGATGGTTTACAAAAATCCGTAAGGAACCACCGTGTGTTGAAAGTTCTTCTACATCGACAATTTGTAAATGATGATGAGCTAAAATTTTTTGAAGGCTTATAAGTGAGAAATAGGAGAAGTGTTCATGGTAGATCGTATCAAACTGTTTAAAGGATATGAGGTTTAGTAAGTGAGGGAATTCAATTGTTATCGTGCCATCTTGTTTTAATAACGTTTTTAAACCGGCAACAAAATCATGCAAGTTCGGAACGTGTGCTAATACGTTATTTGCGACGATTAAATCGGCTTGCGGTAATTTTTTTGCTAAGTCGTTGCTGAAAAAATTCACTTCAGTAGGAATTCCTTTTTGGATAGCAATTTCTGCTACATTTTTTGCTGGTTCAATTCCTAACGTTTCGATATGTTCTTTTTGAAAGTATTGTAATAAGTACCCGTCGTTACTCGCAATTTCAACCACCTTTGAATGTTTCTTTAAGTGGAAGCGCTTAATCGCCATTTCTACATATTTTTTAGCATGCAGTAGCCAGCTTGATGAGTAAGAGCTAAAGTATAAATAGTCATGAAAAATATTGTGCGGAGATTCAAATTCATCTAATTGTACAAGTAAACAAGAGTGACAAACAAATGTGTGCAGCGGATAAAAAGGTTCCATTTTATATGAGTTTTCTGGAGTGACAAATGAGTTGGCGAGAGGAGAAACACCTAAATCTAAAAAAGTGTTTGTGAGTAATGAGTGGCAAAAACGGCATTTTTTCTGTTCCATTTTATAGCCCCCTTATAAATTTTTGAATGCATCGATTTGTTGCCGCGTGAAAGATTCTATATTTTCACCGAATGCATATTTTTTGTACCAATCAACAGTCCAAGTGATAGAATGATCTGTTGATAACTTAGGTGTCCAACCGAGTTTATTTACTGCCTTTGTACTGTCGAGTGTTAAAATAGGTGATTCATAAGGAGTGTTTGTAGGAGGGGAAAGGATTGTTAATGGTTTATTCCATAATTTTATTATAGATTGAATGACGTCATGAACTGTTCGGTTAGGTTCGTTCAGCGGACCGAAATTCCACGCTTCTGCATATGCAGCGTCTGTCCAAAGTTTTTCAGCTAAAAGGATATAGCCATGTAAAGGATCTAATACGTGTTGCCACGGGCGAATAGCGTTTTTGTTTCTAATAGTTAATGTACCATCTTTTAAATATGCACGAATGACATCTGGGAATAATCGGTCTTCTGCCCAATCACCACCGCCGATGACGTTACCTGCTCTTACTGAGGCGAGTTTCTGTGTATTAGTGCGGAAGAATGATTTTTGATAGGATGTTGCCACTAGTTCAGCGCAAGCTTTACTAGCACTATAAGGGTCGAAACCTCCTAGCCGGTCACTTTCCACGAATGCCCGGTTACCGCTCCCCTCATTTTCATAACATTTATCACTTGTAACATTAATGATACCACGTATACTTTCTATATGTTTTGCCGCTTCTAATATGTGAACAGTGCCTAAAACATTCGTTTTAAATGTTTCGATAGGATTTTTATATGAAGTGGTGACGATTGGCTGGGCTGCTAAATGAAATAGTATGTCAGGATTATGTTGTTTTAGGGCGTGGAATAAAGAATCGTAATCTGTAATGTCGCCATGAATTGTTATGCACTCTTGTGCTACGTTACCTTGTTCGAAAAGGTTAGGGATGGATGGGGGATGAGAAGAAAAGCCAACTACTTCTGCACCTAAAGAAGTTAAGAAAAGGGTGAGCCAGGAACCTTTAAATCCAGTATGTCCCGTAATAAATACTTTTTTCTTATTCCAAAAAGATGATGAAGCCATATTACCAAACCTTCCATGGAGCGTTATTACTTTCCCATAGCTCGACTAATTTATTTTTATCGCGCAATGTATCCATCGGATGCCAAAAACCAGTATGTTGATATGCTGATAGTTCGTTTTTGTTTACTAACTGAACTAAAGTGTCTGTTTCAAAAACAGACTTATCGCCACTAATGTAATTGAAAACTTCAGGGTTTAAAACGAAAAATCCACCGTTAACCCATCCGCCATCCCCGAGTGGCTTCTCTTGAAAGGATGTTACAGACTGTTTATCTAATATGAGAGAACCGAATCTACCAGGAGGTTGTACGGCTGTAACAGTTGCCATTTTGCCGTGTTTTTTATGAAATGCAATAAGTTCTTTTATATTTACGTTACTTAATCCATCGCCATAAGTGAGGCAGAAAGGTTCGTCTCCAACAAAATTTTGAATCTTTTTCACTCGTCCTCCCGTTTCGGTATTTACACCAGTATCGATTAGTGTAACTTTCCACGGTTCTACATGATGAGTATGGCTAGTAATTGTATTATCCCTTAAATGTATCGTGAAATCTGACATGTGTAGGTTGTAATTTAGAAAGAACTCTTTAATTGCATATCCTTTATAGCCTAAGCAAATAATAAATTCAGTAATGGCGTAATGACTATACAAACTCATAATGTGCCATAAAATGGGCTTTGTTCCAATTTCAATCATAGGTTTCGGTTTTAAATGTGTTTCTTCCCCAATCCTTGTCCCGTATCCACCAGCAAGAATAACAGCTTTCATTTTTTCCTCCTAAAATAAAAATTTATTATATATACAGTATTCATATTGTATGCAAATGGTTTTGTTTTTGACTAAGTGCGTAAAAATGTGTGGAAAATGATGATGTGAGAAATATTAAGGTTTAAATTTAGGGAATAATTGTTGATATTCAGGGTGATTACGTAGATCTTGTGTTATGTTACTAAGCTCTAAAAATCGAGTTTCGAGTTGCTCAGGGGACAGACCATAATGTGTTTGAAGTCCCATTCGAATGCCCTTTTTTGAAAGGGTAGGTGTTATTTGTAATTTTCTTGCCTTTGCATGTTCGTTCCAAGGGCTAAAATAAAATTTAACAATAAATGAAGGGGAGTTATAAACGATAGGTTGATGCCGAGTAAAATGTCTACCAGGTAAATATGCGCCATCAAGGTGATTGTGTATAAATCTCCAGGCACAGCTGATTTCTGGTTTATAAGGAAAGAGCCCGTGATATCGTTGTTCTACTAAAGGAATAGAATATCTTAGTTTTGAATAATGATAATCATGCTTATCAATCATGACAATCATTCTAATCGCATACATATTTTGACCTAGCATATGAAGTGAAGAGAAAAATTCTTCTACATTGTTACAACAAAGAAATTCCGTAGTATTTAATACCATCTTCCAACCTGAAACTTCTCTTTCGATTTCCATTACTTCCATATCAGTATTAGTGGGGTCAAAATCAAGGAATTTTGAATTTCGTACTTCCCAGTTGGGAGCAAATAATTTACAAATCTCAACGGAACGATCTGTAGAACCTCTATTAATTAATATGCCGTGATCAAATATTTTTGTGTGATGCATAAGCCACCATGGAAGTAGGTATTCTTCATTATAAAAATGAGAAATGAGTGTCTTTCTCATGTTAATCATCTCCTATACAAGCAATCATTATTAATAGGATATGTTTTTTAATAAAAAAGGTTAAAAGTTGCAGACAATGTAGTGATGAAGTAATAGTTTAGTAATTTTGTATAAATTATGAACGATAAACCGTCACGTTTGACTGTACAGTTTATGTATTGTATGATGTTAGTAATATAAACAAGGGGGGAAGATCGTTGGGAAGGTGTATCGAATCGGACAGTTGGCTCTCATGGCTCACGTGTCGAAACGAACGATTGATTATTATACGAATCTAGGTATCTTAAAAGCGGAGCGATCTCAATCTAATTATCGCTATTACGACGAAACAGCATTTGAGACATTACAATTTATTGAGAAGTGCAAAGAAATGCATATGCCGCTTTGTGAGATTAAAGAGAAAATCGAGGAGAAGAAGAAGCTGCTCGGTATCAATGAACACGTTTCGAAACAAGTGAATGAAGTGACAGACCATATTCATCGATTAGAAGCAGAGTTAACGGAGTTAAAGCCGCTTTTAGATGAATTGACTGATTCACAACGTGAAAAAATATCGAAATCTTTATCTGGTCAAACGACAGCTTTAATACAGACACTTGTTCTATTATTATAGAAAAAAGTGTAATCCGACCTCTTTAATTTTTGTATCGGGCTATGTTTTCTAAGAAACAAATAAGAAAACATTATAGTATACAGGAGGTGGACACCTTAGTTTTTTTAACTAAGGGGATTCATTGGAAATATTTAATTTAGTCATGGTTGCGATTTTAATCGCATTTACTGGATTTTTCGTAGCAGCAGAGTTTGCGATTGTAAAGATACGTTCAAGCCGTATCGATCAGCTTGTTGCGGAAGGAAAACGCGGTGCTTTAGCAGCGAAAAAAGTAACAACAAATTTAGATGAATATTTATCTGCTTGTCAATTAGGTATTACAGTTACAGCTATGGGATTAGGTTGGTTAGGTGAACCGACAATCGAAAAGTTATTACACCCGTTATTTGAGAAATGGAACTTAAATCCTTCTATTTCATCAGTATTAACATTTGGTCTTGCCTTCATGCTAATGACGTATTTACACGTTGTAGTAGGGGAATTAGCTCCGAAAACGATGGCAATTCAAAAGGCTGAACAAGTAACGTTGTTATTGGCAGGTCCGTTAATGATGTTCTATAAAGTCATGTATCCATTTATTTGGGTGTTGAACGGTTCTGCACGTATTGTAACTGGTTTATTCGGTTTAAAACCAGCTTCTGAGCATGAAGTAGCCCATACAGAAGAAGAGTTACGTCTCATTCTTTCAGAGAGCTATGAAAGCGGTGAAATTAATCAAGCTGAATACAAGTATGTAAATAATATCTTTGAATTTGATAATCGCATTGCGAAAGAAATTATGGTACCGCGTACGGAAATCGTTGGTTTCTACCTTGAAGATTCAGTAGAAGAACACATGAAAGTAATCCAAAATGAGCGATACACACGTTATCCGATTTTTGGAGAAGATAAAGATGATATTATCGGTATGGTCAACGTAAAAGATTTCTTTATTCGATATATGACCGAGGATCAAAAAGATTTATCATCTATTCGCTCGTATATGCGTCCGATTATTGAAGTGATGGAAACGACTCCAATTCACGATTTATTACTTCAAATGCAGAAGAAGCGAATTCCGATGGCTGTTTTATATGATGAGTACGGAGGAACAGCAGGGATTGTAACGCTTGAAGATATCTTGGAGGAAATCGTCGGCGAAATTCGTGATGAATATGATGAAGATGAAGCACCACCAATTCAGCATGTGAACGAGCAACATATCATTGTTGATGGAAAAGTGCTTATCTCAGAAGTGAAAGATTTATTTGGATTACACATCGAAGAAGATGATGTGGATACAATCGGTGGATGGATTATGATGCAAAATCATGAAATCGAAGAAGGACAACACGTTGAGGCGGAAGGTTATGAATTTAAAGTGTTAGAAAAAGACGCTTACCAAATTAAACGTGTTGAAATTCGTAAGATGGAACAAGAGCAAGAAGAAGAGAAAGCAGCAACTGTTTAAGTTGCTGCTTTTCTTCTAAAGTATAAAAAATGCGAAATTAGGAGCGGATATTTTGATTCAAGAAGCCTTACGTGTATATCGATTACAATTGTACGTAATCTTTAGTGGTTTACTACTTATGTGGACGATTACTCCGTTTGGAAAACAAGTAACAGGGTTTGGGATCGGATTAGCTGTAAGCGCATATTGCCTTTGGTTATTAGCTCGCAGAGTGGAGAAACTTGGGAAAAGTATCGTAATGAAGGAAAAGGCTCCCGGATTAGGAGTTTTAAACCGATTTGCGGCTGCCATTTTAGGAGCTATCATCATGTATGAAATTGAGCATGAAATGGAAATGTGGGCATTTGGTACAGGCATTTTAGGTGGTCACTTTTTAATGATTGCGAATCTAGCTTATGCAAATATGCAGTTAGTGAAAGAAGAAGAGAAGCAAAGGGAACATGCTTCGAAAAACATAGAGCTATGATGAAAGGGACCTAAAGAGGTTCCTTTTTTGAGTTTAAGCGAGTTAATGAAAGGAATCAAATTTACGACAAATATGATACGCTTCTTTTTTGCGTTTTTCAATAGTATGAAAAATAATGTAAAAAAATTTAAAAACCCATCGATTTCTAAAGGTTATGTATGTTATTATGACAAAAGACTTTTTGAAAGAGGTGGATACCAATGTTACAAGCGTTACTTATTTTTGTGCTTCAAATTATTTACGTTCCCATTTTGACAATCCGTACGATTTTGCTTGTAAAGAACCAAACAAGATCCGCTGCTGGTGTTGGATTGTTAGAAGGAGCTATTTACATTGTCAGTTTAGGTATTGTGTTTCAAGATTTATCAAATTGGATGAACATCGTTGCCTATGTCATTGGCTTTAGTGCGGGACTATTATTAGGCGGTTATATAGAGAATAAATTAGCAATTGGTTATATTACGTATCAAGTTAGTTTGCTAGACCGTTGTAATGAATTAGTAGATGAATTACGTCACTCTGGATTTGGCGTTACAGTATTTGAAGGCGAAGGTATTAATTCGATACGTTATCGCTTAGATATCGTTGCAAAACGTTCTAGAGAAAAAGAACTGTTAGAAATTATTAATGAAATTGCACCGAAAGCATTTATGTCTTCTTATGAAATTCGCTCATTTAAAGGTGGATATTTAACGAAGGCGATGAAGAAAAGAGCGTTAATGAAGAAGAAAGATGAACATGCATCGTAAAAAAGAGGAGTAGTACTGCATTAAAAGTTCAGTATAAGTCCAAATGTAAAAGAGAGGAATCTATTTTGATATAGATTCCTCTCTTTTTTATTGTTAATTGAAAAACTAAATCGTATAATTATTTTTTCTACTCATCCTCAAATTAATGATTAGCCATATAACTTGAAAAAATACCGGTATGATAAACGCGATTAATATAACGATAAGTGATATTGATTTAATTGCAGGTGTTTGAATAACACCAGCACCATCAACCTCTCGTAACCAAATAATAGCGGCCCATATTCCAAAAACGATAATCCAAAATAGGTTACCAATCCACCAAGAAATCCATCGTTTTTTCATGTTAACACCCCTTACATTTATCCACTGTTAAAGTATATTTTCGTTCGTTACATTTATAATGAAACAACTTTAAAATTAGTTTTTAACCGTATATCTAACTTGTTTGAAGGTGATTAATTCTCCATCATCATTATCATCTTTCGTTTGCAAAAGTTGAACTTTTGGTTTGTAGTCTGTCCTATGAGCGTGTTCGATATCTTTAATGTTAAGCTTGTAGGATTCGCCATTCTTTAGCGTTTGTTCCAACACTTTTTTATTGGCAACATAAATAAAAGTTACTTTATTTTCATCAATACCTTTAGTCTTAATTTCTAATTCATTATCTTTTGTTGTAATCGTTGGTGTTAATAATTCCATACTGCCACTTCCGGTTTCTAAAGAATTTTCTACTATAGTTGAACATCCTGATAATATGATTCCAGTGAATAGAAGAACAATTAATTTCTTTTTCATAACATCCCCCCGATTCTATGTGATTTCTGATTTTGGCATTGTTAGACTGCTAGTGTGGAGCGTAAATGTTTAGCTAGTACTCGTTTTAATTGTACCATAATATGTAAATCAGGGCAGGGTGTAAATCCAATTTAAGGGAGATTGAAAAGTTTACTTATTGTTGAGTATCAATATTTTTCTAGTAGGTATATATCTTCTTTAGAGCGCTCTTTTTTTATATTTAAAATATGAAGTGAAATAAAACCTATAAGTCCTATTCCGCCGAAAATAAGCCAGGGTGTATACATTCCGTTTAAGTTGGATGTAAACCATGTACCGGTATAATTACCGATGATAAAACCAAATGCGAGTGATAGTTGATAAAATCCGAAGAATGTAGCTGTATATGATTCATTACTGTAATTTGCAATAGCGATATCAGCGTTAGGTAACACGAGTGTTTCACCAATTGTAAAGAAAATTACACAAATAAATAGCCAATATGGGTGTTGAAATAAAGGTATGAGTAAAAAAGAAATACTCATTAATAAAATACCGTATTTAATAAATGAAAGCGTGTTGTATTTGTGAAAGAGTTTTCGGAATAACACCATAAATATGACGCCTGTTATTGCATTTATCGTAATGACTAATGTAGCAAGCTGATTGCTATTACTAATGTTTTTCATATGAAGTGGAAGTGCGACAGTAAGCTGAGTAAACATAATATAGAAGAAGATCATGATAAGTGAAAACAGAAGGAAAGATTTGTTTTGTAAGATAGTCTGTATTCCTAATGTAATAGACGTATTTTCAGTAGTGACTTGGAAGTGGTTTTTAAGTAAGTAAAAGATTAAAGCAAATATCAGCATAAGAGATCCTGTTAGAGAGAAAGCATAGATTGGATCGAGTAAGAGTAAAAAACCTCCTGCAATTGGTCCGATTATTGCACCGCAATTAAAACTAAGGTTTAAATATGTAAATAAATTTTTTCTCAAATGAGCTGGTTGTGAGCCGAATATAGCGCGAGCAGCAGGTTCGTAAAATGCAGTTCCGAAGCCAATAAGTGCAGAAGAAATAGAAATTGTATAGAAATCAGAGCATATTCCTAAAGCGATAAATCCGATTCCTCTTAAAAATAATCCGGTTATCATCATAATGATATAGCCTATTTTGTCAGCAATTAAACCTGAGAATAAAGGGATAACTCGTGATGTAATTATCATAACCGTCAACACTGTTCCTACTTGAAAAGCTGAAAAATAAAGAAAGTTTAGTAGATAAATAGCTAAAAATGCGTATACTGCAAAATATCCAAAAGACATAAAAAATGAAGAAATAAGCATGAAACGTATCGGTGTTGAGAAAATTTTCATAGAACTCCTCCTAATATTGTAACCGGTAAAATCATTTAATGGTTAACTATTTTATATTATAATTATACATAAAGTCAGAAAAAAGTAAATTTTAAGAAGAAGGTGGATGGAATTGAATCAGAGCGCACCACATGAATTAGAATATATTCGAGAATTTTTAAATACATGGAGAATACCAAACGATACGAGAGAAGCAATTGATTTGCTGCAAACAGAAGAGGATGTAAAGCTCCTTATAAAAGAATATTTTCATGAAGAGTGCCCTTTTCATACGATAGAGGAATTAAAAGGTTTTCGAGAAGATATTCGGATGACAATTGAAGGAGAAGGATCGTTGCAAAAATGGTTAGAGAGATACCCATTTCATGTACATATAAAGGAAAATATGAAAGGTATTATGCATGAGCCAGTATACGAAGCGAATGTGTATACAAAAGTATTAAGTATTGTCTTAATGTCGATTCAAGAAAATTGGTGGGGCAGGTTAAAAGCATGTCCAGATTGTCGTTGGGTATTTTATGATTATTCGCGAAATGGAAGTAAAAGATGGTGCGGTATGTATGCTGGAGAAGAAGGGGGAAGAGCGTGCGGTACAATTGCAAAAGTAAAAAACTACCGGTCAAAGAGAAAAGGAAGATCGGGTTATGATGTGTAATTGATATTAGGGGAAGAAAATAGGATGGGGGAATGTAGAATATGGAAGGTACACAAATGTTAGCGTTAAATAAAAAGTGTTGGGATACAGTTGCACCATACTTCTTTCAAGTGGATTGTTTACCTAAATATGGACCGTATACAGCGTCTGAAGATGAGCTTCATTTGTTCGATTCAATTAGAAATAAAAAGGTTCTTGATATTGGATGTGGAAGTGGGCATTCGTTGCAATATATGGCGGAACATGGAGCAGAGGAATTATGGGGGCTTGATCTTTCAAGTGAACAAATTAAAACAGCGAATGAAACGTTAAAGAGTTGGAATTCAACGTTAATATGCGGAGCAATGGAAGAAGAAGGAGATATTCCAAAGGGGTATTTTGATATTGTGTACTCCATTTATGCATTAGGTTGGACTTCAGATTTAGAGAAAACGTTAGAACTGATTTATTCATATGTAAAGCCAGGAGGAAGTTTTATTTTTAGTTGGGAGCATCCAGTGTATTCAAATTTACAGTATGGTACAGAAGCAATTGCTTTTAAGTCTTCTTATCATGAGGAAACCCCTATTACGTTTGAAACATTTAAAGGAGAAAATGTAGAAGCAACATTATATAAGAGAAAAATAAGTACATACATAAATGAGTTAAATAGAGCTGGGTTTACAATTGAGAGAATAGAAGAGCCTAAACCATCGAGCTTGTTTGATGGAGAACTAGCTGAGCCGTCTACGAAATATTATTCGTTATATAAAGCTAGAATGGTGCCAACTACTTTTATTATTAAGGCGAGAAAGTAAAGTGTTTTTATAAAAAGAGGTCAGGTGTGTACTTTTCTTATAAAAATGCATTTCATATAAAAGGTGTAATTATTTTGGGGGAAGGGGGATTGTTGTGCGTCATCATAGAAAGTGCAAAAAATTTGGAGTGGCACTGCCTCTTCCACTTATAGGAGCAACAGGCCCTACTGGTAATAGTGGCCCGATTGGTCCAACTGGAGGGCATGAAGGGCCAGTCGGGCCTCAGGGAATCACTGGACCTAGAGGAGCAACTGGTCCCCAAGGTCCACAAGGTATACCAGGAGTACAAGGGAATCGAGGAACAATTGGTGCTCAAGGAATACAAGGAGCAATTGGCGATACCGGTGAGCAAGGGGTAACAGGGCAAACTGGTCCCCAAGGTCTACAAGGATCAATGGGAGAGCAAGGTCCAATTGGTGATACTGGAGTACAAGGTCCAGAAGGGATACAAGGAGCGGCTGGCCCTGCCGGTAGTCAAGGAATACAAGGCACCCAAGGAATACAAGGAGAAATAGGCGAGCGAGGGCAAACGGGAGCAAAAGGAATGCAAGGCGTGATAGGTGAAGCTGGTATTACAGGTGTAACAGGTCCTCAAGGTAATCAAGGAGCGCAAGGAATACAAGGAGAGGACGGAACTACAGGTATACAAGGAGAAGAAGGTCCACAAGGAATACAAGGAATTAATGGAGAGGAAGGTCCACAAGGAGCGCAAGGAATACAAGGTGTAGTAGGCCCAACTGGTTCTATTGGAATACAAGGACCTCAAGGTATAAGCGGAATAAAGGGGATAACAGGTGTAATAGGCCCTCAAGGTCCACAAGGTGTTCAAGGAATACAAGGGATAACAGGAGCAACAGGTTTTCAAGGAGCAAAAGGAGTACGAGGGATAACAGGAGCAACAGGGAGTATTGGTATGCAAGGCACAGAAGGACCTCCGGGTGGTCCGACGGGTACAACTGGTCCGATTGGTCCATCTAGTGGAGTGACTGGTCCATCTGGGCCGCCCGGTCCACCTGGGGGACCAACAGGTCCAACGGGTGAAACAGGTGCACGGGGTGTAACCGGGGGAACTGGTGCAATAGGAATGCAAGGGTTACAAGGTATAACTGGTCCAACTGGTCCTCAAGGTGTAAGAGGAGCGCAAGGAGTTCAAGGTGTAGTTGGAGCAGTTGGATTTCAAGGAGCACAAGGTCCTCAAGGTAGCCAAGGTATAACAGGAGCAACGGGTGCAGAAGGTCCAATAGGCATACAAGGCCCGCAAGGAGAAATCGGTCCAACGGGTGCAGAAGGACCTAAAGGTGTGCAAGGAATACAAGGAGTAACAGGTCCAACAGGAGCACAAGGCATACAAGGTACACAAGGAATAATAGGTCCAACAGGAGTGGCAGGAGCGGCAGGAGCTCAAGGTGCACAAGGAATCCAAGGGGTAACCGGTCCAGCAGGAGCACAAGGCATACAAGGTGCACAAGGGATACAAGGAGAAACAGGGGCAGCTGGAGTGCAAGGAATACAAGGAGTTCAAGGGATACAAGGGATAACGGGATTGACAGGTCCTCAAGGTGCACAAGGTCCTCAAGGAGTGCAAGGAATAATAGGGCCGACTGGAGCTATTGGTTTGCAAGGACCTCAAGGAATACAAGGTATAGTAGGCCCAACAGGAGCACAAGGCTCTCAAGGTATGCAAGGAATACAAGGAATAACAGGTCCGACAGGTGCGCAAGGAATTAGAGGTCCCCAAGGGAATCTAGGAGAAAACGGGATAACAGGTCCCCAAGGAGTGCAAGGTGCGCAAGGTAGTCAAGGTTCACAAGGTCCCCAAGGGAACGTTGGAATTATTGGTGAAACAGGAGACACAGGAGTGACGGGAGCAACCGGAGCGACTGGATCACAAGGTGTTCAAGGAATACAAGGAATTATAGGGATACAAGGGATGACAGGACCGACAGGAAATACAGGAGCAACGGGTCCACAAGGAATACAAGGAATACAAGGTATTCAAGGCTTGCAGGGTCAGGCTGGTGTAATAGGGATGACAGGAGTTAGCGGAAGTATAGGACCGGTTGGAGCACAAGGTAGTCAGGGCCCAAGTGGCGTGGTGGGACCGACAGGCGCAACTGGTAGTGCAGGTTCAATAGGTTTCTTGGGAATAGCGGGAGCGACTGGTGCAACAGGACCGACTGGAATACAAGGCATACAAGGCATAACTGGAGCGACAGGGGGAACAGGAGTAACAGGCCCAACAGGTGCTACGGGCCCAACCGGTTTAACAGGAGCAACAGGATCATCTGCTCTATCGACAGGTGGTGGATATTTCTTTTCTACCTCAACAAGTACAATTGCAGCAAATGCCAATATTCCAATTAATTCAGGATCTACTGTATATGGAACTGGTGTATCATTAACTAGTGCTACAACTGTCACAGTATCGACGCCAGGAATATATTTAGTAAGTTATTATTTCCAAGGGGACGCAAATGGTGGGAATGAGACAGTATCTGTTAGATTGCTATTAAATGGAACACAACTAACAGGGAGTTTTATACAAAATGTAACGACATCAACTGTAGTAATCGAACCAGCCATTTCAAATACGCTCCTCGTGAATGTAACGAGTGCTAATTCAACGTTAGTATTACAAAATGGTCCATTAGGTGTAGGGCATGTAACGACTATAGCAGGCGCGATTACAGCAAGTTTAAATGTAGTGAGAATTTTATAAAAAATATAAAAAAACACAAGGAATGTCTTTTTAGACACACCTTGTGTTTTTTATTCTAAATGAACATTTTTTATCGTTTTGGTTGAAAAATATGTTGGAAGAAGTATTTGTGATGCAAATTATCTACAACTTTATTTGCTTGATATGTGCGATGTTGCTCTAGTCGAAGTCTTTGCTCCATCATTTTTATTGCGTGATCAGATAAACGTAACATTATACATATCTCCTTTTCTATAAAGATAGGTGACTATTTGGTATCGTTCCCATATTTATAATTAAGGAGGCACACTGTGTAACATAGGCAAAAAGCACCTTCCTCTCCCATTACGCTTACGAGGTTAGCTGTCGGACTCGGGAAGTGAGAGTTCCCTACTTAAAAAAGATTCGCCCCAAGTAGCATAGCTACAAAAGTGGTTCCCCCGCTCCAAAATTTGGACTCAGCAAAAGGTATTATAAAGTAAAAGATAACATAAATAAACTGATGAGTCAAACTATTTATTGTTTTCTGATTTTTTGAGTGAGGTTAAAATTACTCCATCGGGTAATATGATATCCTTTAATTCAATAAAGCCATGTTTTTTATATAAAGACAGAGCGGGTGTATTTTCTTTCCCTGTTTGTACAATATATGTTTTGGAAGGGGAGAACATGTCAAATACATAAAGTAGTAGTTTTGTAGCAATTCCTTTATGAAAATGATCGGGGGATACTACTAAACGATGAATATCAACTTCCTCTTCATCTATTTTAAAAGAAATAAAACCGGCAAGTGTATCTTCATAAAAATAGCCGTAGAAAATTTCATCACATGATTGAATATCAGCTACAGTATCATAAAGGCGAGGGATAGCTGTACTATTTATATATTTTGCCTCGATTTCATAAGCGGGTATTTGAATATTTAAAATAGAAGTAGCCGTGTTGTGAGAAGTTGTTATTAATTTTTGAATCATAGTGTAAAAACCTCCTTGTAGACTTTATTTTCATAGATTTGACAACATTTTTCTTTTTTGGATATAATAATTATAATAGTTACATAATCATTTAGTATTAAAAAGAAATACACCGTAATAGAAATGGAGGACTAAAAATGGGGTGGATTATCACATTAATAGTTGGTGCTATTATAGGTGCAATTGCTAGTTCTATAACGGGTAAAAATTTCCCAGGCGGTATGTTCGGCAATATAATCGCAGGTTTATTAGGTGCTTCGTTAGGCGGTAGATTATTTGGGTCTTTTGGGCCATCTTTTGGTGGGATTCATGTTGTGCCAGCATTATTAGGAGCAATCGTGTTAATTTTTATTGTATCATTTGTAGTGAAAGCTGCAAAGAAATAGATATATAGATTATGATGAAAAGCCCTGAATAAGGGCTTTTCATCATTCGAAGAGGTGGTTTCGTTGGAAAAAATAAATATAAGAAAAAGAGATAAGCTGAAAAGGTTTTTTAGAGAACACAATTATTTAGCAGTGTTACTTGGGTTTGCACTATTGTTCATTAATATTTTATTACTAACAAAAATATCATTTGTTTTTACACCGTTTATCGTCTTTTTAAAGACAATTTTCTTCCCAGTGTTATTAGCGGGCGTGCTATTTTATATATTGCATCCATTTGTTTCGCTTTTAGAAAAGAAGGGTGTTTCAAGAATCGTATCAATAGCTTCTATATATATAATAGTACTAGGATTATTTGTATTTTTAGTTGTAACAGTAATCCCAATTATTAAAGATCAAATCGATGCGTTGATAGATAACTTACCGTATTTCGGCCATGAAATTGAACGCGCAGCACGTAGATTTGGAGAAAGTAATTTACTAGGGAAAATTCAGGAGAATTTAAATATTGATGTAGCGGGTATGGTAAAAGACTATACAGTTGATTTTACGAAATCTTTATCATCAGTAACAGGGAATGTAACTGGATTTTTAAGTACTGTTACAGAGGTCGTTTTAACGTTTGTAATGGTTCCGTTTATATTGTTCTATCTTTTAAAAGATGGTGAGCAATTACCGAATCACTTTTTAAAGTTTATTTCAGAACAAAGACGACCAGCAGCGATGAGAATACTAGATGATATGCATTATGCAATTAGCTCGTATATTAGAGGGCAAATTATCGTTAGCTTGTTTATCGGTATTATGCTATTAATTGGTTACCTTATTATTGGTATTAAATATGCGGTACTACTTGCTATTTTAGCGATGATTGTAAATATCGTTCCGTACGTAGGACCAATTATCGCAATAACTCCAGCATTAATTATCGCATTTATTGATTCGCCAGGAATGGTTTTAAAGGTAATTATTGTTATGATGGTTGTACAATTAGCAGAAGGTAAATTTATTTCTCCGCAAGTCATGGGGAAAAAGCTAGATATTCACCCGATTACTATCATTTTTATTATTTTAACTGCCGGAAATTTATTTGGAATTATGGGGATTATTTTAGCAATTCCAGGGTATGCAATATTAAAAGTGTTAGTTACGCACGGATATCGATTTGTTAAGTTGAATACGTGAAAAAAGCTAGAACAGATATTACTGTTCTAGCTTTTTTGCTCTTTCTATAGTAGACAAATTGATCTTATGCGTAGGCTTTTAATTCAACAATAGGTAGATTGCTTTCCTTCAGTTTGTAATCAAATATTAAATCGTCCATGCGAAAATTAGCATCCACTTCAAGAGAAATAAAAGTACCCCCGATTTCTACTTGATTTCCGTTCTCATTTTCAAAAGTGAGCGCACCTTCAAATGATTCTATATACTCATCGCAGGTGTATAAATATATAGCGATAGGTGTGAAATGTATAATTACTCCTAAAGTATCACCTTGCGTTGTATCATCCTTTTTAAACTCATCAATCTTTTCATTGTTCTTTTTAGTAAACCAACTCATGACATCACCTCTTTTTTGTATTACAAATAGCTTCTATATATATTGATTATATATTGCACGGAATAAATTGGTAATATTTATTGTTAAAATGATAATAAGTTTGAATATTTAGTTTTTCGTTGAGGGAAAATGTGATAAACTGTAAAAAATAACAAAAAGCGATGAAAGAGAAGAGTACATATTCGAAACTTTTCAGAGAGCTGATGTATGGTATGGTGGGAATCAGTAAGGGATGAATGTGGAATGGGCTCTGGAGCTTCTAACTGAAATGAGTAAGTAAAGACGGTTGCTTCACGTTAAGAAGTTAAAGTGAGCTATAATGATAGCTAATTAAGGTGGTACCGCGGGAGTCTCTCGTCCTTTTTTAAGGATGAGGGACTCTTTTTATTTTGAGAAAGGAGGAGTTAGGATGGATGGAAAAATAATGTTAACAGGAATTAAGCCGACAGGTTATCCGCATTTAGGAAATTATATTGGTGCGATTAAACCTGCGTTGCAAATGTCAAAGAAGAATGAAGGAAAAGCATTGTATTTTATAGCGGATTACCATGCGTTAAATGCTGTGCATAATCCGAGCCAGTTTAGTAGCTACACGAAAGAGGTAGCAGCTACTTGGTTATCACTTGGGCTTAGTGAAGACGTTATTTTTTACCGACAAACAGAAGTGCCAGAGATTCTAGAATTAGCTTGGATATTAGCTTGCCTAACTCCGAAAGGACTTATGAACCGTGCCCATGCGTATAAAGCGAAGGTAGAGCAAAATAAAGAGGCGGGGTTAGAAGTCGATGCTGGAGTGAATATGGGATTATATACGTATCCGATTTTAATGGCAGCGGACATATTACTATTTCAAGCTACTCATGTACCTGTCGGAAAAGATCAAATTCAGCATATTGAAATCGCGCGTGATATTGCGACGTATTTTAATCATACTTTCGGCACGACATTTACACTTCCGGAGTATGTCATACAAGAAGAGGGCGCAATATTACCAGGGCTTGATGGAAGAAAGATGAGTAAAAGTTATGGGAATGTGATCCCATTATTTGCAGAGCAAGAAAAACTACGAAAGTTAATATTTAAAATCAAAACAGATTCTTCACTTCCAAATGAACCGAAAGAACTAGAAACGTTATATACAATATATAAAGAATTTGCTACAGAGGATGAAATACAGTCTATGCGTGAAAAATATGAGACTGGAATCGGATGGGGCGATGTGAAAAAAGAGTTGTTTCGCGTTGTAGACCGTGAGTTAGCTGCACCTCGGGAGAAATACACAATGTATATGCAGGAGCCGAATTTATTATATGAAGCGTTAGAAAAAGGTGCTGAACGGGCAAGAGAAATCGCGAAGGTAAATTTAGCGGAAATTAAAAAACGGATTGGATTTGAAGGGGGACGTTAAGCGTTCCCTTATTTTTTTACAAAAAAACCGAACGAAATTTCAATTTGTTACCAATATAGAGTGAGGAGGGATAAAAATGGTTACAATTCTCGAATTAAAAATGTTGCTCGTTCAAATAGGAACAGAAATTGTACCACCTAGTAATCTAAAAGAAAAAATTTTAATTCAAGTTAATCTAATGGAGGAAATAACATTTAATCATGTTGAGGTGAATAAAGATGAGTGAAATTGTGTTAGCAGTTCAAGATTTAAGTAAAACATATGAGAGTGTAGATACAAATGTTAGAGCATTACAAAATGTATCTTTGGAGTTAAATAAAGGAGAACTCCTTGCCATAATGGGAACGAGTGGATCTGGAAAGAGTACATTACTAAATATTCTTGGTGCTCTAGATAAGCCTGATGAGGGGGTTATCTATGTAAATGGTGAAGTGCCTACAAATATGTTTGTTGAACCATATGCGACGGAGTACAGGCGGGATAACATAGGATTTATTTTTCAGTCATTCCATTTATTAAAGGATTTATCTGTAGAAGAAAATATTGCGTTACCTCTCATATTATCAACTGATTCACAAGAGGAGATACGAGAAAAAACAAATAACATATTAGATGTTCTTGGTTTAGTAAATTGGAGAAATCATCGACCAGTTCAGCTTTCTGGGGGACAACAACAACGTGTTGCAATTGGTAGGGCGTTAATAACATCTCCTCCCATTATTCTTGCAGATGAACCTACTGGAAATTTAGATTTCAATACGTCTAATGATATTTTACTAGTATTAGTCGATATGAAACAAAAATTTAATCAAAGTATGATTCTTGTTACTCATGATCCCCACATTGCTACGTATGCAGATCGGGTTCTCTTCTTTCATAATGGAGAAGTTGTTGATGATTATACATGTTCTCATGGAGTAAATGATATCAATGTTATTTTAGATAAATTCAAAAAATTAATGGAGAAATCAAAATGATAAAATCAGTACGAGGATTAAGTTTACGCTTTTTTAAGACGAATAAATTCACTGCTATTTCCTCTATAGTTAGCGTTATGTTGGCCGTTTCTCTAATTGTTACGATGATTGTATTTTCGAGTCATGCGAAGCAGTCTGTTATAAATGAAGTTAAAAGTTTATATGGAGATATGGATTTATCTGTTGGATATAACCCTGATCAAAATAAAGTGATTGATAAATCTTTATTACAAAATATTCAGGAACAAGAAAATATTGAATACATGTCAAAAGTATTAGTAAATCATTTGCAAGTGAATAAATTGAATACAGCTATTTATACAGTAGGTGTTCAAAATGATTCGTTATCTAAAAATCTATCAAATGAAGAAGTAACATTAAATCATGGATTAGCAGAAACTTTACAAGTGAAAGTTGGGGAAAAGATTGAAATAGAAAATAAATCCTATGTAGTAAAAGAAGTGTTACCTGATATAGAAGCTGGAGGTTCAGCTCCAGATATACTCATTTTATTGGAGAGTGCGGTGAAACAGCACGTATATGAAAAAACGGGTAAATATAATGAGGCTACTTATGTGTTGATAAAAGCAAAAGCGAATTCGGATGTACTAGCTTTGTCTAATCAAATTCATAAAATAGACAAAGAATTAAGAATTGATATTGCTGAGGAAGACGAGTTTTTAAAAAGTAACTTAGCGTCATTACATATTTTTATAGTTATTTTATCTGTATTAATACTTATTATTACTTCGTTATTATTGATGTCTAATTTTGAAGTATTTTTATATAAATATAAAAGTCAATTTGCTATTATGCGATCAATGGGAGCCACAACGAAACAAATGTTTACAGTTATATTCATTCAATGTAGTGTAATCAATTTCTTTGGTGGAATATTAGGTTTGTTACTAGCTGTAATAAGTAACCGTTTTTTACAAAGTTGGCTAGAGAATTTATTTGCTTTTCAAATTAATTCAATGAATTTTGACTATAAAATAGCAATTGTAACAGTAATTTGCAGTATCTTTTTTATTGAACTGTTTATGTTATATCCGTCATACAGAAGTTCAAAAATATTGCCAGTAAAGCTTATGCGTGAGAATGAAGAATCCGATTTTTCTAATAAAAAAACACGCAGTATTATGGGGAAATTCCTTTTAATTAGTAGTATATTTTTAACTGTTTTAGGTGGATTTGTAGCAAATACGGGAGATACGCCGGCAATAGTGATATTAATAGGAGCTATATTTCTCGTTTTAGGAGTATATATTTTATTTCCGACGTATCTTTCTTCGATATTAATAGTATGTCTACCTATAATGAAAAAAATATTTGGAAGGAATACATTTGTTGCTATTAAAAATGTAATTCCGCAAGTAAGAAAAAATACATTTGTTATCTTAATGATAAGTACAATGATGGTGATAGTCGTCTTCGGTTCCACTATATTTAAAACGATGCAAAAAAATAATGAAAGATATTTAAAACGAGAATTTCCAACACATATTGTTGTGGAAAATCGTTTGAATAATGATTCAACAATTACCTCATCTCGTATACAAAATATATTTAAAGAAATAAGTAGTGTAAAAGGAGCTAGTACAATTAGTACGAACTCACTGGCAGAATTAAAGCAAGGTGAAACATATATTACTTTTGACTATAATTTAGGTGATGTAAAGCAAATGGAAAAGCAAGGATTACTGCCAGAAGTGCCTGCAAATTTGGAGAATAGTATAATTGTTACAGAAGAGTTGGCGGGGCGATATAAACTTCATGTAGGCGATATCGTTCAATTGGGTCTATTTTCAGAACAGGAACAAAAAGTTAGACCGACTGGTAAGGTAGAAGTTGGATTAATTGTTAATGAGCTACCGAATTCTCCTTCGGTACTCATGGATTGGAGTAATGTAACATATAAACAAGATTATACAGTTTTTGAGCGTGCATTTATTAGTTCAAATAATGAGAGAGAGACGTTGGAGCAATTAAAGAAAGTGAAAGGTCAATATCCACAATTAAAAATAAGTAGTTATACTCAATCGTTAAAACAATCTAATTTAATGTTTCAGCAAAGGTGGTCCATTTTCATCGTTGTTATTGTAGTAATTTTGTTTAGTGTAACATTAGGGGTATGTAATACACTTATAAATAATATTCAATCTAAAAGAAAAGAGTTTGCTATTTTACGAGCAATAACAGTTAAGAAAAAAGGGATTGTACAAATTATTTTGACGCAAGTTAATTTATATGTACTTATTGGAATCGTACTAGGGGCTGTTATAGGAGCATTATTAACCTATATGGTAAGTATAATAGATCGTACACCTTTATTTTTTGATTTCAAACTTATCGTAACGGTAATAGCGGGGATGTTTGGAATAGTCCTTATTATTTTTATCCCTTTTGCTAATAGAATAGGGAAAAGGGACATTGTAGAAGAGTTGAATAAAGATAATAAATAAAAGAGGTTAACCCAAGTAGCTATTCAGCTACTTTTGGGTCAATCTCTTTTTTATTAACAATTGATTTCCATATTGGAGTGCTCATTCATAAATGTATAGTGCATTATTTTAGTTAAATGCCACCGAGTAATATCATTAGGTGAAGTAAGGAGTTCACATTTCTTTTTGAACCTTTTTAGTTGTATATGTTAAAAAGTATGCTACTATAGGAATACTTATTAAAGGAGTTTAATAAGTGGAGTTCATTCGATAACGAAGGAGAGGATTGTATGAAAACAGAAAAAGAAAAGATGTTAGCGGGAGAAATGTATATTGCGGATGACGAAGAGTTAGTAGCTGATAGGGTGGAGGCAAAACGTTTAACACGCCTTTATAACGAAGCGATGGAGACAGGAGATGAACAACGTTTTACGTTGTTAAATCAGCTTTTAGGTTCTTCAGCTGATGGGAAAGCGCAAATTAATCCTGATTTTCGTTGTGATTACGGCTACAATATCCATGTTGGAAAGAGCTTTTTCGCTAATTTTAATTGTGTAATTTTAGACGTTTGTGAAGTTCGAATCGGTGATCATTGTATGTTTGCACCTGGTGTTCACATTTACACTGCTACTCATCCTTTACACCCAGTAGAGCGGAATTCTGGTAAAGAATATGGAAAGCCTGTAAAGATTGGTAACAATGTTTGGGTTGGCGGGGGAGCTATTATTAACCCTGGTATTTCAATTGGAGACAACGCTGTAATTGCTTCAGGGGCAGTTGTGACAAAAGATGTACCTAATAATGTAGTAGTTGGTGGTAATCCAGCTAAAGTTATTAAAACGATAGACTTATAGAAATCGTTTTTCATGGGTATATGAATAAACTGGTGTCGTATCGTATAGACAATGTGAAAGGTGTTTTATTATGAAGAAAAATAGTGCGGACAATTGTACAAAGACATTACTTGCTTCTTGAAACGCTCTTTTTCTCTTATTTGTTTTGCCGGGTTTTTCGTTTGCTGTAAGTTTCTATCATCGGTTATACAGCCTTTTTAGTTGGCTGGTATACTAGGGGAATCATTTGGAACACGTAATGCCTTGCTAGCTGTTTTATTATTTGTTCTCTTATCTGGAATTGTATGAATACATGAAGCGAAACAGAGAGTGCATGCAGCGGAAATATATCATCTCTATTGCTTTAGAAAATGATGTATGATATATTGTCAACGCAACTTATTAAAAGTGTTTAATAAGTATGTTGATTAAGGTGGTGAGCGATTTGAGTGAGCAATTTGTTACTCAAAAATCGATTAAAGAGACGATCCTTCGTGGCATTCGTACAGCTCTTCTAGAGCGAGGTAGTGCAACGAAAGTTGAACTTAGTAATACATTAGAAATTAGTTTTCCAACGATAAGTAAATTTATAGAAAAAATGAAACAAGATGGTGAAGTCACTTTAGTTGGTTTAGATGATTCAAGTGGCGGAAGAAGAGCGAAACGATATGCGTATAATCCGGAATATATGTTAGGTTTAGCGATATTTTTAGAAAAAAATGAAACAAACTATACAATTTTCAACTGTTTAGGGGAAGTAAAAGAACAAGGAAGTACTTCAAGTGTATTAATTGATACTGGCGTAAATGTATTATCTAAACATATAGAAAGTCTTATCTCTACATTCCCGAAAATAAGCTCTATATCAATTGGTGTGCCTGGTTCGGTTGATAATGGTCGTATTTTCTATATTCCTGGATATGAAAAGTTCCAAAATTTTAATTTGAAAAGTCATTTGGAGGAACTGTTTTCTATACCAGTAGTAATAGAAAACGATATGAATGCTGCAGTACTCGGTTATCATAAAAATAGTGGGAATAATGAAAAATCCTCTCTTGTATATTTGTATTCAGGTCAAAATGGCCCAGGTGCGGGGATTATGGTAAATGGAGATGTCGTACGCGGAAGTACATTTTTCTCAGGAGAGATATCTTTCGTTCCGCAATATGATAATAAAAATTTCTTACAAGCTTTGAGAAGTGAAGATTCGAACAATCCAGAGGAATATAATATAGATGCTATTACTCGTTTAATAGCTACATGTATAGCTATTATTAACCCTCATGCCTTTATCTTCTGTGATGATGAAGTGAATCAATTTGTAATAGAGCAAATTGTAAAAACTTGTCCGCAGTACATTCCAGCGGAACATATTCCGAAAATAACAGTGAGCAACTGGAAAGAAGATTATTTATATGGGTTAAAAAGCCTTGGACTTGATCTTATGATTACGAGAACGAATAAAGAAAATTAAATGTACTGGCAATGAAGCATCCGATTGTCAGTTGAATCATATAAAAGAAAAGGTGTCATTTATGAAAATTGAACATGTAGCAATTTGGGTGAATGATTTAGTAGGAATGCGTGATTTTTATAAACAGTACTTTAATGGTGAAGAAAATAACTTATATCACAATCCGAAAAAGCAGTTTGAATCTTATTTTATAACTTTTGAAGGTGGTGCGCGTCTAGAACTTATGAAGCAGGTAGGGATAGATGATGCATTACAAACACAAACAATAGGATATGCGCATATTGCTTTTTCTGTAGGTAGTGAAGAAAAAGTGAACGAATTAACGAATACATTAAGAGAAGCAGGATACCCTGTGTTAAACGGACCGCGTACTACAGGGGATGGTTACTATGAAAGTGTAGTAAGTGATCCTGAAGGAAATCAAATTGAGATAACAATCTAACATTTTATCCCGCTTTAATGGGCAGTAAGACCCCCACCTCAAAATTCAGCGAAAGCAAAGAAGTTAGGTGGGGGGCGGGCTGCCCATTAAAGTCCGATTGGTGAAGGCTAATAATCAGTGGGGGATGAAGAAAACCCCCACTGATTAAAGTTTCACTTTATTTACGGTAAACGATAAAAACCTCATTTCACGTTGTAATGACGAGAAATGAGGTTTTTATATTACTATATAAAATGAAAGGAAGAGCCATTCTATTTCACGTATAAATTGGATTGTTGAAACTCCTTAATAATCCTCTCAATAATAGGAGGAAGATTACTCGGTAACTCATCCAGTGAAAAGAAGCGTAGTTCTTTCGATTCCGTATGGTCGCATACAAGCTCACCGTGAAATTCGTGGCAAATATAAACAACGAGTACACCGTGTACTTGATCACCGTTTGGATAGATTTGAAAGTAATCTGGTCCAGAGTATGTACGGAATAGTTCTGGATTTTTAATAATAAGTCCAGTTTCTTCATATACTTCTCGCTTTAAAGCGTCTTCTAACGTTTCGTTATATTCTAAGGCGCCGCCAATAATGCCCCAGCGGTTAAAGTCAGTGCGTAGTTGTAGTAATATTTCATTTTTCTCATTTACTATAATGGCGTGTGAACCTATTAAAATAAGTGGATGATTTCCTACTAAATTTCTCATGTCTTCAATATAACCCATATTTGTTCTCCTTATATGTTAATAATAGTTAGGAAGTTCTTTTAACATTCTTTCTGTTTTACGTGCTGTAAAGGCTAAGTTATGATCATCTTTCGTTCTGAAAAATAAAGTGCGTAAAAAGGTTTTAATATTGGCACATAAAATACAATATTCATTAAGTGAAAGGCGTTTTCTAATTTGAGGAAGCCTTTTTATTTTTTTATAAATAATAGAAATTAACTCCTCTTGTGGAAAGTCATGATACAACATTGCTAGTAATGGCGTAACAATTCGTTCATCTTCGTTATTATGAAAAAGGTCAGATGGAATGAAGATTTTATTTAATAAGCAATGAATTAACTCTTCGTACCATTCAAAAGTTGTATACGTATTATGAACAATTTCAGTAAAAGCATCAGATACGTGAGCAAGACAATGAGCCCATCCTTTATTTTCAATATAGCCCCGAAAATCCGTTTCTAAGTTTGTATATGTAATGAGTTTATTTTTTATTTCCTCGATATCCTCCTCTGTAAAAAAGTAGTGCGAGTTAGCGAATTGGAGTATTAATGCAATTAACGAAACAGTGTAAGAACGTGTGAAAACCCCATCTGAATGTGGGGAATAAATGTCACAATATAAATACTCATCACTTAAACAAGTTTGCAACAGTAATTTCAGTTGATCATCCATAAGGAATTCATGGTGAATGAAGTGTGAAAAACATTTATATATAAGTTGGTAACGAACGTAACTATCAGTCGTTCCGATAAACTGAAGCATATGGAGCGTCAATTCATTAATATCTATATGTCGCAGTTGCGTATAGTCATTTTGTTGTATAAGCTCTAACTGTTGTTGCAGTGCTGTAATATCCAATGGAGAACCTCCTCCGCACTTTAAAGATGCGATGTTTTCTAGTATTCTATATATTCAAGGACAATCCTGCTCATGCAAGGAGAACAAGTAGAAATTCGAGTATGACATAGATGAGGGAAGTATATGATGAATAAAGAACAGTTAGAAAAACATTTTAAAATAAGAAAAAGCGCTTCTTATATAATGATAAAAGAAAATAATGCAGAGGCTTTTACAGAAGAGCAATTAAAGGGACTCATGCAATATTGCGTTGCTGAGGCTGAAAAAGAGGGGATAGAAAACTTACATTTTGAGATTTCTTCAAAAAGTCCTAATTATGATGTGTATAAAAAATGCTTCGAAACGTATTCATTTGAATATGTTACTAAAAACATGATCGTATGTAAGGATATATACGAGGTAGAAGATGTAGAAAGTGAAATTGATTTTAAGCTGATTGAAGAAGTAGGTGAAGATGCTTTTTATTCTCTTTGGAAGGAAACGACTGGAGAACAAATCGCTCATGATCAATTTGTAAATATGATGCTACAAGAAATTGGTGAGCAATGGAAAGAACATTGTTTAACAGCGAGTGTAGGTGAAGAGCCGATAGGAATTGTAATCCCGCATATTGAAAGGGGTACGATAGAAGAAGGGAAACTCATGTATTTCGCAGTCGCTCCAAATATGCGAAAGAAAGGGTATGAAGCAGCATTCTTTACAGGAGCAATGTTTGTTTTAAAAGAAATAGGAGCATCTTATTATATCGGTGAGACAAATGTGCAAAATGAGTGGATGAAGGATATTTTTAAAAAGAATGGATGTCAGCTGCTGAGTTCAACTGAGAGATATGTGAGAAAGTTTTAGAAGGATGAATGATGTATACTCTCGAACTCGTATAGCGGGAGGGGACTATATATGTTAAAACAATCCATGCATTCATTCGTTTTACTGTATCCACATGTATTGTTAGAAGGTTGGAAAGTTGAAGAGGTTTCAGAACGTTATGAAGGTGAAAAGTGGGAAACTTTTTGGTTTCAAGTTGTTACTCCAACTGGAATGTTTCGGGTAAAAGAGTTTTTTCTCGATATAATGGAGCCAGTATTTCCAGATACCTGTATTTCTCAAGCAAAAGGGGATTGTTTTCAATATAAAAAGCTTGTGTATTGGAAAGGTGTAAATTATAAAGGAAAAGAAAGTTACGTTACATCTGCATGGAAAACACAAGTTGAAATTTCTGTTGATCATGGATATGTAAACCAAGGCGAAATGGAAAGGTTTCTATTCGGATTACAACCGGTACATACAGAGTTTGCGAAAACGATATTACATACACCATTTCACTTATTAAGCTTTCAAGCTAAGAGAGGTGAAATGGGCGAGATAGGAAGATGTAGAGAGTGGAATGCTCCAGATGACGTATCCTATGTAAAATTGTCAATTCATGAAAAGCTGAGTGGGAAACTTGAATCGGTCGGTTTTGGAAATGATGAAACGCAGTATGTATACTGGGACGAAGATAATAAACTATATGCACTTTGGGTTTGTAGACATAAAAACAAAGCGTATTATCCTGTTTCTTCATGGGCAATGAATTATGGTCCACAACAAATTATAAACGGATTAGAGTTTTATTCTCACCCTGATCGCGGAATAGTTGTATATGAAAATCTCGGTAATGAACAAATCGCATACGTATTTCGAGGGAATCCATGTACAAATTTTGAACAAGTAAAAGAACTTTTTGCCTGTTTGTAAGGTAAAAAGAAAAATGAGAACGACAAATTAGATATTCCTATAATACAATGAACACTCCCCCACTTAGCGAAGCTTGAAGTGGGGGTTTCTAACGTTTCGACCTAACGGACGATTAACGTCAGGGGAGTTAACACATTAGCGAGCTGTTTCACGCCTAACCCCTCTATCCCATTTGTCCATGCATTTGGGATTACTTTTCGTAAAATGTTAGCCGCAGCATTTACATCTGCATTAATTAAAGTTTTATTTGCTGAACTATATATGCCGCGCTTTATTCGTTTTCCTGAAAAAGTTGTATTTTGGTCATTTTCTCCATACGTTGGAATGAAGTCGTTATCCAGAAAACTTGCTTTCGATGTATATGATTCTTCAGTTACAACAACTTGAATGCCTACAGCATTTGCTTTGTATGTAATCATTTGAATCAATAAACTATGTGGGATATGACAAAACGATTGGTTATTTCTTTTTCCCATATTCGTTTCTTGTTTCCAATTTTTGTTTTGACCAATAACGATTTTACAAACTTCTTCTTCTTGAGCTAGTTTTACGATATGGTGACTAACTTTATGGAAGACGTCTTTTATTTTCAAATAACGTTTTTGATGAAGTTTTTCTATCCTTTTAGAAGTAAAAGGTCTTTCATTAGTTTGTTTTCCATTTCTAAGAACGCTTGTAAAATGACTCTTCATTTTGTTGTAATATTGATTTATGCTTTTGACATGTTTGCCCTTAACAAGGACAGGTTTCATACCTGTGTTTGTTACGATGGTTGCAAGGTTATCAATCCCTAAATCAATGCTCATATAACGTGCATTCTCTTCAATCATTTGTTGTTCAGAAGGAACATCAATTACCAATTCCACTACATATTCATGGTATTTTGGAATCACACGAACTTGTTTCAGTTTACCTTCAGTGAAACCTAGTTTCCCAATATTTAATTGCAATTTCGTCTTTGGAAACTTTAAAAATCTACTGTTTTTAATGATGCAATCTTGGTTTGTATACAGAATCTCTTTTTCAGAAGAACGAATATACTTTGGAATCCTAGGCATTCCAGCATATTTGTTTGGATTCTTTTTATAGTCTTTTAAACTAGAAAAAAAAGATTTCCAATTTTGGAACACACCTTTCATGATTGACTGGCTACATTGCGTAGGCAAAGCTCGATAATCATTTTGAATCATAGCCTTAAATAGTGCATCTAGAAAGTTGTAATCTACATAAGGTTTTTCAAAATTAGGTTCTGAAAACAAATTACATGTAATCTCTTTCTGTTCTTCTTTAGGTTTTAATTTCTCTTTTTCCAATTTCTTCTGATAGGCAAGAAGTTGTGTGTCATTCATCTTACCAATATTTTTATGAATATTAGCCAGAACTTCTTTTTGCAAAGGCTGCAACTCTTTTTCTTGTGTTAATCCAGTGTACACCTGGCGTATATAAAAGTTTGTGGTGTTGTACATGTTCTTAGCGTTATGACAACATTCTTGAAAATAAGAATACATACGATGCCCTTTTTTAATCCAGATTCGAAGAGTTTTATAGTTTGATGGATTTTCTTTTGCCATTTTATTCACCTCCTTGTTAAGGATATTATAGCAAAAAAAGAACGTATGTTTCTGTTTTTTATTTTTTTGAAAATAAAATATTTCTTTCGATTCACCTCACCACCTTCACTTACGTTTAGAGGTGGGAGTCCTCTCGAAAGGTATGATAGAATAAGATTTGACTATAAGAGAAAGCGTTGGTGAAAGAATGGAGCAGCAAAGACATTGGTTACAAGCAACTGTAGAAAGAAATAAAGATAATACGTTACAAATAAAGTGGGAAAATAATATAAAGGAAGTTCGCATTTACTGGAGTACTTCGCCAGATCATATTGAAGAAAATGGAGAATTACTTGCAACGGTAAATGGAGAATCATCATATTCAATTGAAAACCCGAGCGACAATGAGCGTCCATATTTTAGACTAGTAGGTAGTAATGGACAAGCAGTGACAGTAGCTGAGCGTAGATTGCCATTACAAGGTGCGTTTAACTTCCGTGATATGGGTGGATATGAAACGACAGATGGACGTAAAGTGAAATGGGGCAAATTATACCGTTCTGAAGAATTAGCAGGACTAACAGAGTGGGATATCGACTATTTACAAAAGTCTGGTTTAAAGTTAATTTGTGACTATCGTACAGACTTTGAGGTAAAGCATAAGCCAAATCCTGAGATTACAGGTGCTCGTCAAGTGTGCTTACCAGTTATGCAAGACCTAGCGAAAGATTTAAATATAAACGAGTTTTTCCAAGTTGGTGACCTTTCTCTGTTAGGAAAACCAGGCGAATACCTTGTGAAAATGAATCAAGACTTCGTAAGTGGTAACGAAGCATTCGTGAGCTTCTTAAAACTTGCGCAAGACCCGGAAAACTTACCGTTAGTAAACCATTGTACAGCTGGAAAAGACCGTACTGGATTTGGATCAGCATTATTATTACTTTTACTAGGTGTACCAGAGAAAACAGTAATGGAAGATTATTTATTAAGTAATGGTTTCCGTGAAAAGTTAAATGAAAAAATGATGGCCTTTTTAGGTGCAAAACTACAAAACGATGAAAGTAGAGCGATATTAGGTGCGATGTTCGAAGCACGCGCTGAATATTTACAAGCTGCGATTAATGAAGTGAAAAAGCAATACGGTTCAGTTGAAGCGTATGCTGAAAAAGCACTTGGCTTTACGAAAGAGTCGTTAGAAGAAATGAAAGTTTTATTGTTAGAAGATAAATAAAGAGGAGGGAGGCTAATTGGATTAGCCTCCGTTTCTTATTGTTCCATAAAGTGCTCCATAACTAAATATCGTTGTCTGTTTGGTCGTATTATGAAATTTTTCGTTGCCTTATGATTCCTAGAATAATTGGAATAGCTGTCCCAATTAATAATATCGGTAAAAATAATTTACCAAAACCACCGCTCCAATTTAAAGCTATTGAAATTGTTTCAAATTGGATGAAAGAAAAAATAAGTAAACAGACATTTTTTAATTGATTAAGCATTTTTCTGCTATTTAAATAAAACTGATCAGCATTCGATTCATTAAATCTTTTTGGATAGTTATGAACTTCTGGAAACTTTTCTAAAGTCTGCATTAAAAGGAGTATGAATGCTCCTATTCCTGGTAGAAGTAAAAGCTCCCATTTGGATCCCCAACGATCTACAGCCCCATATGCGTTATAATGTGCGGGTACTTCCTCAGGTAATCTTCCCCAAATGATAATCAAAAAAATGAGTGATCCAAAGAACAATGAATATCCAATAATATCTCCAATCCATTCACTTTTTGTTTTTGGGATTTGTATTTTTGGTCTTCCCCATGAATTTACTATATTTTTCCGCCCCCTTCTATAGTAATACAATTCTTGTAGTATCTTTTTAAAATTTGGATTTATTATCCAAATTATCTCAAATTTATAGTGCTTTCACAATTAATTATTGTTGAATAATGTGACTCATGTGTCTTAAAACAACTGTAAGATCTCTGTACAGCAACTATTCGTAAAGGAAAAAGTTCGACTTAAGAGACAATTAATGAGAAAATACAAGTTGTAAATAACGTACTAGTTGAGGAGAGCGTAATGAAATACAAAGTTATATTATTTGACGTAGATGATACATTATTAGATTTTCCTGAAACGGAAAGAAACGCATTACATAACGCGTTTGTGCAGTTTGGCATGCCTACAGGGTATGATGATTATCTAGCAAGTTATAAAAAGATTAGTAATGGGTTATGGAGAGATTTAGAAAATAAAATGATTACGTTAAGTGAATTAGCGATAGATCGATTTAGACAATTATTTGCACTTTATAATATAGAAGTAGATGCGCAGCAATTTAGTAATGTATATCTTGAAAACTTAGGGAAAGAAGTACACCTCATAGAAGGTGCAGTGCAATTATGTGAAAATCTACAAGATTGCAAGCTAGGTATTATTACGAATGGATATACGAAGGTGCAACAATCTAGAATCGGAAATTCACCTTTAAGTAACTTCTTTGAACATATTATTATTTCTGAGGAGGTTGGCCATCAAAAACCAGCCCGAGAGATTTTTGATTATGCGTTTGAAAAGTTTGGGATTACGGATAAATCAAGTGTACTAA
Organism: Bacillus sp. SH7-1; assembly: GCF_008042405.1. Lineage (NCBI taxonomy): Bacteria > Bacillati > Bacillota > Bacilli > Caryophanales > Bacillaceae > Bacillus > Bacillus sp. SH7-1. The sequence continues at coordinate 180,377 of NZ_QNUD01000007.1, forward strand.
TGGTTGGAGATTCACTCACTTCTGATATGAAAGGTGGAGAAGATTACGGCATTGATACGTGTTGGTATAATCCGAGTTTGAAAGAGAATAGGGCAGATGTTAAGCCGACTTATGAAGTGAAGAGTCTGCTACAAATTTTAGAAATTGTGGGAGTGGCTCAAGAAAAGGTAGCCTCATTTTAATTGTGTTGAAATTTGATGAATCGTCGATATAATTTCGTATACTAAGATATGGAACAAAAAAGATGGCACCAAGTCAAAACAATTTTACTGAAAGAAAACAGAAATAAAATCAGAACCATTTAAACAAGCTGGAATTAAAATTGAGGGTTAATGTGGAGAAGGTTTTGGAAAACAGAAATAACACGAAATAATATTTTAAGCAGTTTGTAATGACAAATTACAAACTGCTTAAAAATAAAAAAAGATTGCCTCTTAGGATATGAGCAATCTTTTTTATTTTGTTAGGAGATGAAATGTATATTTTTGTACCCTATCTCCATCAAGTAAAAAAATGTTTGTTCCCCAATAATGAAAAAATGAATTTAATTTTCATAAATAACTGTAAAGTGGTAAAAATTTCGTTTTGGAAGTAATTCGAAATTTTAAGTTAATGGGCATGGGTTGGAACCATTTCCTTGTTTAGACTGGATATCCGCCTGTTGGCGGTGGCCAAGCACTAAATAATCTGCGGATCAGCACAATTTCTCCTAAATGGTAGGAGTTGTGAGATGCAATATTGCGTAGAACACCGCCAGTGGTTTCACCAGGCCATTCCTCCAATATTTTGTTCAATTGAACAGTTTGGGCAATCGTGCATGCCTGTTCAATCCCTTGAAGAAAATACTGAATAATCTGTTGCCACTCTTCCTCACTGGCAGGACATTCTTCTTCAGGCCAGCTCTCTTTTACATGGGCGGGCAATGCAGGCTTCTTCCCCTGGGCGGATAATAAGAGAAAATCTTGCCAGTAGGTCATGTGTTTTACTAATTGATAAATAGAATAAGGTAGTTCCTCTCTGCGTTTTCCCGCAAGCACCATGTCTATATCCGACAAAGCATTTTTGATGGGAAGATGTCCTCGTTCTCCTCTTAACGATTTTACTAATGCTAGGCTAAATGCCTTATTTGATTGAACCATAATAATTGACTCCCATCCTGTTTTATTTTCTAATTTGCTGATTTTAAGGTTCCGTTTCATTTATATGTACTAAATAAATTATAGAAGATTTATGACTATTAAGAGAAAGTAAAATAAGGAAAAAATAACAAGAATCACTGACTTCTTAACGCACAGGAAATCGTTATTTTTTATTTGAATAGTCCTTAATATACAATTGTAGTAACAGATAAATCAAAGGTTCGAATGACAATATCCAGGTCTGCGATAATGTCAGCCACTTTTGATTTTAACTATTCCAATCCCTCCTGAATTTTATCCAATTGATTTTATTGTGAATGAACTATGAGTTGATTATAATGGTTAGAGTGAACTCTAAGTCAAGAAAAAATAATAAAAGGATAGTTATTCTATTATGAGGGAGTTCGTAAAGCGAAAATAGTGTTTCTATACTAAGGTCATTTACGTGTTATAATACATGAATTAAATGTGTATATATACATAGTTTCTCAGAGTGCTGCAATGTTAGGTATGAACTGTGTAACAACTAGAGGTGAATAAAGAATGTTAAAGTTTTTATTTGAGTTAGATAAGGCTATTCCGCAGAAGGATGAGCCAAAGTATGATGCTTATACAAAGGGCTTTATTGAAGGGGAATTAACGATTCTCGCGAATGACAGCGTACTTTTTCAGAAGTCATGTATGAAGGTCGCAGAGCTTGGCATTTATTTAGGACAGTGGATGGAACAAGTGCAACACGGGCAGAATGTACATATGAATTATGAAACGCCTGACCGTGATGAGATCATTCTTAGTTTCTTTTATGAAGAAGACGATCAGTGGAAGATTTCTTCCAGTTGGCAACAATTTGAACTTCAGGAGAGTATCTCGACTACAACATTAGTAGAGAGCGTGCAACGCTATTTATATGAGTTAAATAAGGAACTGCGCGCGATAGAATATCCTGTGACATTTGATCAGTACTTAAGAGGAGAGCGGATGATGAAGCTTTCTTATAAACGGCTGTGTGATAGTAAAGCGGATACGACATCTATAGAGGTTTATAAGGAAAGCAAACAAGTAGGCGTAGTACGGGGCTATTATAAAAATACGTTGATGAGAGTGCTAGATTTCATTCCGAAAGTCGGTAGTAATATCATTTATGAAATAAAGGATAGTAAGGACAATATTCGCGTCATTGCAAAGGATGTAAGTAGGCAACGTCAAAGAAGGATTTTAGTAACGTACAAAGATAATAATGATGCAGATCATGAAATACTTGTATGTGATGGAAAGTTATTGGATGCAAATTTCTTATTTACCTTTACATATAAGGGAGAAGAATATGTTGTTCACAAAACTTCTTTTGGAATGGGAAAGTTATTACGAAAAGGCTATGTAATTGCAGATTGGAATATTCTTCTTGAGGAAGATATGTATCACATCGAGATGAATGTATACGATGAAGATTATATAGAAGACCAATATTTACTGTTAGGTGTATTTCATGCAGTTTTGTATGGGTGATCGTTGTATAAATGAAAAATACCGGTATTCTTTGTGAAAAGAATGCCGGTATTTTTTATTTATCCTCAAAAATAAAAACTTCATCAATCGTACTATGAAGTGCCTTCGCTATATCGTGAGCAAGCTGCAAGGAAGGATTATATTTTCCTTTTTCAAGATGGCTAATTGTTTCACGACGTACACCAACACTTTTTGCTAAATCTTCTTGTGTCATATTTAATTTGGTGCGGTACTCTTTTATTTTCGTTACGAACGCCATGGTGCATCTTCCATTTCATCAACAGGTTTATCGTAAAAGAACATAGAGAACCCGAATGTAAGAATGAGTGTGCCGAAAATAAGAGCGATATCAATCTCTTGTAGCGCCGGGTTTGGAAATAATATTTCAATAAACATAATGATAGCAGTAGTTAGTAATGTAACGATAAAGGCATTGCGGCACGATTTATTGACGATTTGTTCAAATAGTTCATCGTGTTGAACTGTTCTATACGTTGTGAAAAAGGAGAAGAAACAAAACATAGTAAACAATCCTTTTTCATAAAAAAATCCGAGGAAACCGAAGAAACCGAGAAATCCTAAATATTTTATCCAAGTTGTTTTCATGATAGGGACTCCTTTCAATGTTAGAAATAAAGCACATTATGTTATAAATATATCACATGGGTAATGTATAGTAATAATAGTTTTCCAATTCTTTTCATAATAATAGTAAAAAGAGGAAATATACTGCGGAATAAAGAGGATAATATTGTAAAATGGTTGTAAGGAGGGGGAGGAAGGAATGTTAACTTGGATCATGATTGTTGTATTACTTGTAGTGATTACTGTAGTGGCGACGGTGTTAATTGGACGAAATGGTGATGCAAATTATAGTAAAGCGACAAAAGGGAATATTAAACGACTAACGATGATTTATATTATACTAGCTGTCGTTTTAATCGTTGGATTAGGGGTTTACATTTATTTTAAAGGTTAAATAAACTGAAAAATACAAAAATCTGAAAATAAAAGTATGCTATAATGTTAATATAGTTATTTGGTAATTAAGGAAAGGATTGGATGTAATGATTGAAATTACGAATGTGTCAAAAAGTTATAATGGGTCTACCTATGCAGTAAAAGATTTAAGTTTATCTGTGCCTAGCGGAGAAATCTTTGGATTTTTAGGACCGAATGGTGCCGGTAAATCAACGACAATTAAGATGATTACTGGTATCCATGGGGTGGACAAAGGAACAATTACGATTAATGGTATAGATATTATGAAAAATCCGATGGAAGCGAAAAAGACGTTTGGTTATGTTCCAGATAGTCCAGATATGTTTTTACGGTTAAAGGGAATTGAATATTTAAACTTTATGGCAGATATGTATGAGGTGCCGAAAGAAGTACGCCAAAAACGAATCGAGTCTTTAGCGAAGAAATTTGATCTTTACAATGCATTATCGGATCAAATTCAAAGTTACTCACACGGTATGAGACAAAAAATCGTTATTATTGGTGTGCTCGTGCATGAGCCAGATGTATGGATTTTAGATGAACCGTTAACAGGGCTTGATCCGAAATCGGCATATATTTTAAAAGAAATGATGAGAGAACATGCGGATAAAGGAAAGATTGTATTTTTCTCTACACACGTATTAGAAGTAGCGGAAAAAATATGTGACCGCGTTGCAATCATTAATAAGGGGAATCTTCAGTTTAAAGGGAATTTAGATGAAATGAGAGATCATTTTAAATCCAATGAATCACTTGAAAAAATGTTCTTGGAGATGACGGGCAATGAGTAAAATTTGGACGTTAACGAAAGTATTATTGAAATTAAATTATGCAGATTTTTTAACAGATAAGAAGAAGCGATCGGCGTACGTATTTTCATTTATAGCCATTTTATTTGTCGGCTTTTTACTGTTTGGTTCTATCACGCACGGAATGTATGAAGGTATGATACATTTAGGGCAAGACCCAGGAATGATTGTCGCAATGGGACTTGCGATTGCGAGTATATGGGTATTTTTAATGAGTATTACGAACATTTTAACTGTATTTTACTACAGCAATGACATTGAAATGTTATTACCATTACCATTAAAACCAGCGCAAATTATTTCGGCAAAATTTTTAACAGTATTAATTACACAATACGTAATGAGTTCATTCATTCTATTACCAATATTTATTACGTACGGTTTAAAAAGTGGTGCATTTATTACATATTACATATATATGATTTTCATTTACTTACTCTTCCCGATTGTGCCGTTAGTACTAGCTTCGTTACTGATGACAGTTATTATGAGGTATACAAATATAGGGAAAAATAAAGACCGAGGCAATATATTTATCGGAATCGTAAGTATACTATTTATTGTAGGAATTAACGTATTTTTGCAGTGGAAAAATAAAAGTTCGTTTTCTGAAGATGCAATTGCGGATTACCTTGCAAACAACCAGTCTTCTCTTTTAGTACAAATGACAAACTATTTTCCAACTACATATTTTGGAGCAGTGGCATTAGTAGAAAATGCAAATTGGAAGGGACCTTTATACGTAATAATCTTTGCACTTATTTCATTTGTATTCTTTGTGTTGTTTTATTACATTGCAGAGCGTACATATTTAAAAGGGGTTATTGGACTTTCAACGAGTACGGCAAAAAAAGAGGTCATTTCAGCAGAAGGTTTACAAAAATCAACGGTACAAAGTTCACATTTAAAAGCGTATGTGAAAAAAGAATTTAAAACGTTATTTCGTACACCGCAATTTTTCTTAAATTGTATCGTGCAAACTTTCGTTATGCCGATTATGTTATTCTTTGTTTTATTCGTGCAAGATGGAAATTTAAAGTGGATCACAGGTTATATTGATAATCCAAAATCAGCAGGTCTTGCAATTGGTGTTGGGCTTTGTGCCTCTCTATTTTTAATGGGAAGTAACGTCATCGCAACAACTTCATTCTCACGAGATGGAAGTTCATGGTTTGTGAATCGCTATTTACCAGTAAAGGCTTCAGATATCTTTTTTGCGAAAGCGATAACGGCTTGGTTAATTAATGTGATCATTTTAGCAGTATTCGGTATTACGATGGCAGTTGTAGCGGGAATTTCTGCAGTATTTATGGTTCTTTGGTTCTTATTAAGTGCGAACGGTTTATTGTTAATTAATTTAATCGGTACACGCTGGGATGCACAAACTGCAGATATACATTGGGATACAGAACAAAAATTATTTAAGAGCCGATATACAACATTGTGGAATTTTTTAGCTAATATTTTAATAGCTTTAGTTATTGTAGCGGGAGTAAGTCTATTATACTTCTTCCTTCAAGTAGGACTTTGGGTTATGTTTATCGTTTTATTTGTAATGTTTACGATAGTAAATTATATCTTTATTAAAATTTTAAAATTAGGTGCAGAACGCATATTGTCAAATATTGAATAAAAAGATAGATCCTCTGTATTCGTGCAGAGGATTTATCCATAGATGGAGGAGAAAAGGTGAAGAAAATAGCAATTGTAACAGGGGCAACTCGTCTGAATGGAATTGGTGCAGCTGTATGCAAGGTGCTTGCTCAAAAAGGAATAGACATTTTTTTCACGTACTGGTCTCAGTATGATAAAGCGATGCCATGGGGAATGCATGACAAAGAGCCCTTTTTGTTGAAAGAGGAGATTGAAAGTTTAGGTGTTCGATGTGAAATGGCAGAAATCAATTTATCGCAGTCATATTCGCCGAATCGTTTGTTTTATATGGTCTCAGAACGTTTAGGTGATCCATCTATTTTAATTAATAATGCAGCGTATGCTACTCATACGAGAATTGAAGAATTAAATATAGAACAGTTAGATAAACATTATACAGTAAATGTTCGCGCTACTATGTTATTAAGTTCATTATTTATAAAACATTATGCAAGCAAGACGAATGGAAGTATTATTAACCTTACTTCAGGACAGTCACTAGGGCCAATGCCTGATGAACTAGCATACGCAGCAACAAAAGGAGCAATTGAAGCATTTACAAAATCAGTAGCACCAGTTGCGATGGAGAAGGGGATTACAGTGAATGCTGTTGATCCAGGACCGACGAATACAGGATGGATTACAGAGGAGCTGAAGCATCATTTAGTATGGAAGTTCCCGCAAGGTAGAGTTGGAGAACCAGTGGATGCAGCGCGTTTAATTTCTTTTTTAGTAAGTGAAGAAGCAAAATGGATTACTGGGCAAGTCATTCATTCGAATGGTGGTTACTCATAAATATATTATGTTAACAATTATTGAGAAACAAAAAAACGAAAGAAAATTTTATTTTTTTGTATAAATAAAATGTCAAGAAAGATAAAAATTTGATGGAAGAGTATATCGTCATATGAAGATCGTAATTCTTCATGTGACAATATACTCTTTTTCTTTTACAACAGAGAAGAAAAATGAAGTAGAAGAAACTCGAATATTCAAATTGATTTATCAGTTTTTGTACGTATTATTATGAAGATTACTGTCGGAAAGATGGTAATTCGTATGAAAAGGGATTTTTTAAGGAGAAATCGAATCGTAAAGGGGAGGATAAATTATATAAACATAGGGGGATTTATATGAAAATGAAAAAGGTCGCTATCGCATCGATAACAATTGGTACAATGCTTACTATGGCAGCTTGTAGTCCTTCAGCAGATAAAGAGACAGAAAAGAAAGAGCAAGTAACAGCGCAAAATGAAGGAGAATCAAAAACGACAAGTGCAGATGAAGCGTCAAAAACAACGAAAGATACTGAAAAAGAAACAAATACTTCTTCAAATGAAAAAACAGATAAAGATGCAAAAAACACGAAAGAATCATCAGGAACAGAAAGTAACGGTAAAACGTCAACCCAAAACGAGAATGTAAAAACAAAAGAAAAAGAGACGACAGGAAAAACCAATGATCAAACGACTAGCGGGAAAACAACAGATCAAAGTACAAGTACAAACTCAGACGGAAAAACAACGAAAGATCCGAAGAAAAGTGTAGCTGTGAAAACGAGTGTTAAAGAAGTTGCTGCATTAGTTGATAGCTTAGACAAGCAGTTAGCTGCTAATCCGAAATTAGATACAGTAAATAAACTTGGAAAACAAATTAATGCAAAGTGGGATGTAATTGAGAAAGAGTTAGAAACATCACACCCAGCTGAATATAAAACAATTGGACAAAGTATGTATCCATTAATTGTAGGAGCGGAGAAAGAAAAGATAGATATAAATAAAATGAAATCATTAACGACGAAAACGAAAAAAGATTTAAATCAGTTATTGACGAAACTTTCGTAGTTTCAAAAGCCTACTTGTGTGAGTAGGCTTTTTTTATGTAGAGAGTGTAATTAAAGTTTATGGGAAACCTAACGAAAAAGGATGGTGATAAAAGTGACAATCGATCGAGTTTGTACAATTGGCCCAGCAAGTAATAATAAAGAAACGTTAGCGCAATTAATAAGCAATGGTATGAAAATTGTTCGGCTAAATTTATCACATGGCACGCATGAAGGTCATAAAGATATCATTCGTTTAGTCAGATCGATAGATGATTCTATTAAAATTTTAGGCGATGTACAAGGTCCTAAAATAAGGTTAGGTGAAGTAAAAGGAGAACAAATTACACTTCAGGCGGAAGATTCTTTTATTTTACATACGCAACCAGTTACAGGAAGTAATAGAGAAGCAAGTGTTGATTATGAAGGTATCGCGAATGACGTGAAAATTGGCAGTAGAATTTTAATTAATGATGGAGAAGTTGAATTAATTGTTGAAAAGGTAAGTGCGGATAAAATAGAAACAAAGGTCAAAACAGGTGGTAATATCTCATCGCATAAAGGGGTGAACTTACCAGGGGCAATCGTTAGTTTACCAGCTATTACAGAGAAAGATAAAAAAGACATTCAGTTTCTTTTAGAAGAGGATGTTGAATTTATTGCATGTTCTTTCGTAAGAAAACCTAGTCATATAAAAGAAATAAGGGACTTTATAAAAGAGCATAAAGAAACTGCTCCTAATTTAATTGCAAAAATAGAAACGATGGAAGCGATTGAGAATTTTCAAGATATATGTAAAGAAGTAGACGGAATTATGATTGCAAGGGGCGATTTAGGAGTAGAGTTGCCGTACCAATTTATTCCGCTCTTGCAGAAAATGATGATTCAGGAATGTAATCGAACGAATACATATGTTATTACAGCAACACAAATGCTTCAATCTATGGTAGATCATTCTATTCCAACAAGGGCTGAGGTAACTGATGTGTTTCAAGCTGTACTGGACGGAACGAATGCCGTTATGCTTTCTGCTGAAAGTGCATCAGGCGAGCATCCAATTGAAAGTGTAAAAACATTACGTCTCGTTTCTGAATTCGCTGAGCATGTGAAAAAAGACGGGCCTTTTGTGATGAAAGATGTACTGGAATTGCTGCATAAGATTTTGGATGAGTGATGAATAAAAAAGAGGGCGGATATGTATCCGCCCTCGTGTTTTTCATTCATATTATTCTTGCTCTTGCTCATCCAAAATTTTATCAAAAGCAGCAGATACTTTATCAAACTCTTCATCATTTTCAATGTATGAAAACTCATTATCTTCTTCTACTTTTAAAAAGAAAATATCAATGTCTTCCTCAGATTCTGTTTGAATGTCCTCTACAAAGGCAACTGCGATATATTCAGCGCCTTCGACATCCATCGCTCCGAGTACTTCTACTTCCTGATCCTCATTATTCTCATCGCTAAGAGTAAACACTTCGCCAACTTCAATATCAGACATATTCATTCTCCTCCTGTTCGACTCTAAAAATAGAGCGTTCAAACTGCATACATACTAATATATCTTTCCATGAAAAATTAATTTCATACATAAGAAAAATCAAATTCTACTTCTTTCGTATGAGTATCCAGTAATAAGGAGCATGATTTTTTGCGTGCTATATAACTAAATCCATTCAACAATTGTATCTATAGTCTGTCTTGTTTTATCACGCTTTGGCTCTTCTTTACGATAACCAAAGGCAACCATAACAGATACTTCAAAGTTATCGCCATTGATAATGCCTTCTTGACGAAGTAAAGAATCTACTTTCTCTTTATCAAATCCTTCTATTGGACAAGAATCAATGCCAATTTGAGCTGCGCTCGTCATCATATTGCCTAAAGCAATATAGGTTTGTTTTGATGCCCAATCAAATACAGCACGATCGGATTGTAACAAGTTAAAATCTGTTTCCTGGAACTTTTTGAAGAATTCATATCTAATTTTTTGCGTGTCTTCAGGTAATTCAATAATATCGTTCATCATATATTTAATATACTCTGCATCATAATGCATATCTTTCATGTTTCTTGAAAGAACAATGACAAAGTGACTAGCAGTTGCAAGTTGCCCACCAGCGCCCCATGAATATGGTTGTAGTTTTTCTCTTACTTCTTTATTTTGTACGACAATAAATTTCCAAGGTTCATATCCAAAAGAAGAAGGAGATAATCTGCCTGTTTCTAAAATGAAATTAAAATCTTCTTCTGAAATTTTTTGCATAGGATCGAACTCTTTACATGCATGTCTGAAATGGAAAGCCTCCATAATTTTTTCTTTTGTAATTTGGTTTGTATTTGTCATAAAAGTTCCTCTTTTCATTCATTTATTTTGTAAGTAAATTATATTTTTAAAGTAACATAGAAACAAGTACGCACATTTATGTGGTATAGTATCAAAAAAGATACTAATGTTAAGGGAAGGGATTTATTATGGATTGTTCAAAAGAAAATAATATAAATTACCCATTTCTAAATAAATATTCTTGTCCAGTGGAAGCGATGGTTGAGGTGATTGGAGGGAAATGGAAAGGGGTTATTTTGTATCATTTATTAGATGGTACAAAGAGGTTTAATGAATTAAAAAGATTAAAACCAAATATCACACAAAGAATGTTAACGCTGCAGTTGAGAGAACTCGAAGCAGATGGCATCATACATCGTGAAGTATACCGTGAAGTGCCTCCGAAAGTAGAATATTCGTTAACTGAGCTTGGTGAATCACTTCGTCCAATGATTCTATTAATGATGGAGTGGGCAACTCATAATATGGAGAAAGTTTTGGAGAGTAGAAATACGAAAAATAACAGTTAAGAGTTTTAGAAATAAAAGGTGTTTTCCATATGTGAAGACACCTTTTATTTCTATGTCTTTTACTTTTTAACTTCAACTGCTGAAATTACAAAGTCATTCAAGTTTACAGTTTTTCCATACCAATCAGCGTGTTTAAAAAAAACACCTTTTCCATATCCTTCAGTTGAAGTACGTTCCCATAGCGTAGTTGAATAGCTAGCAGTAGGGGATGCTGTACTTACAGAAGAAATTCTATTTTGCCAACTAGGGGGCAAATTTTTAAAACCGCTACTAAGAGAAAAATACTCGCCACCTTTATTTGCATGTTCATAGAAGTCGGTACTATTAGGTCCGCTCCCGCCAACACCAAGGGGAGTGATTGCATGATTCAACCGTTGTTTATCTTTTTTAATAAAAGACTCTAAACTTTCTTTGCTCGAAAAACCATAAGATAACCAGTCTCCATTTTGATTTTGTTTCGGTAGAACTCACGTTATTTTTACGTCTTCCTTTGATGGAGCACCAAACTTATTAAACGCATCTACAGTCTTTTCATCTACAGTTACATATTCAAAAGAGGAAATCGTATAATCTTTTTCGGTACTAGCTGATACTGATCCTAATCCCACAGTTAATGATGAAATGGCGATCACTGCACCTACTATCAATTTTTTTAGCATGCATTCATCTCCTTTAAATTTAGATTTTTTACATAACTAAAATGTATGATAATTAAGTTGTATTGTAAATATTTAGAATTTTATAAAAATAAAACAGAATATTCTTTTATTAATTTGAAGTAAGGAAAGTAAATTCTTTTTGGGTGTTAGCGATAAAGTTATTGTGTGAATTTTGCAATTTGCTAACTGACTTCAAAATTCTACTGATTAAAGTTTCATTTTATCCCGTTATGAATCATAAACTTCTTTTGTATTCATAGAAGCTGCATCTAATAAAAGGAAAGCGGCTGCTATCATATGTAGAACGATTACTATATAAGGAAAGAAGGCAACTAGAGTAACGATAATGCCGATATAATGAGGATACGTATTCATGCCGCCTTTTTTAGCTAATAAAATAGTAGTGATATGTAAAACAATCAATAGTAGTAAAGGTATCCCATGTAGGTTAACAAGACTTGGAAATAAATAATAACAAGGAAGTAATAAAAGATGATAGATCCCTGTAGTCCACTTTAGTGCTTGGATGTAGGTTTTCAAAGTTAATCCTCCTAAAATAATTTACAGCTATATATTACCAAAAATAATAGGTAATTGGATATTATATATTTGTAGTTTTTAGTAGATTATAATTATTTTATGTAAACTAATTATTGGTAGCTATAAAATAAAAAAACCACCCAAACGAGGGTGGTTCGTATTATAAATAATTACTTAAAGAAGAAAGCGAAACCTTCACCTCACTACCTTCCTTCATATTCCGCAGCACAACAGTGTTTGTACTAAGTTCTTCTTCCCCAATAATAAGCACATAAGGGATATTCTCTTTATTGGCATAATTAAGGGCACGTTTTAATTTGCGTCCTGCTAGTTCAAGTTCGACTTTTAAGGAAGTGGTAGAACGTAATTGCTGGGCGATTTGTAAACATTGTAATTCTGTCCCAAGCGGGATGATAAATATATCTGCTGTAGATGATATCGTTTCTTTTTGTGATAGTGCCGTATAAATAACGTCTAAACCGAATGAAATACCGACTGTTGGATAGTTCATATTATCACCACGGAATGCTCCGATAATATTATCGTATCGACCACCGCTACCGATGCTAGATGTAATCGAGCCATCTTTTAAAAAGATTTCATATACGGTACTTGTGTACATTGTGAGTCCTCGTGCTAAAAATGGATTGAATATAGCATTTTCATTTATTCCAAGGGCGATTAAATATTGCTGTAATTGTTGCAATTCGTTTACTCCATCGATAATGAGTGGATTATTGAAAGTTTCTGTAAAGTCAGCAATTGTAAGCTTTAGACAAGATAAAACGGTATTACATATCGTATCAGCCATTTCTTCAGAAATTCCGCGCTCTAATACATCTTTTCGTATACCATCAATCCCAATCTTTTCGATTTTATCTAATGATAAAATGACGTCACTCGTTAACTCAGTAGGGATGTTAATGGCCTGAAGGATACCGTTTAACAATTTTCGGTTATTATATTGGATTGTTACTTCTAAGTTTAACGTTTGGAACAGCTCAAACGCCATGCTCATGAGTTCCGCTTCTGCCATGACAGACTCAACACCGACTATATCAACGTCACATTGTATAAACTCACGAAATCTTCCTTGTTTAATAGGGCCATCTCGAAACACTTTCCCAATTTCATAGCGTTTAAAAGGAAGGCGGATGTTCGGATTCATTGCCACAACTTTTGCGAATGGAATTGTCAAATCGTAACGTAAGGCAAGTTCGCGTTTTCCTTGATCCTTAAGTGTATATATTTCTTTTAAAATTTCATCGCCACCGCCGTACTTGTATGACATAAGCTCATACATATTTAACGTTGGTGTCTCTAACGGTTTACAGCCATAACGTTCAAACGTATCTTCACACGCTCTTTTAATTTTATTTCGCAGTACTTGTTCTTCTGGTAAATAGTCTTTCGTTCCTTTTACATTTCTCATTTCCATCATAATCACTCCTTTTTTAAATTAAAAAAAGCTATGCAGGTATAAAAATACCCACATAGCTTTATGAACGCTTCGTGGGTCAACAGGAAAAGCCCTGTACCCACGAAGAAAAATTTTTCTTCAGATACACGGCGTTACGTATGATGATGAAGTTGGAAAGAAGTATTAAAATTTTGCATTAGAAATCTCTCCTTAACAATAAGTTTTTCCAAATTATATCAGATGATTTTTGAATTATCAATATTTTTAGTTTTGAAATATACGTGAAGTTATGTAGGAGAAATGGAAAAGGGTGTATAATAAAACTTAATAATATGAAATAACCTTTTAAGGAGAACGTTATGAAAAAAGATAAAACAAATGCGATGCGAATATTAGATAAAGAAAAAATTGAATATTCGATAATGTCATATGATCCAGACGATGGGAAAATTGATGGCGTATCAGTAGCCGAGAAAATTGGACGAGAAGTGAGAGAAGTATATAAAACGTTAATCGCTCAAGGGAATAGTAAAAATTATCATGTGTTTATTATTCCGGTAGATGAGGAACTAAATTTAAAAGCTGCCGCAAAAGCAGTAAGTGAAAAGAAAATTGAAATGATTCCTGTAAAAGATATTACGAAAGTGTCAGGATATATTCGAGGCGGTTGTTCACCAGTCGGAATGAAAAAGTTGTTTTCTACATGTGTCGATGAAAGCGCCCAATCGCTTGAAACGATCATTGTAAGCGGCGGGAAAATCGGTATACAAATTGAGCTTAAAGTGGATGACTTGGCGAAAGTGACGAGAGCGCGGTTTGGTGAGATAACAAAATAATGATACACAGGAAAAGAAACTCTAGTTTTATTAAATTTAGATAAAGATTTATAGGATAATTAGTCCATTATGAGGGCGGATTATCCTTTTTATTTACGTAATAAAACGTTATGTTAACCGACTATGTATACAGTATTCAACCGAAAACAAACAACATATCAACTCTCTAAAATGGTAAAATAGGGAAAAGGGCATTCTGAATAATACCTTTAGAAACCACTATTTATCACATAGGGTTTTTCAAAAAAGTAAAGGGGGGGGATAAATGAAATATATTAATGGATTGTACATATCACTTATATTGATGATGTTCATTAATTTACTTAATTTCACAATTTTTGATAATAAATACTCAGGGATAACAATGTATCTTTCTTCCGTTATATTCATAATTGGGAGCGCATTTTTCGGAAGTGCAAAACGGCTTAAAATGAGTGAGAAAAAATAAACCATTTAGGAGGTGATAATCATTAATGAAACAACAAGAGCGAGTTATCTTTCGTGAGGTTCAGCGATCCCCAATTTGGGTATGGATACTCATATTAGGGATCGCCATGCTGATGTGGTATGGATTTATTCAACAAATTATTCTTGATATCCCGTTTGGAGATAAACCAGCTCCTAATGGTGTATTAATTGTTATATGGTTGTTTTTCGGGATTGCCTTTCCTGTATTAATGCTTGGAGTATTGAAACTGATCATTGAGGTCCGTGAAAAAGGTCTTTATGTCCGCTTTGTTCCTTTTCATTTTCAATATAAGCAGTACCTTTTCAAAGATATACATCATTATGAATGCATTACTTACAGTCCTATAAAACGATTTGGAGGATGGGGAATTCGTTTTAATCTTAAGAATGAAAAAGCCTATAACATGAATGGAAATAAAGGTATAGAGTTAAAGTTGCAATATAACACAGTAGTAATCGGCACTCAAAAATCAGACGAATTAAAAAAAGCACTGGACTCAGTACAAAAAGTATAATGAAAATTAAACTTCAACAAACGGGCACAATTCAAAAATTTCTACTAGGTATACCTACTTTAAAAACAACTTAAATTTACTTCCAATATCGAAAATTATGTAAAGAAGCTGTTCACTGGATTACCATAGAAAACTGTGGTGAAATGAGATTTTTGATTTTGAAGTACTTTAAAATCTTAGCTAGATGGCTATGTAGCGGTACCCACATTAAAAAGGCAGGAACATATCAAATATGTTCCTGCTTTTGATTTTATTTTAGACAGATGTTTCCTAACAGTTGATTTTGTTAACGGAAATCCACTTTAAATCCATATTTTGTGTGAAATAAAAAACATATACTAAAAGTAAGAGGTGATACAGTGAGAGAGATTCATATTCATAAAAAAATTGCGGATAAGAGAAAAGAAAAGGGAATTACGCAGGAAGAATTAGCGGCGTATATAGGTATTACGAAGGCGTCTGTTTCCAAATGGGAGACGGGGCAAAGTTATCCGGATATTACATTTTTACCACTATTAGCATCATACTTTAACATTAGTATAGATGAGCTAATTAGTTATACACCGCAAATGAAACAGGAAGATATTAAAAATTTATATCATAGACTCGCAGAAGCTTTTAGTGAAAAACCGTTTGATGAAGTGATGATAGAGTGCAGAGGAATAATCAAAAAATATTATTCTTGTTTTCCATTATTACTTCAAATGGGACTACTTTTTATTAATCACCATATGTTAACAGAGGATACGGATAAAAGAATTGAAATTTTAGAAGAGGCAATGTCTTTCTTTAGCAGGGTACAGGAAGAAAGTGACGATGTTTCTCTTGTGAAAGAGGCGGTATCGTTTCAAGCAACTTGCTATCTTATACTCAATAGACCGAATGAGGTGCTTCAATTACTTGGCGAAACGATACGTCCTAACGTCCCAGCGGAAGATTTAATCGCACAGGCGTATCAAATGCTTGGAAATACTGAAAAAGCGAATGAAATAATGCAAATTAGTATGTACCAACATTTAATACAACTTGTTGCGACAATACCGAATTATGTAGTAGTAAATGCCTCAAGCGCTGAAAAGGTAGAGGTAATTTTAAATAGAGCTTTCATGTTAATAGATATATATGAAATAGAAACATTACATCCCAATATGACTTTAAAAGTATACTATGCTGCTGCACAAGTATATTGTATGCAAGGGAATTTTGAAAGAGCATTAGAAATGTTACGGAAATATGCAGCGGTTTGTGCGGCGAGCTTTACAGTAAATAGTCTACATTTACATGGAGATTCCTATTTTGATGCGATTGATGAATGGTTTGCAGAGTTTCCGCTTGGCGCTAAAACGGTTAGAAATGAAGAGATTATAAAGAAGAGCATGCTACAAAGTATTGAAGAGAATCCAGTTTTCGCTCCGATGAAAGATGTAAGAGAATACAAAAATATAATAGCGAGTTTGAAATTTAAATTGGATTTAAAAGAATAGAGGGAGGAAAAAATGATGACTTTTGATGAATATGAAATAGCGATAAATAGTGAATTTACTTTGCATGGAACGATTACAAAGCCGAAAGTTGACGGGAAGTATGCTACTGTTGTCATTATCGCTGGATCTGGAGAGATTGATCGTGATGGAACGATAGTACCGCTAAAGCTTGAGGCAAACATATATAAAGATTTAGCGCATGTAATGGCGAAGCTGGGAGTAGTGACGCTCCGCTTTGATAAGCGCGGGGTAGGAAAGAGTGGTGGAGAATTTCTAAAGACTGGAATGTGGGATTTAGTTAGTGATATAGAGTCTACGATTACGTATTTAAAAGAACAACCATTTGTTGATTCGGAAAATATCATTTTAGCTGGTCATAGTGAGGGATGTATGTTGGCAACAGTAGTAAATGCTAGAACACCAGTTAATGGTCTCATCCTTCTTACAGGAGCTGCGGAATCATTAGAAGAGGCTACGAAAAGACAAAGAGAGATTGCTTATAAAGAGTTAAAAGAACAAAAAGGAATAAAGGGAAAACTAATGCGCCTTCTCAATGTGGAAAAACGTGGAGAGAAGCAGATGGAAAAAATAAAAGAGAAAATGATGAACACAGAAAAAGATACGATTAAAGTTGGTTTTAAACCGATGAACGCAAAATGGTTTAGAGAGCATTTTCAGCATGACATTTATAAAGATTTACAACAAGTAACATGTCCAGTGCTAGTTATTGCTGGTGATAAAGATATTCAGGCTGATCCTGAAAGAGCGAAGCGGATCGGTGATTATGTGAAGGGTGATTCTGAAGTATATGTAGTACAAAATATGGATCATAGTTTGAAAAGTTTTGAAGGTGAGTTTAAAGCATTAGAGTTTAAAAAGAATTATGAAGAAGGGGCAGGAAAGCCACTACATCCAGAGCTGGAAGAAATAATTGTGAATTGGATGGAAACACATTTTATCTCGCAACATGCGGGTAGTAAGATCCCCGGCTCAATATTAGGAGAAAGTGAGGAAGTCGGAAGGGAGAGTAATTGTCTGTAAAAAAACGGTTGTTATAGGTTGATTTAGTCATAGTATATGAATTTATTTTTTTGTGAATTCATTCATTATAAAATGTTCGTTTTTATTAATTAACGAGATAAAAACGAACATTTTTTTATTTTAAATAAATTGGATAATTAGTTTATGACGTTATTGTGTATTATTGAATATCATAATAACATAATGGAGGTGATGTTATATGGCTCTTACTACAGGACCAATTGAAAACGTAGGAAATCAACCTGCTAATGCAAATAGAGTTAGGGTGAAGATCCTTAATCGTACTGCTGGCCCACTTACTGGAGTAGCTAGAGTTTTTAGACTTGACGGTTCATTAGTATTAATTGAACAGGTAAACTTTAATGTGAATTCTAATGCTTCTACTATTGAAACCTTAAGTTTAGTTCATCCTACTTTTGGACAAGCACTTGAATATGAAGTTCAAATTGTTCCTAATCAACCTGGTGGACTATATAGTGTTTATGGGCTAACAGCTGAAAGTGTTATTATTACTGCACAACGTGTTGTGAACTCAGAATTGACACAGTTTCTTTAAGTAAAATAGATTGGTTCCTACATGGTATCCAATCTATGTTTGTACGTATTATTCAGAGAAAGAAAGGTTTTACACAAAAATAAAGACAGTTATGGAAAAAGGAAAAGTCGAGCTATCATCTTAATTTTTATTATTTCTGTCCTAAACGCTATCTTTTTTGTTGTATGGTTTTCTTTGAATGCTTTTTATTCAAACTGCTTTTTGAAGTATTTATCAAATATGCATTATTGCATAAATAAATTGAAATTTATAAGTTAACATTAAACTACTTTTAAATTGCAAAGAATATTTTAACAATCTTTACTAGAGAGGAATATTCCTTGTGAAAAGTAGATAAGCCAAAAGTGTGGAAATGATACAGACTCATTAGAGTTTTGTATTAAATAAAAAGAAAAGGGGTATGGGCTTCTAAAAGTTTTTTTGGGGTTAGAAAGTATTTTTTAGTTAATAGCTTCAAATTATATATTAAAGGGGAAATGGGTATATGAAGTTTCGAAATACAAAAATTGCTATGGTTACACTATCTTCATTTTTTATTTTAGGTTCTGCATCTCTATCATTCACAGATACTATACACGGTGAAGTAGCTTCTGCATCACCACAAGAGATTACTGTAAAAAGCTATGACGATACATATTATAATAATGCAATAGGAAAGACTGGTTTAGAATTAAAGAAGGAACTTCATAATATTATTGATGATCATACAAAGTTATCATACAGTGCGGTTTGGGAAGCGCTAAGAGATACTGATGAAGATCCGAATAATAAAAATAATGTGATACTCTTATATACGGGGCGTTCGCAAGGGAAACTTACGAATGGTTCAGGAGTTGATAACTGGAATCGAGAGCATGTTTGGGCAAAATCACACGGTGATTTTGGAACGACTGCAGGACCTGGAACAGATTTGCATCATTTAAGAGCGACGGATGTATCTGTAAATAGTTCACGTGGAAATCTGGATTTTGATAATGGTGGTGTGAATCATTCAGAAGCGACAGAATGTAAATATGATAGTGATTCTTGGGAACCTCGTGATAGTGTAAAAGGAGATATCGCTAGAATGCTATTTTACATGGCAGTTCGTTACGAGGGAGATAATGGTGAAATAGACTTAGAACTAAATGAAAAGGTGAATAACAATAAAGACCCATACATGGGCAAACTATCCGTTTTACTAAAATGGAATGAACAAGACCCGGTCGATGATTTAGAGAAAAAGCGTAATGAAGTGATTTTTACGAAATATCAACATAATCGTAATCCTTTCATTGATCATCCGGAATGGGTAAATAAAATTTGGAACTAAAATATTTAAAGGTATTTTATCTTGAGAAAAGGGATTAATCATTATGATTAATCCCTTTTTATATCTATACTAGAATAAGTGATTTTTATAGGATTGGAGAGGAAAATAGGATAGATATTTTATCAAGTTAAGTATAATACGCGTCTTTTAATACGGTCCCCACTCAATATTCACCCCAACAATAAGAAAAATAAGTCCAATGATAAACCAAATGAATGCAAGTGGAGCCATAAATCGAATCCATTTTCCGTAAGAAATGCCGCTCGCCGCGAGTACTCCCATTAAAACACCGGAAGTTGGATTGAGGCAGTTCACTACACCCTCGCCGAGCATAACAGCTTGTACTGTAACTTGGCGCGTAATGTGCATGAAATCGGCTAATGGAGCTAATATCGGAATGAAAATAACAGATTCACCTGTCCCTGATGAAATAAGGAAATGTAATGCGGCACTACTTACATACATACCGATAACGCCAAATACAGGGCTTTGTCCTTCGAGAGACTGGGCGAGCTGGTTAACGATTGTATCAAGTAATTTTCCTTGTTCTAAAATGACTGAAATACAGCGGGCCATTCCGACGATTAGAGCACCGTATATGAGATTTTGGCAGCCTGCTAGAAAAGTAGAAGCGATATCGTTTGCTTTCATACCACCTATTATTCCCGCTGTAATTGCGATGAAAATAAAAGTAGCGGTCATTTCTGCATCTGTCCAATGTAGACGAAAAGCGCCTATTAAAAATGCAATTAACGATAAAGCTGAAACGAGTAAAATTAATTTATGACGTATTGTCCAAGGAACTTCAGTTTTCTCTATTTCTTTCTCACTTGAAAGAGCATTACTTGGAAACCAATTATCTCCGAGTATGCTTCCTTTATTCGATTTTTTCAAGCGTTTTATATACCAATTAATATATTGAATGGTAGCCAATAAAAAAGAAATATAAATTGCCGTACGTAAACCAATTCCCGAAAACATCGGAAGTTCTGCGATTTTTTGTGAAATGCCTAAAGGTGAGGGAGATAAAATAGTAGCATTAAAACCAGCATAAGTGCCTAAATAAATAATTGCTACGCCAACGATAGCGTCCCATTTCAATGTGCGTGCCACGATGATGCCAATGGGTATAAAGCCGATAACCGAGTTAACGATAATACCAGTCGTTCCGAGAATAGAAAAAAGTGCGGCGACAATGCATATAAAAAGTAATTGCTGATTACGAAATTTGTTAATAACATGATAGATTAAACCGTCAAGAGCGCCTGTTTTTTCAAGAATGGCAATGGCACCACCGGTAAATAAAATTAAAAAGATGATCGGAGCAGCAAGTGTCATTCCTTTTTCAATAGCGGTAAAAAAAGAAACAAACCCTACCGGTGATTGCGGAACAGAATGGTAACTTCCTGGTATTGTCGTTGTAACAGTCCCGTTTGTCACTCTTTTAAATTCTCCAGCAGGAACGAAATAAGTAGCTATTGCACAAAGTAAAGCAATAAAAAATAGTAGTACGTACGCGTCAGGCATTTTAAACTTTCGTTTACTAGGCTGTTTTTTTGCCTCGGTTTGTAATTGCATAAAACTCCCTCCTTTTTTATTTAGTTAATTTTTAATATTCTGAAATTTATCTGTGAAATAGATTATAATAAAGGTGGCTTCTTAAGGCAATAGTTTTTCTGTCCTTTCACGCACATACAAATTATTGCAACATTAGACAGGGAAACGAGAATAATCAAAGAATATGTTATATAGAAAGAATAAGGAAAAGAGGGAAAAAAGATGTGGAAAACTACGGATCTATGTGATGAGTTTGAAAATGAATTGCAAATATGTCGCCAGTCTTTTCGGTCTTTTGGGAAGAAAGAACAATTCTACGGGAAAATTGCAACGGTAAAAGTGAAGGATGATAATGTACTAGTGAAGGAAGGATTACAAACATTACCAGAAGGAACGGTATTAGTTGTTGATGGGGGAGCGTCTACGAATTGTGCGTTACTCGGTGATAATTTGGCAGCTATTGCGGAGGAAAGAAAGCTAGCAGGAATTATTGTATATGGATACGTTCGTGATTCTAGTGAACTAAAGAATATAAATATAGGTATTTTAGCGTTAGGGACAATGCCGAATAGAAGTGTAAAAGAAGGGAAAGGAGAACGAAATATTTCATTGCAATTTGGGCAAGTTGAATGGAAGCCGAATGAATATGTGTATGTGGATGAAGATGGCGTCATTATTAGTGAAAAGAGTTTGCATCGTTAAAGGTTAGTACGTTACTATTCTTAGAAAATAAATCCAATAAAGCATGGACAAAATTCTATGTCAATAGTAAAATAATACAGAAATTTATAATTTACAGAATGTATAGGTTTATCGTTTTACGATAACTTAAATGGAAGTAAGTTGTGCCTAGAAAAGTGAATGTTATCACAATGATACGTTCATGAACAAAATTATTTTTCCTATACAAATATAGCCGCGAATGATGCGGGTAGGAGGTGTTGCACAGTTTGTTCGACACTTACAAAAAAAGAGTGTCAATTGCACGCCCTTGAAGGGCCTTTTTTTGTGTGAATAGTAGTAAGGGAGGAAATTTTGGGATGGCAATCTTTAAAAAATGGCTGCTTATGTCGTTAATGGCAGTTACACTTGTATTTGTTTCTTTTGCGAATACAGTACATATTACGTTTGCTGAAGGAAATACAGCAAAACTTGCAATTATAGGTGAATCACAAAAGGGCATTATGTTATGTCCGAAAGAAGAGCAAATTAAAGATGGGGAAACAGCTTTAAGTTTGCTGCAAAAAGTCATGGGGGACAAAGTAGAAGCTGAAACGATGTCGTTTGGAACGTATGTGAAAGGCATTGATGGGCTAATGGCCGGGGCTACAAGTGGCTGGCTGTATGATGTAAATGATAAATCTGCAGAAGTTGGAGCGGATAGTTATAAATTAAAATCTGGAGATGTTGTTGTTTTTCGCTTTGTTTCAGACTGGAGCAATATGAGCCAAGAAACATTACAACAAACATTAGATAAATTTGGTACTTGTAAAACGGTAGAAGAACCAAAGACAGATGATCCAAAACAAGAAAAACCAGAAGAACCAAAAACAGAAAACAAGAAAAGCCAGAAGAACCAAAGACGGATGATCCAAAACAAGAAAAGCCAGAAGAACCAAAAACAGATGATCCAAAACAAGAAAAGCCAGAAAAACCAAACACAGAACAAAAGACAGATGATCCAAAACAAGAAAAACCAGAAGAACCAAAAACAGATGATCCGAAACAAGAAAAGCCAGAAGAACCAAAGACGGATGATCCAAAACAAGAAAAGCCAGAAGAACCAAAAACAGATGATCCAAAACAAGAAAAGCCAGAAGAACCAAAGACGGATGATCCAAAACAAGAAAAACCAGAACAACCAAAACAAGAGAACATTCAAGTTCCAGCAGCACAAGTAAATGAAGCAATCTCTAAGACATCTGAAAAGATGTTACAAGATGGAATTGAAAGTGATTGGGTAGCATTAGGCCTTTCTCGTTCTGGAAAGAATGTGCCAATTGAGGCGAAATTAAATTATGTTAATGCAGTAACTGAAAAGGTAGAAAAGCGCATGAATCGTTTTTCAGCGACAGATTTAGCTAGAACGATTATTATGATGAATGCAATGAATGCAGACCCGAAAATGGTAGGCGAACATAATTTAGTTCAAAAATTGTACGAATCAGATAAAGTAAATTCTGTTACAGGTTATACATTTGCTTTACTTGCATTTGATACGAAGAAATATGAAGTTCCAGTGAATTCAAAATGGAATCGAGTTGCTTTAGTAGAGGCACTTATAAACGCGCAACATACGGATGGCGGCTGGACTTACGATAGTGCAAGCAGTAAAGATAGTGCTAGTAGTGTTGATGTAACAGGTATGGTTTTATCAGCGTTAGCTCCTTATCAAGACCGAGCAGATGTGAAACCAGCTGTGCAAAAAGCTGTTGCATACTTATATAATGAACAACTAGAAAATGGTGGTTTCTCTGCTGATGGACAAGAAAATTCTAATAGTGCTGCACAAGCAATTATTGGATTATCACTTGTGAAAGATGTAGATCAAAACCGTCTACATAAGGCAGTGCAAAATCTATTATCATATCAACTTCCAAATGGTGAATTTAAATGGTTACCAGGCGATCAAAACGGTAGCGGAATGGCAACAGAGCAAGCGTTATTAGCTTTACTTCAGTTTAAAGACCTTGGAAAATCGATTTATGACTGGTCAACTGAATCTGTTACTGAAATTAATCCAAAGCCAAATGTAGATTCAGAAAATATTGTAGTAGAAAAAGAAGTTACTGAACAACCACAAGAACAAAAACAAGTACAACAAGAAACAAAAGATGACAATTTAAAAGTTGTTGTCGATAATGAACCGGTTAAAAATAAAAAGTCTGGAAACGGTAGCACACTACCGAAAACAGGAGCATCTTCTCATAGTGCAGCTACAGAAGTAGGTATGGGTGTATTATGTATTGCTTCTGCATATGTATTATGGAGACGTAAAGCAGCTTAACAAAAATTAGGAGCAATCATTTGCTCCTAATTTTATTATGAAAGGTGAGAGACAACATGAGTAAGATGAAGTGGTTTATTTCTTTCATGCTTTCACTTGGGCTACTTGCCGGATGTGAAGAGGCAGCTGTAAAGCCTGAGAAGAAAGTAGAACCAAAGCAAGAAGAGGTAGCAAAACAAGAAGAGAAAAAAGATGAAGCGAAGCCGGAAGAAAAACCGGAGGAAAAACAAGCTGAACAAGAGCAAAATAAGCAAGAAGAGCAGAAAGAGAAACAAGAACAAAAAGTAGAAGAAAAGTCGAAAGAAGACAAGACGCAGGCACAGCCGGAAGTAAAGAAAGAAGAGAAACAGCAGGAACAATCGAAAGAACAACCAGCTGTAAATAAGCAACCAGAACAACAAAAAGCACAAGAAGAGAAGCAACAGCAACCGAAAGCGCAAGAAGTAAACGAAGAAGCGAAGGTTGTGAATCAGCCGAAAGAAACACCGAAGCAGGAGCAAAAGGTTGATCCGAATAAAGAGGAGAAAACGATACCGACTCCGCACGTCCCAAATTCTGAACAACGAAAACCAGACCCAGTTCCACCACCAAAACCACAAGCAAAACAAGTTACAATCTCAGTAAAAGGTAATGAAGGATATTTATTAGGTGCGAAAAAGGTTGATGTACAAGAAGGCGATACTGTGTATAAAGTATTGCAGCGTACAGGTTTAGATGTTGATGCAATGGGCTCTAAAGATGGAGTTTATGTAAAAGGTATTAATGATTTATATGAAAAAGATATTACCGCTACTAGTGGATGGAAATATCGTCTGAACGGTGCATTCCCAAACCATAGTGCAGGTGTAGTTACAGTAAAACCAGGTGATACAATCGAGTGGGTGTTTGTATTAAAATAAGAAAGGCATTCGGTAAAGGACTATGAAAATAAGTTTTTCTTCTTTACATCCTTTTGTGAATTTTTTCTATTATATTGGGGTGATGATACTATGTATGATGTGTCTTCATCCTCTTTTTTTAATTGGGGCAATACTATTAATTGTTATGTTAAATGTGATGCAAGGGAATAGCGAAAAGATAAGAAAGATGTTACCGAGCACAATCGTTTTCTTTTTTATGGTCATTTTATTTAATTCGTTATTCACGCATAGGGGCCGAACTACGTTATTTTGGTTAGGTGATAGCCGTATTAAACTTGAGGCAATTATGTTTGGAGTAGTAATGGGGTTATTACTAGTTGCGATTATGTTTACGTTTGCTTCGTATAATGATATTATTTCAAGTCATAAATTTTTATATTTGTTTTCTAGAATTTCACCGAAAGTAGCATTGTTAACGATGATTACAGTAAGGTTTGTTCCTTTGTTTATGAGACGATTACAGAAAATAACACTCGTCCAAAAAACGAAAGGTGTACAAGTAGATGCAGGTTCCATTGTTGAACGCGTGAAAAATGGTATGCAATTGCTTCAAGTATTATTAATTTGTTCATTAGAAGATGCACTGCAAACGGCAGATTCTATGCAAGCTCGTGGATTTGGTGTAACGAAGCGTACGACATATATTCGGTATAGAATGGAAAGACGCGATTGGTACACGCTCAGTTATTTAAGTATTCTATTTATAATTGCTATTATATGTAGTACGTATGGCGGAGGAAAGTTAATCATTTATCCGAAAGTCGAATCGATTTTATTTCAGCAATACGATGGGATGATGTTTGTCGTATTTACGATGTTTATTAGTTTACCAATCATAATGGAAGGAAGGGAATGGATATGGTGGCGCATGCAGAAATAAACAATTTATCATTTGTATATGCTGATGAAAACGAAAAAGCGTTACAGCATATTTCTCTTTCTATTCAAAAAGGAGAGTTTATTGCACTTGCTGGAGGATCAGGATCCGGTAAGACGACTTTATTAAAACATTTTAAAAAGGAATTACTTCCAATCGGTAAGCGTACTGGGGATACATATTATGATGGTACTTTATTAGAAAATGTACCGGATTTGTTATCTGCTCAAGAAATTGGCATGGTATTTCAAAATCCAGAAAACCAGCTCGTAATGGATACAGTAATTCAAGAATTAGCATTTTCTTTAGAAAATATCGGATTACCATCTCATATTATTCAAAAGAGAATAGCTGAACTTATTAGTTTCTTAGGGTTTCAAGATTTATTGCATCAATCTGTTCATACGTTATCTGGCGGGCAGAAGCAACTTGTTAATTTAGCTGCAGTATTAGTGATGCAGCCGAAACTATTATTATTAGACGAACCGACGGCGCAGTTAGATCCAATTGCTGCGAAAGAGTTTTTAGGATTGTTAAAACGTATTAATGAAGAGCTTGGAATTACGATAGTATTAAGTGAACATCGTTTAGATGAAGTAATTCCGCTTGCAACACGCGTTATTTGTATGAATAATGGCCGAATCGTGTATGATGGTAGTCCAAAAACAGTTATAGCGAATATGTGGGAAGTTGAAAAGTTCCGTCCATTTATTCCGCAAATTCCAAGATTATTTTTAGAGTGGAATGCGAAAGATATTCCGTTTACAGTGCGAGAAGCACAAATGAAAATGAATGATTTTTCAGCGATATCATATGTAAATGAGCCAATAGCACAAAGGGAAAAGCAAGAAGTCATTTTAAGTGCAGAGCATATTTCGTTCCAATATGAAAAAAATAGTTCGCTTATTTTACGAGATTTAACAGTTTCGATTGAAAAAGGGAAATGGGTGGCTCTCGTTGGAAAAAATGGTACGGGTAAGTCTACACTGTTAACGATTTTAGCTGGATTACAAAAAGCGAGAAGAGGGAAAGTAAAGTGGAATGGGAAAGTGATACATAAAATTGATTCGAAAGAACGATTTAAAAGGATCGGGTATGTATCACAGCATCCATATTATCATTTTACATTTGATACAGTGTGGGATGAGGTTTATGAACGAGCGCGTGAATTATACGGAGAACAAGGAAAAGAAATAGCAGAAGATACGCTAAAACAGTTTTGGTTGTATTCGCTTAAAGAGCGCCATCCGCATGATTGTAGCGGGGGAGAGCAACAACTACTTGCATTATGTACAACGTTATTATCAAAGCCGACTTTATTATTACTGGATGAACCGACAAAAGGATTAGATCCGTGGAAGAAAGAAAGAGTAGGAGAGCTATTTAGGAAGTTGCAAAAGGAAGGCACAACAATTGTAATGGCAACGCATGATATTGAATTTGCGGCGAAATACGTGGATCAATGTATGATGTTATTTGACGGAGCAGTTATTATGAATGATGCACCGAAAGAATTTTTTAGTGGTAACTTCTTTTATACAACATCTATTAACCGATTTATTCGAAAAGAATTGCCATATGCATTAACGTGGGAGGATGTGTACGAAGCGTGTCCAAACGATATGTTGCATTCATAATATGTATTTTTGCAGTAATAGTAGGCACATTACTCTTTACTACACTGATCATGGATGGGTATTACCTGTTAAGTAGTTTGTTTTTATTAGTTGTTATTATGTTACCTTTCTATATCCGTTTTGAAAGGAAGGCATTTGTTTCACGTGAAATTGTTCTCGTTGCCGTATTAGCGGCAATTGCAGCAGTGAGCCGCGTGCCATTTTCTATTTTACCGAGTGTACAACCGACTTCTTTTGTCATTATCGTTTCTGCAATTGTGTTTGGAAGCGAAACTGGATTTATGATCGGGGCAACAGCGGCTATCGTATCTAACATTTTTTTAGGACAAGGTCCGTGGACGCCGTGGCAAATGTTTTCATGGGGTATGATTGGTTTTATAGCAGGCTTACTTCGCAATACATTTTTAATGAAAAAGTTATGGGGAAGACTACTATATGGGTTCTTCGTGGGCTTTTTATTTGGCTGGATCATGAATTTCTGGGGGCTTCTCGGTTTTATACGTGAAGCAACGTGGGAAGCTGTCATTTCATATTATATAGCAAGTTTTTATTTCGATTTGAGCCATGCGATTTCGAATGTTGTGTTCTTACTATTATTTAGTACTTCTTGGATTACGATTCTTACAAGATTTAAAAGGAAATACGGCATATTAGATAAGCATAACATGGCATAGAAAAGCATACTCATATAAGGTAGGGTCGCGACTTACATATTCGTTTGCCTCTTTCATGCTTCTTACATATTGTAAGGAGCATTTTTTATTTGTCAAAAAATCGATTCAATATATATCCGTTGTTATATAAAATTATTCGTATAATAGTAGGTGAGAACTATTTTCAAAAGGGAGGTGTATAGTTAATGAAGTTAGTTATTCCGAAGCAACATGGTGCATGGGCCATGCTTGTTATACCATTTCTATTAAGTGTTATTCTTGGGAAACCTACTATGTATCATATTCCATTGTTTTTAGCTTGGTTCTTTATCTATTTAGCTACGTATCCATTTCTTATATACATAAAACAAAAAAGAAAAAAAGACTATTTACATGCTTCAATTGTATATTTTATTATTGCGTCCGTATTTGGGATGATTTCTCTATTATATGAATGGCGCATTCTTTTATTCATAGCAGTCATGATTCCCTTATTTATAGTAAATATGTATTACGCTCGTCAAAAGAATGAAAGAGCATTACTAAATGACATTAGTGCAATTATTGTTTTCTGTATAGGTGGTGTAGTTAGTTATTATTTTTCAATGAAGCTTATAGATAAAACAGCATTATTTATTGCGCTTATTTCATTTTTATATTTTTTAGGAAGTACGTTTTATGTGAAAACGATGATTCGTGAGAAAAATAATCCGAAGTATCGTTTTATATCTTGGGGTTATCATATCGTGTTAACGATCATCGTATTTGCTATCAATCCATGGTGTTCACTTATTTTTATACCAAGTGTCATTCGAGCGATTATATTGTATGGCAAGAAAATTTCAATTATAAAAGTAGGGATTTTAGAAATTGTTAATTCTGTATATTTTTTAATTATAACGGCAATAATTATGGAGTATGCCATTTGAAAAAGCTTCCCATCAATTGATGGGAAGTTTTTTCAATCTTTTTCTAAAATGTGAACGGTGTAATCGCAGCGTTGAATAGCTTGTTCGATCGCATAAAGGGATTGCTCAATACGAGCGCGATTAAAATCTTTTTCAACAGTCTGTAATGCTTCTTCTAAACAATGTTTTGCTTCTTGTAATGATTGAAAAGAATCTTGTACATATCCGCGAGCATTTTGATGCATTTCATAATCCTCCTTGAATACTCATATATGTATAGTATGAACAGTAAAGAAGAAAATATAATTCGTTATATTTGTTTGACAATTGAAATGAAATTACGTATAGTAAGAATTAAGTGAATATTTTCTTATCCAGAGAGGTGGAGGGACTGGCCCGATGAAACCCAGCAACCGCGATGCAGGTGCTAATTCCAGCAGAACATATTTGTTCTGGGAGATAAGACGAAGATATATACGTAACTTCTTCTTATCGGAGAGGTTTTTTTGTTGCAAAAAAACCGATTACGAAAATTTATATTAAGAAGAAAGGGGTTGCGCATTACTGTGACACTCGAAAAATACGTAAAACTGCGTAGTACAGTTTATGAATATATGATAGAGCAAGATAAGCCGATATCATTGTTAGATATTCAAGAACATATCGTTTCGCATCATGAAGGAAAATTCACGAAAAAGATGTTACATCAATTTTATTTATCAAGGCTATTAGATGAACTGAAACTGGATGGGAAAATTACATTAGCTGATGAATATCTGTATACTGAAAAAGGGGTATTTTATAAGGCGAGAAAGGGGAGCTAAGCTCTCTTTTTTTTGAAGTATGTAGAGTAAAAGACTGCTAAAGCAGCCTGATACAGGGAATGGTGTTGAGTGTGTAGTGTCAAAGATTGAATGTGCCTGAAAGAGGCACTTCATATCGGCTGCAAATGAAAAGAGACACCTCCGCCGAATAGGTGTCAGTCGTTTTGTCATATAGACTTGCTATTTGACAGTTATTAGAATAACATGCAGTGGTTGTGGAAGTCAAAAGGGAATTAAAGGAAGAGGTGCTATTATGTACGCTTACTTATTACATGATATAACGAAATGGATTCCTAAGTACATTATAGATAAAGGTTATGAATATTATGAAGAAGGACATGTAGAAGATGTTGAAATACAAGACAAAAAAATATTTGCTTTCGTTACTGGAAATGCGGGAAACTATGAAGTAATTATTAATCTCGAAGATTTTACAGAAAGTAGCTGTGAGTGTCCGTATGAGAATCTTTGCAAGCATATGGCGGCAGTTGTTTATGATATTCAAGATGCTGGTGAGAGTAAGGTGAAAGAGAAACTGAAAGATTTAGAAAAGGAAGAGTTACTCACAGTATTAAATCGTTTGTTGCAAAGTTCGAAAAACGTGCAAATTGTAGAGAAGATGTTAAAGAAGGGGAAACTTTAACTTATAGAGGGAGTTGTTTGGCAGTGAATGTACTAATTGTATACGCTCATCCTAGTCCTTCAAGTTTTAACGCAGCAATTTTAAAGCATGTACAAAACGGACTACAGGAAACAAATCATTCAGTTACGGTACTTGATTTATACAAAGAACAATTTGATCCAGTCCTTGTTTTTAATGAAGAGAAGAAAAGGCGTGATTTAGTAAATGAAGAAGAAACAGCTCGGTACAGAACGTTAGTGGAAGAAGCGGATACTCTTCTCTTCATTTATCCAATATGGTGGTGGGGGATGCCAGCTATTTTAAAAGGGTTTATTGATCGCATTTTTGTAGCTGGATTTGCTTATAAATATGAAGGTGCCCTGCCGAAAGGATTATTGAAAGGTAAGAAGGCGTGGGTAATTAATACATTAGACTCACCGTTGTGGTATGTCGCACTATTATATCGATCCGCAGATTGGATTATGATGAAGAGAGGTGTTTTACGTTTTTGCGGCATCCACGATATAAAACGGTCAGTTTTTCAATCTGTGAAAACGAGTAAACGAGAGAAGCGGGAAAAGTGGTTATTACAAATAGAAGAAAAGGCTCGTACATTATGAATGAAATCGATCGTATTATAAACTGTTGTGGGTATGATGACGAACTTTTTCGAACGTATATTACATGTTTACTTCAATTGAAAAAATGTAGTGAAACATTTCAGCAAATTCAAATACAATTAAGAAATGACTACTTGATAAGAGGAATTTGTGAAAGAGAAGTGGATGAAGTAGTAAGGGGAAGTAAGGAGTATGAAATGCATTTTCTTCCTAAAGCGTTACAGTGGGATTTCTTGAGGGGAAATCCGCATCTAATTGAAAAAGTATGTGAACATTTTTTTGCATGTGAGGCATTACATCTTACGGATATAGAGTGGAAGAAGATTATAAAATGCGTGGGAAATAAATGATTTATTATGTAAAAAAGCTAGTATAAAACTAGCTTTTTGTTTAAATAAATAAGAAACATAGACTTATGATGAATCCTGCATATAGTAAGTTCACAACGCAAAATCCCATAATATCACGAGCGCCTAAACCGGCTATCGCTAATGCCGGTAATGCCCAGAAAGGTTGAATCAAATTCGTCCAAGCATCTCCCCACGCAATGGCCATTGCTGTTTTTGCAGCGGGTACACCAAGTTCAGCGCCAGCTGGAATCATAATGGGTGCTTGCACAGCCCATTGACCGCCACCAGATGGAACGAAAATATTAACGATGCCAGCACTTAAAAAAGTAAAGAGCGGGAAAGTCGTTTCGTTTGAAATGCTAATAAAGAAATTCGAAATAGCTCCTCCAAGTGAAAGTCCATCACTATTTACTCTAATCATCATCCCCATAATTCCTGCGTAAAAAGGAAATTGAAGTAAAATACCAGAAGCACTTTTCGTGGAATCTGAAAAAGCACGAATATATTGAATCGGAGTACGGTGGAAAATAAGTCCAGCAATTAATAACATAAAAATAACGATATCTAGCGTAAGGTTAAAACCTTTCGTATAAAAGTAATTGAAAATATAAATGAGACCTAACAATCCAACGCAAAGTGTAATGATGATACTATTTTCCATTTTCTCAGCGAACGTATTGTTTCCTACTTCTTGAGCGGCAGCTTCTTCATGGAACACGCTAGGGTCTACTGTAATCGTATGTTTTTCATCTGGATGCATCGCTTTATTAATGAGAGGCATCGTAACTAAAAAGATAATAACCGGAACGAGAGCGTATGGTGAGAATAACGTTTCTGTGATTGGAATCGCTTCTTTAATACTTCCAGCTGTCGTTTTAATTAATGTTTCGCCGCCTGTTGCTAACGTAAGAGGAATAGAAGCAGAAAGCCCCGCATGCCAAATGAGAAATCCAGAGTAGGAAGAGGCAATGGCTAGTCTATAATCTAATCCTTCTAACTGCCTTGCTACCTCTTTTGCATATAAAACAGATACAACAATACCAAATCCCCAGTTTATGTATGCCCCTAGTAAACTTACGATTGAAATGGCAATAATACCTTGTCCAGTCGTTTTCGGTAGTTTTGCTGCTTTCGTTAATCCTTTTTTAATAAGAGGTGCGTTTGCTAAAGCCGATCCTGTCACGAGTACAAGTGCCATTTGCATAGAAAAGGCGAGAAGCCCCCAAATGCCATCACCCCAATGAGTGATCATCTCGACTGGTGTTTGGTGCGTTGCAAACATGCCGAAGAAGATAACAAAAACAGTTAATAAACATGATAAAATAAACGGTTCTGGCAAGAAACGTTGCACCAAGGCGACGCAACCATTTGTAAAAGAACGAAACAAAATAGATCAACCTCCTTATGTATATTTATTACAATTATTCGAGGTTTTTAGTTCATAACCTTTTATAATTGGAAAATTCAGATATTTTTATAGGGATTGAAATATTTTTAATAAGAGTAGTAGCATCTTCACCTTGACAGAAAAAGTTGCTTTTTCCCCAATATGAAATATTGCATATAAAAATGAATTGATGTAAGTGTAAAAGCTTATTATAATGAAAGCATAAATATTCAACACATCTTAATACAACAAAGAGGAGGAAGTAATATGGAGATCGCAATGGCAGTTTTGAAATTTTTAGGTGGAGTAATTCCGTTAGTCCAAGAACTTTTAAAAGCGTTTATGTAAGTTTATTCGTTAGCTATCATTTATCAATCATTATTATATCTTACTAAAAAAAGAACGGGGTGATTTTTCTGAACATTAAGAAAAATACCAAAAGAAGTAAGTTCCTTGCATGTTTATTAGTTAGTTTATGCACTCTTAATTATTCATCTATTTCTTTCGCAGAAACACAAGCTGGTAATGCAACTGATATAACTAAAAATGCTAGTAGTATTGATACTGGTATAGGAAATCTTAAATACAATAATCAAGAGGTTTTAGCTGTAAATGGTGATAAAGTAGAGAGTTTTGTTCCGAAAGAAAGTATCAATTCAAATGGTAAATTTGTAGTAGTGGAACGCGAGAAAAAATCACTTACAACGTCACCAGTCGATATTTCGATTATTGATTCTGTAGCGAATCGTACGTATCCAGGAGCTGTACAACTTGCCAATAAAGCTTTTGCAGACAATCAACCGAGTTTATTAGTGGCTAAGAGAAAGCCTTTGAATATTAGTATAGACTTACCTGGTATGAGAAAAGAAAATACAATCACTGTTCAAAATCCGACATATGGTAATGTGGCTGGAGCAGTAGACGATTTAGTATCTACCTGGAATGAAAAGTATTCTACAACACATACGTTACCTGCAAGAATGCAATATACAGAATCTATGGTTTATAGTAAATCACAAATCGCAAGTGCTCTTAATGTTAACGCTAAATATCTTGATAACAGTCTAAATATTGACTTTAATGCGGTAGCAAATGGAGAAAAGAAAGTGATGGTGGCCGCATATAAACAAATATTTTATACTGTAAGTGCTGAACTACCAAACAATCCATCTGATCTCTTTGATAATAGTGTTACTTTTGGTGAGTTAACTCGTAAAGGAGTAAGTAATGCGGCTCCACCTGTTATGGTTTCAAATGTAGCTTATGGTAGAACGGTGTATGTAAAATTAGAAACAACATCTAAGAGTAAAGATGTACAAGCTGCTTTTAAAGCCTTACTTAAGAATAACAGTATCGAAACGAGTGGACAGTATAAAGATATTTTTGAAGAAAGTACCTTTACTGCTGTAGTATTAGGCGGAGATGCGAAAGAGCATAACAAGGTTGTTACAAAAGATTTCAATGAAATCCGAAATATCATTAAAGATAATGCTGAATTAAGTCTTAAAAATCCAGCATACCCAATTTCATATACAAGCACTTTCTTAAAAGATAATGCAACTGCTGCTGTTCATAACAATACAGATTACATTGAGACGACAACAACAGAATATTCAAGTGCAAAAATGACACTTGATCATTACGGTGCTTACGTTGCTCAATTTGATGTATCTTGGGATGAATTCACATTTGATCAAAATGGGAAAGAAGTACTAACGCATAAAACATGGGAAGGTAGTGGTAAAGACAAAACGGCTCATTACTCTACAGTTATCCCTCTTCCACCAAATTCCAAAAATATAAGAATCGTAGCAAGAGAATGTACAGGTCTTGCATGGGAATGGTGGAGAACAATTATTAATGAACAAAATGTTCCATTAACAAATGAAATAAAGGTTTCAATTGGAGGAACAACATTATACCCAACTGCTAATATTAGTCATTAGGTTGGAGCAAAGCGCCCTGGTTATAGGGCGCTTTTTTAATTAGGTGGAAGGTGAATCGGCGTTTCTCCCTATCAGATTTATATTTTACTCTAATAGTCTATGAAATTTAATTGATTAAATGTAAAATTTATATAGTAAGTTATAATGATTTTTGGAGAACTTTAAATATATTATTCTACAATTCGGCCAAATTGTAGAGTGCAAGTTCTACTAGGCTTAAAACTATTGAGAAATATGAGGAGAGGATTACATTGACTATTTATGAGCAATTCATAGAGGTTCTTAAAGAAAAGATAGGTGATACTGTAACATCTGCAGAGATAAAGGACAGATTAATAACAAAATTTAATACAAAACCGGGGAGTATTAATCCTGCTGATTATTGTTATAACCGTTATAACAAAGGGAGAGCTGTTAATAAAAATCTGTTTATATATATAAATAAAAAACTTATAGATATGTAGGTGAAAATTATCCTTATACAGGATTAGTTTTTCACAAACCTAAAGGGACAGATTGTGAATCTGTTGTAGGTGAGTGGGATAATGGGAAACTTCTTGTCTATGGAGATAAGGATAAAATAGGAATCTCACAAATTAAAAAGTTATATGAGGCATACTTTGAAATGTTACGATTTGAAATGAATGTTCTTGGTTGTAAGGCGACTGAATTAAGACATCTTATAGGTCGTCTAGGTGAATTTTTTTGTGTTCTTTATACGAATGGTGAGCTATCCAAAGTGACGAATCAGCATGGATATGATGTCATCAAAGAAGGGAGAAGAATAAGTGTTAAAACAACTGCCCAAGAAAAAGGGTTTATTACGATCAATCAAAACACATTTGACCAATTTGATGACTTCTTCGTAGTTCAGTATAAAGATGATGATTTAAAACTATTATTTTATGGGCCGAAGGAAGAGATTCCATCGCTTAGACCATATGGGAATACTTATGAGGTTGATATAAATTCTTTAAAGAGAGTAGAAAAGACACTTGTATAAGGGTGTCTTTTTCTATAGTTTTTTAGCAGAAGCAAGTAGCTATAACAATAATTATTCAGCTTTGTAATTATTATAGGAATCATATGAAAAAAGGACTGCTATTGAATTTATAACCCTTTGTTTGTTACTCATTAAAAACTATTAGTGCTCAGTGATTGATATTTTCTATCCAGACTCATCAAGCTAAAAAAGAATATATGCCAACATAGCCTTATAGAGCTGCATTTAACTTTTTTAAGACTTCATGTATCAATGTTATTTATACATTCACTTGATTGTTGAATATGCAGGTATGATCCTCATCGCTCTCATGTTTTACCTGTTTCAAGTTGAAAAATTAGAAAATTTTAAATACCTGTTGTATATTGGCCATGCCCATCAACTTAAGAAAAGGAAATACCCCAAAAACGAAAAAAGAGCAGACTTCTCCAAATAATTAACTGTAGAAAAAGGGAATTTTCATTTTGGGGATACTTCAAAATATTAGCTTGATGGCGATGTGGCTGTACCTCTATTAGTAAATTATTTAAACTAGTTCTACGATTAGCGTACAGAAAATAGATTTAAATGTGTTGAAATTGTACCAATATTTGTTCCAAAATCCTTACTTTTTGGAACAAATATTAGTGTGTTGCTTATCAGTATAATGGATTGAGAAAACAAAAGAAAATTACATAATTAAAAAACTGAAACCCGTTAGGGTTTATTTGGTATACCTATTTTTAAGAATATACTTTTATTTTAAGAATGTTTTAATCCGGCTGAACAAAAGTTCAATTTGTTTACACTTTTAAGTTGATGGGCATGTATGATGACCCCTAATAGAAAGAATGATTTGTCTAACCAATACGTACAATAAATAGATTGGGATTTTGTAATACAAATTGTTTTTAAAATTGATATACATAGTATGTAAATATTTTCTTGCTATTGGAGGGGTTCCCTATTGGTTGATAATATTCAACAACTTATTCAAGAACATAAACAATTTTTCCATCATGATCATACAAGAAGTCTTCAATTCCGGCTTGAACAGTTAGAACAGCTAAAAAATTCTATTCAAAAATATGAAAATCAAGTGCTGAATGCATTATATCAAGATTTACACAAAAGCGAGTTTGAAGCATATGCTGCAGAAATTGGTTTCGCCTATAACAGTATCAATTTTATAATGAAATACTTAAAACAGTGGATGAAACCTCAAAAAGTAAAAACACCTATTCATTCTTTGCCTTCCAAAAGCTACATAATAAAAGAGCCTTATGGTATAGTGCTAATTATTGGACCTTTTAATTATCCATTCCAATCATTAATGGAACCTCTTATCGGGGCAATAGCGGCAGGAAATTGTGTAGTTCTCAAGCCTTCAGAAAATGCACCCAATGTTTCAGCTGTAATTAACAAAATGATAAGTGAAACATTTGATAAGCAATATATTCGTGTAATTGAAGGAGACAGAGAAATAACTTCTTTATTAATTCATGCACCATTTGACCATATCTTTTTTACAGGTAGCATTCAAGTTGGAAAAATTGTTATGGAAGCTGCGGCGAAAAATCTTATACCAGTAACATTAGAGCTTGGTGGCAAAGGACCAGCTATTGTCGATGAAACAGCTAACCTCAATATAGCTGCCAAACGGATTATCTGGGGAAAGTTCATAAATGCTGGGCAATCCTGTATTGCACCTGATTATGTTATTGTACACGAATCTGTTAGGGTAAAACTGATTTCAAAAATGAAAGAAATCATCACAAGCTTTTATGGATCAGATGTATTAAAAAGCAATGATTATGGTCGAATTGTCAATGAGAGACAATTCGATAGACTTATTTCTATATTAGAACAAGACCAAAGTCATATAATATTTGGTGGTAAATCATCTAGAAGTCATTTATATATTGAACCAACACTTCTTGAAGTAAAATCATGGGATGTTGCAGCTATGAAAGAAGAAATTTTCGGGCCGATTTTACCAATCATGGAGTACATCGATTTAGATAAGGTTATCCATATGGTTAACAACCATCCTAAACCGCTAGCTTTGTATGTGTTTACTGAAAATAAAAGCGTTGAAAAACAAGTATTAAGCCGGATTTCTTTTGGAGGAGGATGCGTCAATGATACAATGTCACATATGGCTAATCTCCACTTGCCTTTTGGGGGAGTAGGAAGTGCGGGGTTCGGTGCCTATCATGGGAAACATAGCTTTGATGTTTTTACACATCGTAAAAGCATTTTAAAGAAAAGCTCAAGGATAGACTTAGGGATTGTATTTCCGCCATATAGGGACAAAATTAAAATTTTGCGAAAGATTTTTAAGTAATCAAAACAAATTAGCGACCGCCCTTGGTGAAATGGGACGAATAGAAAAAACTATCTTTACCTTAGACTATATCTCAAGTAAATCGGTGAGAAGAAAAATACAAAAAGGCTTAAATAAGGGTGAAGCCACAAATGCCTTAGCCAGAGCCATATTTTTCGGAAAGAGGGGAGAGTTTAGAGAGCGAGCCCTTCAAGATCAATTACAACGGGCTAGTGCACTTTTAACATTATTATTAATGCGATAAGTGTATGGATTGCGGTCTATATGGAAAAAGCCGTAGAAGAATTAAAACGTACAGGCGAATTTCGAGAAGATTTAATGCCGTATATATGGCCTTTAGGTTGGGAACACATCAATTTCTTAGGAGAATATAAGTTTGAGGTATTGCATTCAACAAGTTTACAATCCTTACGCCCTTTAAATATGAAAGAGCCGATTTACTCTTAACGGGGTAAAATTCGGCTCTTTTTTCAGATGGATTCTCTTAGCGTGGTTTTTTCTGAAATGCTGGCGGTACCCCATGCCCATCAACTTAAGAATTTAGAACTCCCCCAAAAAATTATGAGTTTTTTGTTACAAGTTATCACAAAATTTTCGTTTTTTGGGTAGTTTTATTTTCTTAGCTTGATTGCGATGAGCGGTACCCCATAAAGGCCCCTGATACATAATTGATGTTCTGCCATTTGTAGAAAACAATCCACTTATACCATTTTAACAAGAAGAAATATCTCGTCCATGTTGTAATATTGGCTTACGTTAAGCTTGTGAAAAAAACATATTCATGTATAATACAATTGATGTATGATACATTAGTTATAGGAGGGTGACCTATTTGAAAAGAGAAGATGCCTTAAAACTAAGAACAGATATTAAGAAAATGATTATAATAACTGGGGTTTTTGAATCTCAAAATTTGCCCAATGGACCATTTGAAAAACCTTTACCAACTTCTCAAATGATGGCGTTAGAGGAACTAGAGGTGGAAAAATTAACTGTTTGGCAACTATCCAATAAACTTAGATTAGAGACTTCAACTGTAAGTAGATTGGTAGATAAGTTAGTAAAAAAGGGGCTTATTTATCGTGAAGTAAATGAAAAAAATAGAAGAGAACTTTTTCTGCACCTCACAGAAAAAGGTCACATAACTGTTAATTGCTTAAGAGAGCAATCCATTACATTTTATCAAAGTATTCTCAATAATTTATCAGAATCAGAACAAAAAATAGTTGTGGATGGTTTTGAATTATTTATTGATTCTATTTCTAAGCCTTTTGATTAGAGTGAGGTAAATCATAACATTTGGAGGGTAAAATGAGTTTGGATTTTGAACGTCCTATTATTGAATTAAAAGAGAAATTTGATGAATTAAAGAAAATTATGAAAGAAAATAATGTAGATTTATCGCCAGAAATTCATGTATTAGAAAAACGTTTAAATAAAATGCAGGATAAAATTTATTCTAATATTACACCTTTTCAACGAGTTCAAATTGCAAGGCTACGTAACCGGCCCACGACATTGGACTATATACCTTTATTATTTACAAACTTTCTCGAACTTCATGGTGATCGATTATATGGTGATGATAAAGCAATGATAGGTGGTATTGCAAAATTTAAAGGGATGCCCGTTACGGTTATTGGTCATCAAAGAGGTAGAAATACAAAGGAAAATATAGAAAGAAATTTTGGAATGGCACATCCAGAAGGTTATAGAAAAGCGCTAAGACTTATGAAACAAGCTGATAAATTTAATCGCCCTATTATTACATTTATTGATACAATAGGCGCCTATCCAGGGAAAGGGTCTGAAGAACGTGGAATTTCTGAAGCGATAGCTCGAAATCTATTTGAAATGGCTACACTTAAAGTGCCAATTGTTTGTATTGTAATTGGAGAGGCATCAAGTGGTGGAGCTCTTGGCATTAGTGTCGGTAACCATATCCATATGTTAGAGTATTCATGGTACTCGGTAATTTCGCCAGAAGGAGCAGCATCTATCCTATGGAAGGACGCTAAGTATGCTCCAGAAGCTGCTGAACATATGAAAATTTCAGCAAAAGATTTAAAACATTTAGGAATTATTGATGAAATCATTCCTGAAATTAAAGATGGAGCACAAAATGATATAAAATCACAGGCAAAAGTGATTGAATCTGTAATCGAATCATCTCTGAAAAAATTGATACTATTATCCGCGGAAGAGCTTATACAACAGCGGTATGAAAAGTATAGACAAATAGAGAATTATAAATGAAAATATTTAAAGTCCGTATTACATTTCGGA
This sequence comes from Bacillus sp. SH7-1, assembly GCF_008042405.1. Classification (NCBI taxonomy): domain Bacteria; kingdom Bacillati; phylum Bacillota; class Bacilli; order Caryophanales; family Bacillaceae; genus Bacillus; species Bacillus sp. SH7-1. The sequence continues at coordinate 220,918 of NZ_QNUD01000007.1, forward strand.
GGATTATCGCAAAAAAATTCTAAATATTTCGTGAGTAACCTCTTAAACTGGGATATGCTGATACTATTACTCTACAAAAGGTGTGTGATCGGTATGGAAAAGGAAAATTTGTTCAAATGGATGCATTATCACATACCCATCAACTTAAGAAATTGATTGTTCCCCAAAACGAAAAAATGAGCTGAATTCTCATAAATAACTGTAAAAAGGTGAAAATTTCGGTATGGGGGTATCTCAAAAGCTTAGGTTGCTGGCAATGGGGTATCGCCAGCATTTTGGAAAAAACCACGCTAAGCCAAAAATAAAATAAGCCCGGAAAGCGGAAGTATCAATAATTCATATATGATAAGACAAGTTTTCCAACCCATACAAAAACAAGAATCCAAATAACAATGAAAATAGCACCTGTTATCCAATTTTTAGGTTTACCTGTTGTTTGTCTTTCTTCTACTTTTCTTTTACAGTCCTCCAACACTTCTTTAGGAATTAGTTTTAATGCCAAGGAAACACCCAATGGTACAAGAATTACATCATCAAGATACCCCAAAATTGGAATGAAATCTGGGATTAGATCAATAGGGCTAAAAGCATACGCAACAACCAGCATTGTAAATAATTTTGCATACCAAGGAACTCTTTCATCTCGATATGCAAAATAAAGTGCAAAAAGTTGTTTTTTTAAGTTTTTAGCCCATTTTTTTAGTTTTTGTATGATAGATAAATTCTCTATTGCTTTCATCGATTTATCTTGGTTCAAATTACTTCCCCCAATTTCTTTGTTCTAAGTTTATAGTATCAGAGTAGTTACACAAAAACATTATGTATATTTTATACATATTAAGTTAACATAACGCATCATTATCAGTAGTCAATACTGCATAGAATTTTTGTTATGGAGAGGTTTTATTACTTCGAGATAGGCTAATATATGTTCACCTGTGTTTTTAAGAAATAGCCTATTCTTGGTCCATTGGAGAAGTAATATTATCTTTATATGTGTCAATATAAATGTTTCCATTTGCTGCAAGTACAGCATACGTAACATCTTTGTAGCTAAGGTTACGTTTTTTTAGCTCACATTGTAATTCTAACTCCGTCTGATTGTTTTGCCTTTGGTTTTCTGTCATAATTTCTCCATCCATAATTAGCTCGATGGGGAGTTTACACTCTTTTTTTGTTGGTATATTTAAATCTTGTTTTGTAACAGTACGATATTCAGGTTTTTTCAAAATAGATATTTTACCATTTGTTTCAACTACGACATAAAGAACTTCTTCAATGTTAAAAATACCATTCTCTCTTAATTGTTGGTTTAAATAATCTAGAGAATAGCGCATTTTCCGCATATTATTTTCTAAAATTTTTCCGTTTTCCATAATGACTGTTGGATTTCCAGCAAATACTTTTCTGCCTATCCGACTTTTCATGGATATATAGCTAACCATTAAAATGACAAATACTAAAATAAGAAAAGCTATAACTGTATGATGAGTTTTTACATTTAAATTAAATGCTAAATTTGCAATAATACTTCCGATAGAGATAGCACCAATAAAATCAAAGGTATTCATTTCAGCGATAATCTGCTTTCCCAATATTTTAGCTCCGATAAATAAAATCGAGAAAGATAACAGTGTTCTCAAAATAATCTCTATATGTTCAGACATAAGTAGCTCCTCCTCTTAAGATTGCATGTTCGTATTATAACGATTTATATAAGGATAGTATGTATCATTGTAAAAGAATTTATTAGATTCAATGGCATTAAATAGTTCGTGTAGATGAATTAATCTCGGTTCTGTTGTCAAGTTTCTCAAGAAATAAAAAGAGACATGAATGTAAGAGGAAATATAATGATGTTGAATGTTTTGATACAGAGTATATTTTTTGAAAGCAAATAAAATATGAATTATCAAAAAGAGATTGGATTCCCTTAAAGAGTAATAACTGGATAATATGAACTGATTTGAATTACTGGGATATGTTTTCTACCTACAAGATCCTGTATCACTCTTACCTGTCCAGAAAATCATAACTTTTTTAACTAATGATTTCTTTGAGGAAAAACAATCATGTATCGACAAGTATTAATATTTTAAGAACATCCTAAAAATATATTTTTGGTGTTTTTAAATTAAATGAGAAGTGAATATGATATGCATTGTTTTCTTATTATCTAAATAAGAGTTACTTAAATTACTTATATAAAAGCTAATGGACGAGTATTAATACTTATATAGTAACTTTTATCTGATAAGAAAGGGGTATAAGATTTATGAACAACCTTAATTTTCTTTGTGAACAATTTGCTAAAATTCTTAATGGAAAAAGCAACATAAATCAGGGTGTTTGTTCTGTCTCCTTGCGTCGTAATATTAAAGTGCTGGTTCAAGGACGACCAAGCACCTCAGTGATACCGGTTGGGATATCTTTTGAATCGTTAGATCAAAATGGCAATGCGTTGAACTTTGGAGAAATCGCTATTTTACAAGAAGAAGTTCCTTTATTTATGCAATCAATTGTTCAACAAGGGATTATTGTTAGCGCCTTACATAATCATTGGTTATATATGAAACCATTGATTATGTATATTCATATCCAATCTATTGAACCACCATTGAGTTTTGCAAAAAAATTGGCAAATTCCTTTTCGGTTTTAAGTAGTTATCCAATTACTGATAACGGGAGCTAATGTTAAGTAGATACTATTTATTGATTTTCTATATCGAGAATCATGAGAATTAAAAAAGCCCTCCAGTTAAGCAATCTGGAAAGCATTTTCATAAATTTCTAGATACATTGAATTGCGACTTATTGTATTTTTTGCTTGGCGTGAGGGGCTCCGAAATGCTGGGGGTAGCCCCTCACCACATAGTTATCAAACTGAAATTTTTTAGTAACCCAAAAACGAATTTTTGTGCTAGCTTGTAACAAAATTGCTTATTTTTTGGTTTTGGGGTAATCCTGAATTCTTAAGTTGATGGGCATGTGTATATTGGCTCATAACAATTTTTCATATAATTCCGCAAGAATATTTGTTTAAAGATTATGAAGACCCTATTTTAGTAGCATGGAACTGGTCTTTTTTACCCTTGGATTTGTTAATCTCTTTAACGGGACTTTTAAGTTTGTATATGTATTCTAAACAAATACATATTTGGAGCCACTTTGCGTTTTTATCATTAATTTTAACTTTTTGCTCAGGGTTACAAGCTCTAGCATTTTGGACAATCCGTTTAGATTTTGATATGTCTTGGTGGATCCCTAATTTTTACCCATGCTTCTTTTTAAAAAGTGTTTGGAGAGAGTGTGGATCGTATGAGACTAACACGAGAAAAGAAAGAAAAGAGTTTATTTAATACAAGAAAGACAGGATCTTTAAGCGCATTCTAATACTAGATTTTACAATATTTCAGCTCCTAGATAAGTTTTTTCGCGAGCCATACAGTAAAGGCTAAAACAATTTTCGAAATGAAGATAGCCGATGTTTCTGATGGGAAGGAAGCATCGGCTTGTATGATGTATATTGAGTGAGTTCACGTTTCTGGAATAATTGTAATAGCGATGGTCCGAACCGGAGCCACTATTTCATCTTTATTTTGGCTATTGTAGTATTTAATCATTAATTCGTTAAGTTCGCTTTGGAATTTTCCAAAGTGTTCTTCATCTAGCTTTAATTCTACTACAGAAAAAGTAGCAGTATCTTCTTGACTGTTTTGTTCCTCTAATTTCTTAAGGTAACTTTGATATTGTGTCATAAGTGACAATTGATAATAGGAAATGTAGTTTAACTTTTCATCATCAGATAATCCTTTCCATTCACTTCCTTCAATTTTTGCATCTTCTTCATTGATTGCATAATATTTTTCAGAAACAGATTTCACCTTTTTTTCTTTAATTACATGGACGATACCAGAATCAACCATAGTTTGTAGCTGTCTATATAGTGTGGCTTGTGGTACATTTTTAATGATTTTTACCATTTCTAATGGTGTTAGCCCATCTTCCTTATTTCTCATTAACACTTGGCAAATTTTCATTCTTACCGGATGCATTAAAATTTCAACTTTATTACTCATTATATCACCTTATGTATTGTTTTTTTATTCTCATTATAAATAATGAGAATAATGATTGCAATCCATCCGTTTTTATTTTATCATTATCAATAATGATAATGAAGTTAGAAAGGAGTGGTAATAATGAAAATACATTATGGATTGAATGATCTTAAAGACATTGATATTATGGCTTTTCTACCCATTATATTACCAGTTATTGCAGTAGGGGCACTTTTAGTTTTCATTGCATTCATTGATTTATATCGAAATAGGAAAACAAGAAAAAATGTAATTGTATGGACGTTCATTATTCTTTTCGTTAATATATTGGGACCTATTTTGTACTTTGTTATAGGGAGAAAGGACAGTGAGAAATTATGAAATTAGAGATTAAAAATGTAACAAAATCATTTAAAGGAAAAACTGCGGTCAATAATTTCTCGATGGAATTGCAAGCGGGGGAATGCGTTGGATTAATTGGACCAAACGGAGCAGGGAAATCCACATTAATAAAAGTAATTTCGGATATTATTCATCCAACTGTTGGTGAAGTTTTATTGAATGGAATAAAAATATCAAAAATGAAAAGTGAAATTGGTTATTTACCTCAATATCCTAATTTTTTTCATTGGATGACAGCGAGAGAAACGCTTACGTTTATGGGCCAACTTTCGGGATTGAAAAAAGAAGAATTGTCAAAGTCGATTCCAAAAATGTTGGAGAAAGTTGGACTAAGGGGCGAAGAAAATGCAAAGGTTAGTACATTTTCTGGTGGAATGAAACAACGACTTGGCATTGCGCAAGCATTATTGCATAAACCTTCGCTTATTGTCATGGATGAACCGGTATCCGCATTAGATCCGATCGGCCGGCGGGAAGTATTAAATCTGATTGAAGAAATAAAAAAAGATACAACGATTTTATTATCAACCCACATCTTAAGCGATGCAGAAGAAATCTGTGAACGATTTGTCATTATAAAAGATGGAACAAAAATAGAAGACACAACGATTACGGAACTTTTACACCGTAATAGTGAAAATAAATTGATTATTGAAATAACAACTAAAGATCAAAAGTGGATTGAAGTTGTAAAAAAATTACCGTATGTGAAGGACGTAGAAGTAGTTGGGCTTAAAATCAAAGTGAAGGTTGAAAGTATCGAAATAAACAAAAATATGTTACTGCAAAATGCACTCGAACATAAAGTGGACATCGTTAAATTTGAAATGAGCAACGATACTTTAGAAGAAATTTTCTTGAAATTGGTGGTGCAAAAATGAATAACTCAATTGTATTGATAAAAAAAGAATGTGTTCAAATGTTACGTGATTTTAAGATTATTTGGCTACCAATTGTTTTTATATTTTTAGGCGCAACACAACCGATAGTAACTCATTATTTGCCATCAATTTTAGAAGCGTTAGGTGGAGGACAGGGAATTACTATTGATCCGAATATGGCAGCGCAACAAGGGAGTGAAGTATTAGCGAGTACTTTGGGATCTCAGTTTGATCAGCTTGGACTTATGATTCTAGTGATTTCTATGATGGGTACTATTCAAACAGATAAAGCAAATGGTATGTTGGCTTTTATTTTAACAAGACCCGTTACTGTTACTTCATATGTAGGTGGGAAAATAGTGTCAAACTATTTAATGGTAGCGTTTAGTGTAACAATTGGATACGTAACTTCTTATCTATATGTAAATTTTCTTTTTACTGCCGTTCCATTTGCACACCTAATTACTGGATTACTATTTTATCTAATTTGGGTTTTTTTTATCGTATCTTTCACAACAATGATAAGTGCTATTTTTCACAGTCAAGGTATGATTGCATTAATTTCAATTGTTTTCCTGTTAGCCTGTAGAGTAATCGTCGGTTTGAATCCAATAATGGATCTGCTTAATCCAGCCAGTATGAGTAAGTATGCAATGGAAACGTTAGTTACGGGGGGAGTAAATTCAAACGCAATAATTACTGGATTACTAACTATAGTGTGGATTTTATTGACACTCTTCGTAACGTATTATTGGATTGCTAATAAAAAGTTTCATTATGAATAAACGTGATGAGGGTAGTGGGTTTAAATAAAACACCCCAACAATGAAAAGCTTCCACTACTGTGGAAGCTTCTCTAACTGAAAGTGTTGGAAGTACTACGAGAACAGTGGTGCCTTATGAATAAGGGACAATAAAAAAACTTCTGGATGCAAGAGGATTTTTTTATTGGGAATAGTAAGGATGAGGGGAGGTGTATTACATATGGGAAAAGGTAGAAGTAATAATGCTGGTAAAAAGCAACCAAATTTCGATGATTCATCTAATTTCGCTAAACAAAGTCAACCGACAGAAAAGAAGAAGAAATAAAAAAAGGAGCTCTCTTTATCAAGAGAGCTCCTTTTTTAGATATATTGATGTTTCAACACAACAGATTGAGTGTTCAATGTTGAATAATCAAGTGGCTTAATTCAAAAAAATAAACCTTTAGGGTTTATTTAGTATGCAAATCTTTAAAATTTCTACACTTAGCCTTTAGAAAGAAGAAGCAACCTCTACTATAATTGGCGTTGTATGAGCTTAGCTTGATAGCGATGGGATAGCACCAATAAAACGTGAATACCGTATGCTGAGGGGTTTTTAAGTTAAAAAAGTTCCGTAAATGATATTTCATGCTGCATTTTGATATGTAGTATGGGAAAAAATTTTATTTTATTAGCTGTATCCTATAGACTTTGAAGTTACTTTAAGGTTTATACTAATTAATGATTATATAAAAAGGCCTCTTTATATTTGATTAATTAGGGAATGAGGAAAAATATATGGATATATACAATAGAAAAAAATTATCTTTAGCTTTAGTATTATTTAATTTATTTATCGTGTTTTTAGGGATTGGTCTTGTTGTCCCCATAATGCCAACATATATGAAAACATTACAATTAGGAACTGATATTATGGGGTATTTAATTGCTACTTTTGCATTTTTCCAACTATTAATATCTCCTATTTCTGGAATATGGGTAGATATATTTGGTCGAAAAAAAATGATCATAATAGGGTTAATCATTTTTTCCTTTTCTGAGTTTTTATTTGGATTTGGAAATCAAATATGGGTATTATTTCTTTCTAGAGCATTAGGGGGGATTAGTGCTGCATGTATGATGCCGGCAGTTACTGCTTTTATTGCTGATACAACTTCGTTAGAAAACAGGGCAAAAGCATTAGGATACCTATCGGCAGCAATCAGTACAGGATTCATCATCGGTCCTGGTATTGGCGGTTTTATATCTGATTTTGGCATACGTGCACCATTCTTTTTTGCAGCAGTAATTTCTGGTATCGCTGCGTGTTTTTCAGTATTTATTTTAAAAGAACCTGTATCTAAAGAACAACGTATTAAAATGCGAGATAACAAAACACAAATTAGTTTTGTTAATGAAATGAAACAATCTTTTCACCCTGTATATTTTATCCCATTGGTACTTGTTTTTGTTTTAGGATGTGGTTTATCAGCTTATGAACATATGTTTAGCTTTGTAGTTGATAAAAAGTTCGGTTTTACACCTAAGGATATATCAACGATTATTTCAATAAGCGCCATATTAGGAGTAATAGCACAAATCTTGTTCTTCGATAAACTAGTAAAAAGATTTGGTGAAAAAAGAATCATTCAAGGTAGCTTATTCATAGCCGCTATATTTATATTCGTGTCTACATTTACTAGTCATTATGGGGGCATCATGATTGTAACATTTGTCACTTTTTTGGCATGTGACTTACTTCGACCAGCAATTACTACACTACTATCTAAAATAGCTGGAGAAAATCAAGGGTTTGCTGGGGGGATGAATTCTACTTATACAAGTCTCGGAAATATAGTAGGTCCAGCAACGGGAGGTGTTTTACTTAATGTAAATGTTAATTTACCTTATATCTTTGCAGGAGTAATACTTATTATTGGATTTTGCATAACGGTATTCTGGTCTAAATATATAACAGTCAACAATAACAATTACAATAACAATAATATTAAAGTTTCAATTTAATCCTAGTTTATACGATAAAGAAAATAGCATTTCGATAATATTTTACGTTTAAATACAACTCAGAAATATTTGAATCAGTTCCTTAACGTACAATTTTTCTGTAATTGTATTGTAATCCCTAATAGAAAGTATTTTTTATATTGAATATTTTAAAAAATAATTAAATGAAACATCTATCAGTATAACCCCGTCCTAAATTTAGAACGGAGTTATACTGATTTGAGCTTTTAAAATTAAATAGTTTTGTTGTCATTCTCACTATATAGTTATATTTATTATTTAGCTTTTTCAAAACTTAATAAGTATCTAATGAAAAGGGGACATTCTCGCATGCTAAATCATTTTGAAAAACGATTGCTCCATCACCAATCGCATGAATACGGATTTAAAAGCCTTCTCGATCAGCCTCTACTATCCATTTTTTAATTGTCTTTGGAGAAACAGCTGTTTCCCCAAAGGTTTCTGGTTTATCTGAATATGGTTCAACTAAATACGCGGTATAGCCGGTTATTACTCCATCAGCAAACTGTTTCAACCCGGAGACTCGACGCTTGCCTGATGCATAAGTATCACGCAATTGTTTCGCACGTTCTATATCATCATTTAAGAGAGGGGAAAGATGAATCCGCGCAGTTAATTCTCCGCTTTTATCGAGATGACTAAACAATTCGAAATCCAGTAATTTTTCCATAGCAGGCGATCTATATAAATCGTTAACTGACGTCACACCTAGCGAAGCTGCCTGTTCGAGAAACTTTTTCATCATTTTCATACGACGTTCCTTTGAAAAATTGAATGCCTGATTTGATACTAACACAATCGTTGTCTCATACAAAACACCTGTTGATTCTCCATTACAATGATCACGTAGGGTGGATTATCTGTATATCTATTAATACCCGCAATCTCAAGTGCTTTGCTGTTTACCTAGATATAATGACTTTTTATTTGTAATAGAATAACAGGACGCTCTGGGAATATGTGATCGAGTGCTGCACGGTTTGAAAGCTGCAACGTGCATTCTACCACCGTAGCTTTGCAGTAAATTATTAAAGAAAATAATAGAAAAAAACATCATGAGCTAACTCGAAAAAGATGCAAAGCCTGTCCAAGCGAATTCACCAATTGTCTTAAGATTAATCATTATATCTTTTATTTTGGGTTTAAGCTTTGTTTTACCGAACCAAAAGTAATTAGTAAAACAGGGGTAGGTTGTACAATGGTGTTTGCCCAGGCGGAACCCATCATACCCATGTCATATTTCGTTACCATAATCCACTCTGTAATTCCGGCAACACTCGCCGCAACTAACCAGCTTTTCATTGATAATACAGGTCTTTCATCGGTATTGGTTAAAATACTTAGTACAACCGCCAATATCATTTGATTTACCGATCGATGGTATTTTTATCCACAGGAACCTTTCCATGTACAATACTTAATTCTTTTTGTCTGAGGGATAGGATGACCATACAAGCGAAAATCGCTAATATACCAATCACGAACATCCCATTTGAAACTGATAATTTCCCGAAAATCATAGGACCCAAAAAACCACCTAAACTTGCAAATGCATTAACCGTTGCAATGCCGGCTGGTGCGGTTGATTCCGTGAAAAACAGAGTCATAAATGAGAAAAAGGCGCCTACAAATCCATATAGTCCAATTGCTGCGAAAGCGATTAATACGATCATTGTTAATGCGTTACCAGCAAATCCACACATAATAAAGCCTGAAGCTGCAATGAGGAAGCTTGCAATCAAATGCTTTTTATGCTCATTTTTTTTATCAGAACTCCATCCAAAGAGTAACATGGAAGGGATTCCGATTAGTGCAGGTATAATTGTTAACCAGCCAATTTCCATATTATTTGAACTAGTAGCAAATGATTTAATGATACTTGGCAGCCAAAAACTAAGAGCGTACATTGCTGTATAATTAGCAAAATAAATAAAAGCTAATTTCCATACCTTCGTGTCTTTAAACATTTCTAATTTTGACGCTTTATTTACTGCAATGCTTTGACTTCTTTCTCTATCTAATTCATTTTCTAGCCAATTCTTTTCTGTCTCATTTAACCATTTAGCGTCTTTGGGAGCATTATTTAAGTAAAACAGCGTGACAACTCCTAAAATAACGGCTGGGATCCCCTCGAGGATAAACATCCATCTCCAACCAGATATCCCATACCATGCAATGTTGTCCATAATCCAGGTTGATAAGGGGGCTCCTATAATCGTACCAATCGGCAAAGCCATAACTAGAGAAGCGGAAGCGCGTCCTCTTTCTTTATTCCGAAACCAATATGTGAAATATAAAATAACTCCTGGGAAAAAGCCTGCCTCAGCAATTCCAAGTAAAAAACGAGCAATGTACAAATGAGTGGCTGATTGTACAAATGCTGTTAAAGCTACAATGATCCCCCAAGAAATCATAATTCTAGCAATCCAAATTTTTGCACCAATTTTGTGCATAATCAAGTTGCTAGGTATTTCAAACAGGAAATATCCAAGAAAGAAAATACCTGATAATAACCCAAAAACTTCTGCGGATAATTCCAGGCTTGCATTCATTTCCAAAGCTGCAAAGCCTAAATTCACACGATCCAAATAAGCAACGACATAGCATATAAACGTAAATGGTAAAATGCGTATCATTGTTTTTTTGATTGTTGTACTTTCAATTGATTGATTCATTGAATTCATACTTATAAATCCCTCCTAAAATAACGAAATACCTTTAGGCTCTACAGTATTTAGTAAATTGCTTTGGTAAAAATACTTATAGATTTGACACCTCTTCTTCAATCACAAACCAGAGAGCATTTTCAGTCAGTTCAGCCTTCATCTTAAATTCGGATAAAGTCCCATGAAGAACGAACAAGATTTCTGCTGTGAAAGATACTTTTATTAGTAGGAGGACATGTTTTGGCTTTTGCGTATAATTTTCAGTTGTAAACGCTAATATTTTTAGGTCTGCCAAATATTTAAGATCTAATCTACGAATTCTTTGTGTAGAAAATGACTATTCGTTAAAATTAGATTTCTGAAAAAACATAATCGATCTGCTTCATACACTGTTCATTCCGTTCTTTTGGACCTGTTTCTTTAATTTCCCATTTGTAAGTTCAAATAAATTCCTCCTTTTTAATGATTGGACTGATAGTAACATGGGATTTTGTCGTATATAAATAATAAAATTCTGCTATGTGATAATTTATATTATTTTAAAAAAAAACAGAAAAATGAATCGTGTTTTAAACTATCAATTGGTGACAGTTAAAATACTGCTTTTACTTTGAATTTGTATTGATAATAAGGAGTTTATCTATCTAAATATTGATCTAGCTTGAGCGTAAGATTAAACGGATAAAATAAATAGACATTTGAATTCTCCTTTTTGTTATGCTATTGAAAAGATATATTTTAATGATTGAAAATTGTTAAAATACGATATAAAGAGGTAATATGTATTACAAAATGGTAGAGAATATAAAGGGGTGAATGAGATTAATAGAGATTATACAATCCAGACTGTGCAAAACGCTATGCAAATCTTACGTTTGTTCACCGTAGAAAAACGTGAATGGACATTGTCGGAGATTGCTCAAAAAAAATCTATGAGTATTAGTACTACTAAGCGTCTTTTGAAGGTATTGGAAAAATACGGGTATTTGGAGAGAGGTTCAAGAACTAAAAAATATAGACTTAGCCTGTCAATTTTAAAATTATCGGGTATTGTCAAAACAACAATGGAAATTCATCAAGAAGCTCGGCCGACTTTAAATAAATTAGTTATCGATTTTGGCGAAGCTGTTCATATTGGAGTTTTAGAAGGAACAGAAACTATATATTTGGAAAAAATAGAAGGCTTACATCCAGTTAGATTATCTTCTCACATTGGAAAGAATAATCCAGCATACTGCACTGGATGTGGGAAAGTTTTATTAGCTTTTAAAGAACAAACAGAACAGGAAGAAGTCATTAAAAAGATTGAACTGCAACAATTTCATCAATTTAGTTCAAAAACAGTTAGGAATGTAAAAGAATTAAAGAGTCATCTTAGTCAAATCAAAAAGCAAGGATATGCAGTTTGTATAGATGAATTTAGTGAAGGCATAACCAGTATTGCAGCTCCTATCTACGATTATAATGAATCTGTCGTCGCGTCGATCAGTATTACGGGGCCTAGTAACCGGATAGACCTCCCACATGTTGTAGAAGGTGTGGTGAAAGCAGGAAAAGAGATTTCGAAAAGTCTTGGATTTATATATTAATATAATTATATAACAAGAAATAAGGAAAGGTTATGAAACGAAGTAGCTTTTCATCACTTGAAAATGCATTACGTATATTGGATGTATTTAGTATTGAAGAACCAGATTTTAGTGTGAAAGAGATTGCAGAGCGACTTTCGATCGCTGATAGTACAGCTCATCGATTGTTGTCCACTTTAAAAAAAGAAGGATTCATTGCTAAAGATAATATCAATAATAAATATCGTCTTGGTGTTTCTATACGCGCATTAGAATCAGTATTAATAAAAGATTTAGTCCTATATAATGCATCTATTTCAATTTTATATTCACTAACTAAAAAGGTGAATGAGGCATCCTCACTCTGCATTTTATATAATAATCAAACTTTTTATGTTAATACAGTAGATTCTGATCGTCCTATGTATGACGGATTGACATATGTAGGGAAATCTCAGCCTCTCTTAAGTACAAGCGCAGGAAAAGTGTTAATTTCCACTAAATCGAAAGAAGAAATAGAGGCAATTATTTCGATGGAAGCAACACTTAATACAATAGATAAGCTTCAATATGATTTAACGGAGTTATTGCAAGTTCAAGAAAAGGGGTACACAATTAGTTATAACAACTTTTCCTCTGGATTAACATCAATTGCTGCCCCCGTAAAAAACAAGAACGGAGACATTATAGCTGCTATTGAATTAATTGGCCCTGAGCAACGCATTCGGCCATCTTCTGTTAATACGTATGTAAAAAAAGTGATAGAAGCCACGAGGGAATTGGAAACACTTTTAAACAGTAAAAATTAATGAAGAATAAGTGAAAAACTTTCTAACAATTAGAAAGTTTTTTGTATTGTATCTTTAAATATTCACTGCGTTAATTTGTTGCGATATAAAGAGACGAAGAAAGATTAGGTCGTGGAAACGGTTTTATACAAGAAGATAACCTATTTTTGAAGGAAAAAAGGTTATCTTTTCGTTATTATTGGGAAACGTTAGGGATATTTATGATTTAATATTCTGAAAATAAAAACATGATTTGCTACATAGAAGAATATTCGGTTTATAACTGGTGAAAAATTGTGATAATATTCAAAAAATAATTATGGAAGTAATTACAGTTAAAGGGGAATGAGAATAATGATTTCTGAAAAGAAAACAGAAGTATTTATAGAACCTGACATTTGCGTAGAGGATATTCAATCTCGAAAAATTCAAAAACAAATGGATTATATTTTTGGGAACTCTAAATTTTATCAGAACAAGTTTCAAAATTTTAATATTGAAAGAAGCGATATTAAAGAGTTAACTGATTTAGCCAAACTGCCGTTTACCTATAAGGATGAAATTAGAGAAAGCCAAAATGTATTGCCGCCACTAGGTTCTCATGCCATTGTCGATATGAAAGAAGTTGTTCGTGTGCATTCATCATCTGGTACGACTGGCCGACCGACTTATGTTGGAATAACAAGACATGATTATGATGTTTGGACTGAAATGCTAGCTAGAGCTGCATATACTCATGGGATTAGAAAAGAAAGTAAAGTTGTTTTCGCAATGGGTCTATCCTTTTTTGTTGGAAGTTCTTTCAAGGATGGAATAGAAAGATTAGGTGCCACTTTTATTCCGATTGGTACAGGGGCTTCGGATCGAGTTATACGAAGTATCATCGACTTTAAAGCTGATGCGTTGTTCTGTACGCCATCTTATGCATCCCATTTAGCTGAATTTGTAAGAAAAAATTACAACATGAACCCTTCCGAGTTAAGCATTAAAATCATGTCTGTCGGTGGAGAGCCAGGCGGGGGATTACCTGAAGTTCGTAAAAAAATTGAACAGGATTGGGGCTGCAAAGTCGTGGAAGCGATGGGAAATGCTGATATGGCTCCTGTGATGTTTAGTGAATGCCAAGAGCAAAATGGTATGCACTTCATCGGATCGGATTACGTCATTTGCGAGATAATTAATCCTGAAACAGGAGAAGTTGTTACACATAGCGATCGTATGGAGGGGGAACTTGTTTATACAGCTATTGACCGCGAATGTGTCCCGCTTGTCCGATTTAGAACAAGAGATTTAGTTCAAGTCGATACAACGCCATGTAAGTGTGGTCGACGCAGTTTCCGTCTGCGCTGTGTTGGAAGAACCGACGATATGTTAATTGTTCGTGGAGTGAATGTTTTCCCATCAGCGATTAAGGATGTAGTGAATAGTTTTAGGCCGAAAACAACAGGTGAAATTCGAATTTTACTGAAAGAGAAACCGCCTTTAGCAGAGGCACCACTTCCAATTAAGGTGGAGTATTTCGAAGGATTAAATGAAAATGAAAAAGGCGCATTGAAGAAAGAAATCGAATCTGTTTTACGAGCTAAACTATTTTTTACTGCTGATATTCAGCTCGTTCCAGGAGAATCGCTACCACGTTTTGAAATGAAAGCAAAATTAACTGAAGATTTATATGAAAAGTGAAATAGTTTGAATTTAAGAAGGGATGAATAGAGTGAGCAACATCGTATTGATAGAAGGAGCACGTACTGCATTTACGGAAATTTCAGGCACATTTAGAGAGATTTCTGCAATAGATTTAGGAGCAGAAGCAGCCCGAGAAGCGATTTGTAAAGCAAAAATTGACCCAGTAGAAATAGATCAAGTCGTATTTGGGAATGTCCAACAGTCCAGTAAAGATGCACATTATCTCGCTCGCCATGTTAGTTTAAAGGCAGGACTTCCCATCCATGTTCCTGCATTGACAATCAATCGCTTATGCGGAACGGGTGTAGAAGCCATTTTAACGGCCGCACGCTTAATTATGACTGGCGAAGCAAAAGTGGTATTGGCCGGAGGGACGGAAAGTATGAGTCAGGTCCCGCACGTGATTCCTGGACTCAGATGGGGGAGCTCGTTGGGTGGGCCTACTATAGAAGATTGGGTGTGGGATGGATTATATGATACGTACGGTGGATGTAGTATGGCTGTTACTGCGGAAAATTTAGCGGAAAAATATAGAATCACTCGTGAAGAGATCGACAGTCATGCATTATTAAGTCATGAGCGGGCGCTGGCGGCTATGCAAAAAGGATATTTGAAGAAAGAAATCTTCCCGATAACGGTTCAGGACAGAAAAGGGAGCAGAGTGATTGAAGAAGATGAACATGTTCGGAAAACGAGTATGGAAAAGCTCGGTAAACTAAAAGCCCGCTTTATCGAAAATGGTGTTGTGACAGCTGGAAACGCGAGTGGGATGGTCGATGGTGCAGCAGCTGTTATTGTCACTTCAAGCGAGTATGCAGAAGAGAAAGGCCTGAGACCTATTGCGAGATTAGTTTCCTGGGATGTGGTTGGTGTTGATCCACAATACATGGGGATTGGACCAGTACCAGCGATTCAAAATGCTTTACAAAAAGCAGGATTAAGAGTGGAAGATTTAGATTTAGTTGAAATTAATGAAGCTTTTTCTGCGCAGTATTTAGCATGCCAGAAAGAGCTAGGTTTTGATCCTGAGAAAGGAAATGTAAATGGTGGTGCGATTGCGCTAGGTCATCCACTTGCGGCTAGTGGAACAAGAATTACACTTTCTCTTGCTTATGAATTAAAAAGGCGTAACAAAAGGTATGGAGCCTCAGCGGTCTGTATTGGTGGGGGGCAAGGGATAGCATCCATTTGGGAACGATTGTAATAGAACGATAAACTACTTTATAGAAATGCAGATATATCTGATTTTAGATATCGTAATATTCTGAGTTTAAAAGGGGTGGTGAAAATGATCGTAGATTACAAGTTCAGAGTAAGATGGGGTGATACTGATGCTGCGGGCATAGTATTTTATCCTAACTTTTATAAGTGGATGGACGATGCTACACATGAGTTTTTAGCTGTTATAGGATCTCCATCATCTACTTTGTACGTTGAACAGAAAATTAGTGTTCCACTTCTTGAAGCGGATTGTCAGTTTAAGAGCCACTATTTTTTGAAGATTATGTAATAGTTCGTAGTTCAGTCGTGGAAATGCACCGAAAAGTGTTCAAAATAAGCCACATGTTTTTTAAAAATGAAAAGATGGTAGCGGAAGGATATGGAATTCGGGCTTGGACATCGTTTAAAGAAAAACCGAAGGCTCATCCGATTCCGAATCATATCCGAGAAAAAATGATGGCTGAAAATATTGGGATATTGAAAAAGTGATTCACTTTTTTTACCACTTTTTTCAGATAGTACTCTTAAAACAACAATAGATTATAGCCAGTTCATCATTCATAGTTATAAGCTTTTAATTTTATATATTCCATAAAACTTAGAAATGAGGCATAATTTCATGAAAAGTGTAAACGTGATGGATATACAACCGCGCTTCGCCATTTGTAGGGAGTAGAAAAAGAAATTCATATGAAACGAGCAGTCGCAGTTTCTCTCACATCCATTATTCCAAGACTTGGTCTTTGGCTAGATGAAGATCCATACGGTCCGAAGTTTTAAGGTTTTAGTATTGAAAACTATTTAATAGGGACGTCAAACCTACATGGAATGTTCAAGTATTAATTATGGTGTAATTTAAAATGACTTATATATAAATCTAATTTTAGCTAGGTGATAATCTTATTATTAAAAAAACATACTAAGATATGTTGTCTTCAATGTGAATCATTGGTAGTAGAGATAGAAAAAATTAGAGGACTCATGGTATTTACTGCCCTTGAAAAAGGATTTACAGATCCTAAGACAATAGAGATAAGCCAGAAACTAGATCAGCTGTTGAATAGAACTAACTAATAGAGGCCTAAATAGATGTGCAATTTAGTTCTCTATTTTTTGATTATTGTTAGTTTGATGGGGATGGAGTAGTACCAATAAAACACAAATTTCGTATGCTACGACAATGTAAAGATTTTATGCTGCCCGTAAATAACTGATTAATGAGGGCTAATAATTAGTGGGGGGGATGTCCATCCTCATGGATCTAAGTTTCACGTTATAAAAAAAGCTTCCACTACTGTGGAAGCTTCTCTAAATGATGTGCAATATCAACATACATATTAGAGTAAACGGAATGGATTTCATTACTTGGTGTAGCGTTAGAAGAGAAGTGGACAATTACCATATTCGCTTTCGGATCGATGTAAAGTGTTTGTCCGTAACTACCTAACACTTCAAAAGCACCTTGTTCATTGTGCGGAATCCACCATTGATTATGATAAGAAATGGAAGCTCCAGGGCCAACTGCAAGTTCGCCTTCTTGAACATTTTTTATATCTTCAGTAATAGAAGAAGGGAGAATTTGTTTTCCGTTATATTCCCCGTTATTTAATAATAATTGTCCGAATCTCGCCATATCTCTAGCAGTTGCATTTAAACCAGCGCTAGCTTGTTCTACTTTTGTTTCATCTGTAACGTAATACGCGTTTTCTTCCATACCAATTTGAGACCAAATTCGCTCGCTAACATTTTCAGCTAATGATTTACCAGTGATTGTCCGAATAACCCAAGCGAGTGTTTCGGCTGACCCGTTATCGTAAGAGAAATCGGAACCAGGCGGTGCAGTTTCTTCTGCTTCTCGTAACATATCATAAATTTTCATCGGGCCGTCGTAGTTTTTACCTCGAGGTAAAATGTTGCTCGCTAAGTATAGTTGTGCATCTTGATTTTCTAACGCTGGATGTTCGTATCCGTGAGTAGGGTACTCTGCAGACACTTGCATGTCCATTAATTGTTGCAGCGAGGCTTTACCGAACGGTGTATTTTTTAATTCTTTTATATATGTGTCAGCTGTTTTTGCTAAATCAATACGTTTTTCTTCAGCGAGAGATTGTATAATTGCTCCGGTAAAGACCTTTGCTAACGATGCCATACCATGAGGTTCACTTTCTTTATAACCATTGAAATATCGTTCATATACAAGTTGTCCATTATGTACAACGACGAAAGCATCCGTTTTGTTATCATCTAAAAGTTTTTTTAGAGGAGTTGTATTTCCAAATCTACGTTCCACAGCAAAATCGTCTAAGTTTTGCAATGCAGTAGGGAAGTGGGAAATTTGATTAGGGTTATTATTTACCTCGTTAATTAAAGTGAATTCTTTCATATGTGTGTACGACCAGCGTAAGTACGGATCATCTAGCCAATTTTTTTTCGTCACGTTATTTTTCGATGGGATTGTTTTATTGTGTTTGAAGTATGTAAAACCGAGCCCTGTAATTACAAATATGAATGTGATTATGAGTAAGAGTAGGGGAGATTTTTTAAGTTTCATATCGGTCCCTCCTTTTTATTTCTATTATAAGTATACGCTTCAATTAAAAGAAATACAAAATAAGGAAAGTAAACGGATAAGTTTACTTTCCTTATTTACGTTAAGCGGATATTTGTCCGTCTGTACGCTGTTTCTTGAATTTTTGTTTTCGTCCGTGTAATCCATAGTATAAAAGTAAAGTGAACGCAACGATAATAGCTGCGATAAAATACATATTATGATAACTTGATTTTGCTGCGACGATACCTAAAATGAAAGAACCAAAGCCAATACCACTATCAAAGAATGAGAAGTACGTAGCTGTCGCAGAACCACGTCGATGGTTTGGAGCGGCAGAAATTGCAATCGTTTGGAAGCTAGGAATTAATGTTCCGTAGCCTAAACCGATTAACATACCTGCACCAAGGAACCAAAATGAAGTTTGTGCTTGGCTTAAAATGAACATCCCAATTGTGAAAATAATGATAGCTGGGTAAATAAGTACATTTTCACCGAAGCGATCAAAAATCTTACCTGTAAATGGACGAGAAATTACAACAACAAGTGCGTATAAAATAAAGAAGTAACTTGCAATGTCAGCTAAACCGAGCTCTTTTGCATAAATAGGAATAAAGGATAAAATGCCACTATAAGAAAAGGCTAAAACAAATCCTGTAAGAGCGATCGGAATAGAAGATGGTTCAAGTAAGTCTTTCCATTTCATTTTTTCTTGTTTGTGTTTCTTTACTGGTGCTTCATGCGGAATATTGACAAGTAGTCCTAATAAAAATGCAAGCAATGAAAATACGGAACAAACGATAAATAATACTGTAAATGAAAAATGAGAAATAATTGTTAAACCTAAAAAAGGACCAATTACCATCGGCAGACTCATAAATACGCCGAAATAGGCAAGTGCTTCGCCGCGTCTATGAGCTGGCGCAACATCTGTGACAATCGTACCCGTTGCAGTTGTTGCCATACCGAACCCAATACCATGTAAGAAGCGAAGGGCAAGTAATAAAAATAAACTTTGCGCACCGAAATACATAACAGTGGCGGCTAAAAATAATGAAAGTGAAATAAATAATATTTTCTTTCTTCCTAAATCATCGAGCCATTTTCCTGTAAATGGTCGACATAAAACAGATGAAATAAGAAAAACAGTTGCAACTAAACCAATTTCCTCAGGTTTTCCTTTTAGGCCGTCTATTACATAGACAGGTAAAGTAGTCATAAGCATATAAAATGTTAAGAAGAGAAATAGACTACTAAAACAAGTTCCGAGGAAATCCTTCGTCCAAAGTTTCTCACTTTGCATGGTCATCCCTCCAAGTTAATCTAAGTTTTTAATAATTTGTTGTAATACTTGAAATGCTTGATGTAAATCATCTTCGTTAATACCTTCTAGCGTCTTTTCTTCGAAAGTATCAACTTCTTCTTGCCATACCGGAATCATTTTTATCGCTGTTTCTGATAACGAAATGAGCTTCTCACGGCGATCTTTTCCTTCTGTACGAATAATCCAGCCCATCGTTTCCATACGTGTTAACGTACGGGTCATCGTTGGTGATTCAACATTTAAATACTGACATAATTCTGTTTGCGTACAAGAACCAGTTTGATTGATACGGAAAATAACAGCCCACTGCGCACTAAATAACCCAGTTGGAGATACGCGTTCATTAAATTTCTTCGTAAACTTGCGAGAAGTCTGGCTGACAATGTGAAAAAAATGTTGTTTTTCGTCCATATAGTTAGATCCTTTCAAATTAGTTACCTAGCTAACTATATACTTTTTTATTTTAATTGTCTAGTAATAGACATGTTGATTTATGTAAAAAATTCGTATAGCTTTTTTGTTGAGAACATACATTCTGCGTGTTATTCTTTAAGTAAGTAAAGAATTTTCTTTCTATTAAAAAGAATGGGGGAACTTGTGATGATTAAGCCTGCAACAATGGAGTTTGTTTCACTATCGAACGGAGAAACGATTGCGTATCAGGAAGTTGGAAGGCAAAATACAGAAATTCTTGTGCTCATTCACGGGAACATGACATCGTCACAACATTGGGATTTAGTTATTGAAAAGCTGCAAGATCAATACCATATTTACGCTCTTGATTTAAGAGGATTTGGTCAATCAACATATAATCAATCGATAGATTCATTACAAGACTTTGCAAGAGATGTAAAACTATTTATCGATCAATTAAAATTAGAGAAATTTTCATTAATGGGCTGGTCAATGGGCGGTGGTGTTGCGATGCAATTTACAGCGAATCATCCAACGTTTGTCGAAAAGTTAATTTTAGTAGAATCAGTAGGAATGAAGGGCTATCCAATCTTTAAAAAAGATATTAACGGGCAACCGATCGTAACGAGTCTATTAAAAACGAAAGAAGAAATCGCGCAAGATCCAGTACAAATTGCACCAGTGCTAGATGCGATAAAAAATATGAATAAACTATATTACCGCACAGTATGGAACTTATTAATATATACACATAATCAACCTGAACCGGATCGTTATGAAAAGTATTTAGATGATATGTTAACGCAACGTAATTTCGTAGATGTGAATTATGCGCTCATTACATTTAATATTTCGGATGAACATAACGGGGTTGTAGAGGGAAATAAACAAATTCATCATATTAAAGCTCCAACACTCGTCATACAAGGTGACAGAGATTACGTCGTACCGCAAGTAGTCGGTGAGGAATTAGCAAAACATTTGCCAAATGCAGAGTTGAAGATATTAGAAGATTGCGGACACTCACCGTTTATAGATTGTTTAGATGTATTTATAAAGCATGTAGAGCATTGGTTAGAACAGAAATAATCCCCGAAATGAAAGGTATTGCATATACTATAACATTGTAGGTAAAAGGGGAGATTATCCATGCATCATCCGCTCTTAATTGCGCATTCGCCATATAATCATCATGTATATACAAAAATGATGATAGCTCCGCTGTATATGCAAGTTTCACCAGCCGTAGTTCCGTTACAAATACAACAGCCACCAATTGTTCATTCGCATCATTATTTATATGAAACTGCTTTTTATAAACATCCGTATTTCAAGCAATTCCATAACAATGTGAAAGCACAAGTTTGGGAAGGTTAAGAAGCTGAAAGGTTCATTCTTTTAGCTTCTTTTTTATTGATAATATTCGTACACGCATCTAAAGAAACAGTTTATAATGAAAGGTGGAAAGCGTGAGAAGGAGAGGGAAATGGATGTCAATGCGTTTTACTTTTTGGATTATGGTTGGGATTGTAGCAATCTCAGGTTTGTCACAAGGTATGCTTTTACCAGCCATTGCAATGATTTTTGAACAAGAAGGGGTTAGTTCAAGTATTAATGGTATTCATGCGACGGCACTATACATTGGGATATTAGTTATTTCACCGTTTCTTGAAAAACCGATGCAAAAGTTCGGAATGAAGCCAATTATTGTGATTGGTGGGTTTCTCGTTATCATTTCATTATTCTTTTTTACACAAACTTTTTCATTCTGGGTATGGTTTATCCTTAGATTTCTAGTTGGAGTCGGAGATCATATGCTGCATGTCGGAACACAAACATGGATTACGACAACATCAGACCCGAGTAAAATAGGGAGACAAGTATCGATATACGGTGTATTCTTCGGAATTGGTTTTGCCGTCGGTCCGTATTTAGCAAGCACTGTGCAGTATGGTCTTGCAACGCCATTTATTATATCTACTATACTGTGCTTAATAGGTTGGCTCCTATTACTGCCAACGAAAAATGCATTCCCAGCGCAAGATGAAAGAGAAGTGAAGAGTGAATCATCATTTTCTCGTTATAAACAAGTTGTTGGATTAGGATGGATTGCGTTACTTGGGCCACTTGCATATGGCGTACTCGAAGCAATGTTAAATAGTAACTTACCAGTATACGCGCTTCGTAAAGGATGGTCTGTTTCAGAAGTATCCTTCTTATTACCAGCATTTGCAGTTGGGGGCATTATTACACAAATTCCACTTGGTATATTGAGTGACAAATACGGAAGGGACCGTATATTAACGTGGACGTTTAGCATAAGTACGGGTATTTTCCTACTGGCAGCCGTATTTGATCAATATTACTGGATCGTCTTTGCCTGCATGTTGTTAGCGGGTATGGTCATTGGATCTTGCTTCTCTTTAGGACTTGGATTTATGACAGATTTATTACCGAGACATTTACTACCAGCGGGTAATATATTATCTGGAATCGCCTTTAGTTTAGGAAGTATACTGGGACCTGTATTAGGAGGCGTATTTATAGAAAAAATACAGTATACAAGCTTTTTCATTGCGGTTATGATTATAATAGGAATTCTCGCAATGGTATATATGATCTACATGAAGAATCAATTCGCATCAAGAAAAATAGAAAGTAGGTTAGGGCATGACAAAACAACCTAATAAGAAAAAATTTGAAGTACTCGAAAATGAAACAATTACAGACTGCTTAGCACGTATGGAACAAGAAGGCTATGCACCGTCTCGTCGCATGGAAGAGCCAATTTTTCATGAAGTGAAGAAAAACGGCAAAACAGAAGTTGAACCGTGCGGTAGAAAAATTGTTTTTGAGGGGAAATTGAAGTAATAAGTTATTTAAAAAGAATTTGCTTTCAGGTACAAGCAAGATAAAAGATATAGTCACATAAAAAATCGCTATTGATTCCAATATCAATAGCGTTTTTGTTTTTAATAAATATATAGATCAAAATGAATTTCTGCTTGAATGAAACTAGCAAAGTCAATAATCTCTTTTTGTAAATACATTGCGGGTGATTCGTTATTCTCCACTTGAATCACTATCATAAAAAGAAACTCTAAACCAAACTTCTTCTTGAGATGTTTTAATTGTTCTGTTTTTCCTTCAAGGGATTTTAGAATAACATGCAACTGATCATTTATATCATATGATTCTTGATAGCCAGTGCTTAAAGTCCAATCCGTAGCTTTTCTATATAGGGTTTTGGTAGATACAAGATTCGGATTATCACGTCTTACAACAACATCACCTTTTTTATAAGTTTGTGTCGGCTCGATACTTAAGGCCTCGGTAATTGCTTCAACAGGGAACATTTCACCTGTTACACTAAAATAAGCCATAACTTTAGTTTTATCCAGAACGGTTCCTCCTCTATTATTAAGATGTTACTTTTATTACATTATAAAAATTTATGAATGTATTTGCTAGAATGTAAATGTGTTTTTTTATTGAATTTTGACGTTGGTATATGAATGATAAAGCTAGATATATACCTTTGTAGGAAAGAACAATTATACAAAAGTAGGATGATTTCAAATGTGTTTATTTGTATTATAAAAACAAAATATTTTTAAAAAATTGGAATGTAGGGAAGGGGGATCATAATGATACAAAGCATATATGAAACGCATTTACATGTAAGAAATTTAGAAAAGGCGATAGATTTCTATCAAAATAAGTTAGGTTTAATATTAGCAAAAAAACTATCGAAAAGGCGGGTTGCTTTCTTTTGGATAGGAGAAAATAAAAAACAAATGATTGGATTATGGGAAGTACATCGTAATGAGGATTTTGAGATAAAACACTTCGCTTTTCGTGTAGATTTAGAGTTTTTAAAGACTGCTAAATTGTGGTTAGAGAAGCGGGGAATAGAGGTAGTAGGGAGTCAGGGGAAAGGGAATGAAGAGCCAATTGTTCAAAGGTGGATGCCAGCTGCAAGCGTATATTTTCTAGATTGTGATGGAAATAAATTAGAGTTTATTTCTATGTTACATGATGATCCAGATGAATTAGAATATGCAACGTATTTAAGTGAATGGGATGCGGAGCATCAAGAAAAATAAAGTTTAATCAGTAGGAGTTTCATAGCTTTGTATGATGTAAAATAGCTAGAAACAAAATAAAACCCTTCAAGAATAAGGGTATCCTTGAAGGGTTTTTTCTATATTTTATATTGCTTGTAACGTATTAATGATGTTCAATTTTAGATATTTCGGCGCGTTGAATATAACCATCAGAGAAGCTGAAATAAAGAGAATAGCTTTCTCGATTATATATAAAGCCTTCACTAGTCATATCCTCTCCGACTCCATCTGGTTCACCAAACCACTCTTTTAATTCGTTGATAGAGATATCCATTTTCACCCATATATATCTAGCGTCTGAAGGATACATATCAATATTATAATCTCCGTATACCGCTGTATTAGGTGCGTCACATTCTGTACATGGTGCTTTTTTCAAAACATCAGGCACTCCATATTCTTTTTTTACATCAGATAGATCTTTACCCAATGAATTTAATTTAAATGGACCAAACGTCCCATTCTCTAAAGCAGTTGTTAACATTTGTTTCAGTTCTTCTTTTGAATTGATGTTGAAATTATGATCTCTGTTTTTTGCTATTGCATTATAGAAAAATTGTGCATACTGCTCACGCTTCACAAATGTGTTTCCGTTAAAATTACCTGCCTCGTCACCTTGTGCTATACGGTTACTACGCAGTGTATTTACAGCTTCATAAGCCCAATGACCTTTTGGTACGTCTTTAAATTTTCCTTGTTCTTTTGATTCTAAATGAAATGCTTTTTGTAATATTACTGCCATTTCATATCGAGTTAATACATCATCTGGACGGAATGTACCTGTTCCATCACCTGTCATTATTCCAGCTTGCGCAATGGCTTTAATATCTTTTTCAAACATATGATTTGCAATATCACTAAACATATTTCCTTGTTTATCGTCTGCTATTAAACCTAAATGTCGATTGACTAAAGAAGCTACCTGTCCTCTAGTGATGTTGTCCCCAAAACCAAATTTGCCATTTCCATATCCCTTATAAATCCCTGCTGCCGCTAAGTAATCAATAGCATCTTTTGACCAGTGGTCCTTTGGTACATCTGTAAATACAGTGTTCGTATTGCTAGTTACCTTATAGCTATTCGTAGTTGTTTGTGCATTTACTGTACCTACCATCGTTGTAGTTGCTAGTGCTGCGGTGATTACGAATCCGAAAAATTTTTTAGCTTTGCTTGTTTTCTTGCCCATTTGCGAAAGCCTCCCCAGTTTCATTTAACTTTATTAAATATACTCATTACACATATGCATGTAATACAACTAAATGCATGCATCGTAATTATAACATGTAAATTATAATTATTTGTCATTTATTTCCGTAATATGGATAAAATTTTGATAATATAACTGAAAATGTAATATTTGGATAATGGATATTAAGTAAAACATGCTGCTTTCCAATCTGTAATAGAAAACAGAACGTATATTTGGTATAATCGAAATATACTATATGCAACGATGTACATGAGTTTGACATTTATGTATTAAGGTACGTACTACATAATAATAACTACGCTATAGAATTCAGTTCATGTTATACAAATCAATCGTTAGAAAGGAAAAGAAGTAATGAATCAAATTTCATTTGAAGATTTATTTGAAGAAGAAAACAAACCAGAAAAGGTGGAGGTAGCTGATATACCAGTACCTTTATCGCCATTACAAAAAGATATATTGGAATTAGTGGATTTTGAAGAAATAAGTGCACTTGAGCTATGTGAACAATTAATACGATCTGGCAAAATATCAGATGAAAGATTCACAACGAATAAGCCGAAAGCATATGGACAAGTATGCTTAGTATTAGAAGATTTTGTTAAAGAAGGAAAGCTTATTTTTGTCAAAAGCGATGAGAAAAGAGATAGAGTTTATAAATTAAATGAAGAAGTTTCTAACATATAAGTTGTCCAGAGGTAAATGAATGTTTTCTAAGAAGAGAGTTCAGTAGTTAAAGAAAAAGGTGGTATCAATCAGGAAAGATTGATACCACCTTTTTCTTTTTTAACATCTTACATACTTACGTTTGAAACCAAGTCTGCCTCTATCAAGTTCTTTCTGAATACTTTCGGAAGCATTTAGCAAACTGTTTTTTTTATTATCGCGTTTTACTTCAACTATACCAACTTCTTTTGCAATCTCGACTGCCTTTTCGTGTAGTGGCACATATGAAATTGCTACAGTGTTTAGGAAATTATTCATAGCGGATTTAGTTCGTTCTGGCGAATCATGGATTGTCTTTTTCACCATTTCAAGCATATCGGAAATTTTACTTTCAGAAAACTCATTGTCTTTGCGATTTCCTAAAAGCCAGCAGTAGCAACTCCAGCCCGCTGACATTCGTAGCTCGTCTCCACTTGCAATCCATTTATCAGCAACATCTTGTGCAATATTTGATTCTGATAAAGTGACTGCCACGACATAATCAGACAACATATAAAAATATGCTCCGTCTATCCAGCGATCAAAATCAGACTCATTCATAACTTTTGGATCCGCAATAATACCTGCAAAGTACATAGCATCGTAGTTGCCTGTCACATAAAGTTCTTCAGCTAACTCTTGGTTTACTTTTATTTTTTTAGCGATTGGTTTCATAGCACCTGTAGCAACGCCGAAAACTGGCTCGTGCGCACCGTTAGATATGTATATTTTTTTCGTTCGTTCTTTGCCTAGGGCTTCAAGCTCCTGCATAACGGTTTTAAAATCCAAAGCTGTGCACTTCCTTTCTTCATGTAAAGACCATTTTAATTGCGAACAACTAGCCTATATTTTTTATCATGTTTTCCATACATTCTAATTTTAAATCTTATGTGAGTAGGATGTCTACTTTCTATAATTTATCGATAATTCAGTTAGTAATTTTGAAAGTCTAGCTATCTATAATTGTAAGGGTACTATATGAAAGTAGACGGGAAGGAAATACAGAAGTATAGCTTTTTACATAGATTGTTGGGATGAAAATAATATTGTACCTTTGGCTCTTTCTCGATATTATCATGTTATTATTTGGTAAGGGGATAAATGGAATGTAAAGTTAAATATGTGAGGTTGGTTATAAATGATAAAGAAATTTACGAGAGTAATATTAACTGCAGTTATGCCAATTGGTATTATTGCGGGTTGTGGAACTGCTGAAAAAACTGAAGAAAAAGAGCCGAAAGCGGTACAATCGGAGAAAAAGGACTATACGGATTACTCGTATGGAAGCAAAGGTATATTAGTAAGCGGCAAAGCGAAAGAACGTCAACAATACGAGGTTGGATATATGGATGACAATAAGTTAATTGGAATTGATGAAAATATTGAGGATTGTATTATTTTAGATAATAAAGATGAAGCAGGTCTCGTTTGGAAACAAATAGAGCGTGGATCTATTATT
The DNA here is from genome assembly GCF_008042405.1 of Bacillus sp. SH7-1. Taxonomy (NCBI): domain Bacteria; kingdom Bacillati; phylum Bacillota; class Bacilli; order Caryophanales; family Bacillaceae; genus Bacillus; species Bacillus sp. SH7-1. Next base: position 248,767 of record NZ_QNUD01000007.1, read on the forward strand.
GAAGTGCAATATGGTAAAGGTCGCAATGATATTGTAGGCGTACAATTAGTAGGAGATCGTGAGCCATATGAAATTAGTGATAAGTTTGATCGAAATACGATAAACGAGATTGTCGAAAACGTTAAAGGAAATTTGTAATAAAAGCTAAAATGAAAAAATATTTAAGTTTACTATTAATAAAGTCGATTCCTTATTGAGATAAGAAATCGACTTTATTAATTATCTTTTTTGTAAGTTGTCTTTCCAAAAATTATAGCTATTATCAATAACTTCTTTTAATTTGAAATAGTTTTCCCAAGTATCTTTTACGTGGTAGAGAGTTTCTTCGTCTATAAAAACGTCTGAGTAATCACTTATATACTTCCATTCCTCATCATTATTAAAGTAATACATCGCGAATTGGTTGCCTTCGTCATTTAACATGTCGTCTGCCAAAACGCCATCCCAGTTCATATAAATTTCTGTGCCAGTCATTTGTCTAAGTTTAAACTGATTAATTTCGTCTTGAGACTCTTCTTCAAATTCTTCACTAAATAAATTATGTTCAAGTATCCAGCCTAAAAACATACCAGTATGTACAAAAGCTTGATCAATTGGTAAGTCCTCAGGAAAATCACCTTGATAATGGTACTTCGCTTTATCGTAAACAATCGTATCTAACAATCAGTTCATCCCCTTTAACTAATAAACTTGTACTGTTTGTTTTAATAGTTCAACTATGTTTTCAAGCCATTCTAGCGGTGTTATTTCTAGCCCTTCAAAATATATCCCATCTGCTGAATATCGTATGTATGCTTGTTTTTCTTCACTACTATAATCACTTTTTAGAAATTCAGATAGAAAAACGATCGCGTCTTGTAAATATTCCTTGTGTGTCTCTTCTAATAATTCTTTAAGTGCGTCTTCGTAGAAAGTATCTTGATGGAAAGTGCCAGCTAGAAATTGGAAAACTTCATCATCTTCCATATTTTCTATTCGTAGCATACTCATCCTCCTTGTTTCGTATATAGTGATATCGCACAATTAATCTAGAATAATTAATTGTGAAAATAAACTTTCTATGTCTTTAGCATCTTTCTTGAAAAATTTAAGTATGCGTGCCATAACGTAGTAATTTTCCCCACCACGCTTTGATACTAGAACATTCTTTTCGTTTTCTTTTGTAACTTCATTTTCTAATACAGAGTAGATGTGTTTGAAATCGCCTTTTTCAAATACTACACAACATGTTAATAATGCTATGCTGTAGTAATAGCCAATCACATCATACATAGCAAATTGATTGTTTGGCATTAAATCTAATTGGTAAGAGTGTACTGTATTGGCAACGAGTCTAGTTATTCCTTCAGATTCAATAAAAGGTTTCATACGTAAGCAGTGATTTTTAATTAGTGGTGTATGAGCAAAAGATTTTAACTTATTAACTAGTTTCTTTACAATTTTTTGGTCTTCTTCATTTAATGTATCAATATTAGTGAGTAAAATATGAGCAATTTCTTTCATATAAAAACTCCTTTCAATGTAAAAAGATGACAACTATATTATAACGAAAAATTGAAAAAGTTAGTGTCTTCAAATAGGGAAATTACATTAAAACAGGATCTAATTAATAGATACATAGTAGTTATGAAACATCATAAAATTCCTTCTTATTGAAAAAATAAGTAAAAGGTATCCTAATCTATTTTTTGAGAAGTAGTAGGGTGTAAGGTGGATAAGTGCTTTTGACGGCAATTGCAATTGGTCTTAAAATAATGTCTGTTAAGGAATTTTATAGAAACTATCATTCACCTGCTGGGGAAAGTATTTATAAAAGGGTGGAATAAACATAGTTTTATACATACATAGTAGATTCATAGTCTTTCACGAATGAGAAAATAAAGGGAGGTTAGAATGCTTACACGAACTGTGTAGGTATTTCATACAGCAATGAATATTAAAAAACAAGTAATCACACTATCAACAAGTTTAGTAATGTTAGGGAGCGCACCTTTAGCAATATCAGCAGAAGAGAGTAAAAACCTTCAAACGGATCAACTTCGTATCGCACAAGGGGAACATGGAACGAACGGATTAAGCTATTCTAATTTCAATCTAGAAACTCCTGATCACATGCAAATTAACGAAACGGAAGTATCAGAGAATGAGAAAATACTTCTAGAAGAATATAAGCATAAACATGATGAAACAGAAGAACTAAATAAAATGAAGGAAGCTAAAAAAGGTCAAGTAGCAGAAGATGAAGCTATTTCAAACATTGAAAAGGCATTTGAAAATGTAGACGGTCGAAATGATGGCTCTACTCGTGAAATGAAGCCGGTTGAAAAGCCAAGAGCTATTCAGTATAGTGCATCGATGACTACAAAGAAATATGGAACACTTGCAGGTACTCCATTTGTAGAGTGGATTGTTCCAGCAGGAAATCCTGATATTCGCCCTGCTAATCCGATGAAAGCACGCTACATTACAATTCACGAGACTGCAAACACAGCCCGTGGTGCGAATGCTGAAAATCATGCGAAATATTTGTATAAACAAGCAACGGAAGGTACGTTCCGAACAGCTTCTTGGCATTTTACAGTGGATGATAAACAAATTTATCAGCACTTACCAACAAATGAAAATGGATGGCATGCAGGAGATGGCGATGGCTCAGGAAATAGAGAGTCTATCGGTATCGAAATTTCAGTTAACCAGGATGGAGATTACAATAAAGCGTTAGAGAATGCAAAGAGACTTGCAGGTTATTTAATGAACAAAGAAGGAATTAGCGCGGACCACATTTATAGGCATCAACAATGGAGTGGAAAAAACTGTCCTGATATTTTAATTTCTCGTGGGAATTGGACTGGCTTCGTACAAGGTATTCAATGGTATGCAAATGTTAACGCACAAATTGATTCGCCTTTACAAGAAAGAAATGAGCTATTTGATTCAAATGAATATAATCCAGCTGAACCTAATATGGAGCTTGTAGTGAATGGTGATGGTATAAACGTACGTAGTGGTGCAGGACTTGAACATCATATCGTTCGTAAAGCTTCAAACGGAGATCGTTACAAAGTGTTAGCAGTTAAAAACGGTTGGTATAAAGTAGGTAACGATGAGTGGATTTTCTATAACCCAAGTTGGATTAAGATAAACTACAATGTGCCAAATAAAGAAGTGCAAAAACCAAAAGATGATATTACAGGTGGATGGTTTGAAGGGCATATTCGTAAGCTGAACAGCCTAGGAATTATGCACGGTGAAGGAAATGGTGTATTTGCGCCTTATCGTAATGTAACGAGAGCTGAGTTTGCGACATTAATCTCAAATGCTCTAAAGCTACCAGAAGGAAATAAGTCATTTGTAGATATGAACAAAGCGCATCCATCCCTTCATAGCGGTATTAAACGTAGTGCAAGTGCAGGAATTATTAACGGTCGTGGCGGCGGGATTTTTGATCCTAACGCATCTATCACACGCGAAGAAGCATCGATCATGATTGATAACGCATTACAGTATAAAGGTGTTACAGGTGAATTAGTCGCATTACCATTTAGGGATCAACATTTAATTACATACAAACAGCATGTTCAACGATTATATAGTTTAAAGGTAGTTACTGGTGTTGGAAATAATGAGTTTAATCCTAAAGGGACAACAACTCGTGGTGAAGCAGCTGCCTTTTTAGTGAAGATGTTAAACTCTATGCAGAAATAAATGAATTGTATAGTTTATATTGGTACAAGGAAAAGTAATAAGGATTTTAAAGGAGCTATTCAAATGGAACAGCTCCTTTTTATATTAACCACTATGAAGCCCCTTCCAAGCCCCTTATAAGCACCTACCAAGTAATAAATCACTAAGAAAAAACAAAACAAAACAAAAACAACTACAAGAACAAAAAGCGCGAAAAATAAAACCGTCGTTGTAGTAGTTAAAAAAATTTGAAATTCAAATGCAAAAACCAAGCCCTCATTCCTATATGTATATTGAAGGATTGAACTCTGTCTTTTTATGAGTGACAGGAGGAGGTAAACATATGGCGGTGTACCGTAATGTGCAGGTGAACTTTTGGCAAGATGAATTCATATTAGATTTAACGCCAGAGGAGCGTTATTTTTACATATATTTGTTAACTGGTACGAAAACGAAGCAATGTGGAATTTACGTATTACCGAAGCGTGTGGCAGAACTTGAAACAGGCTACAATATGGAGACTGTTGAGAAGCTATTAAATAGGTTTGTTGAATATGGAAAGATTTTATACGATGCGGAAACGAAAGAGTTATACATACTAAATTGGTTACACTATAACCCTATTTTAAATAAGAACGTAGAAAAGTGTGTGTTACGTGAATTAAAGACTGTAAAAAATAAAGAGTTCGTACATATGTTTTTACGTAAATGTCTTGAAGAAGAATGGAAGATTCCGTTGTTATTGCAGCATTTTGGTATGCCAGAAGAAGAGGATAATAGTAGTTTAGAAGTAGTTGTTGAAGAAGAGATAGAAGAGGATACTCCGCATGGTGAAGTTTATAAATTTTACGAGCAACATATAAGTAGTCTATCTCCATATATTGTGAAGGAATTGAAGGGGTGGATACGAAAAGTTTCAGGAAATACCGTACTAGAGGCACTTAAAATTGCGTTTGAACAGAATAAGCGAACGCTTGCTTATGTGAAGGGGATTTTGAGGAATTGGTGTAAGAAAGAACGGGGGGATTTAAGGGAAGGAAAGGAAGGAGTATTCAGTTTACATGATCCATAGCATGAGCAAGGAAGGATTTTTTCTTTTCTAAAAGGTTCTATCAAAATAGAAGCGAATAGTTTGAGAAAGGAGGGGGTTAACATGGAAGTCGTTATAAAGAAGAAACGAACTAGGGGTAAGAGAATTTTTATTTGGTCCAGTAGTATCGTTCTTTTGTTAATGATTTGTACAGCGATTTTTTTGAACATATATACGCTTAGTTCTGTGCCAAAGATAGATGGAACGATAAAGCTAGAGGATTTACAACATGCTGTTAAGGTGAAGCGAGATAGTAAAGGGGTACCGCATATTAAAGCGGAAAATGCACATGATTTATATTTTTCGCAAGGGTATGTACAAGCGCAAGATCGTTTGTTTCAAATGGATTTAAGTAGAAGACAAGCTTCTGGTATGTTGAGTGAAGTTGTAGGAGAAGCAGCTGTTGATCGAGATAAGTTGTTTCGAACGCTCGGTTTACGGCGTGCGGCAGAAGCATCTGTTAGTCAATATGATGGAGAAGCAAAATATGCCCTGCAGTCATTTGCTGATGGGGTGAATGCTTTTATACGTGAGGCGAAAGAGGAAAAGAAATTGCCGGTCGAGTTTACTATATTAGGTTATGAGCCGGCTGAATGGTCAATTGTGGATTCTTTAACAATTGGAAAGTATATGGCGTTTGATTTAGGTGGACATTGGCACGGACAGGCGTTTCGGTATTGGGCGCTGAAAAATCTACCGAAAGAGCAAGCAAATGAGCTATTTCCTACATATCCGAAAGATGCACCTAGATTGCTAGCTGAACTGAAAAATACAAATGTGGATGTAGCACAAAGTTTTGCAAAAGCGATCATTCCACCAGAGTTTAATGGTAGCAATAACTGGGTCATAAGTGGTGAGAAGAGTGCGTCTGGTAAGCCGATTTTAGCAGATGATCCTCATTTATCTCTTGCGACGCCTTCTATTTGGTATCAGTCGAAACTTGAAACGAAAGATTTACATGTGAGTGGCGTCATTTTCGCTGGAGTGCCAGGTGTTATATTAGGTCACAATGACAAAATAGCATGGGGCGTTACGAATACCGGTCCTGATGTACAAGATTTATATATTGAAAAGAGAAATCCTAATAATGAAAATGAATTTCTGTATAACGATAAGTGGGAAAAAGCTACTGTTGTGGATGAATCTATTAAAGTAAAGGGCGGAAAGACAATCCCGTATAACGTTACAGTTACGAGGCATGGCCCAGTTATTTCAGAGTTTGCGGATAAAGGGAAAGAGAAAACGAAAACAGTATTTGCTTTAAAGTGGACAGCTTTGGAGCCTTCCGCTGAATTAAAGGCTGTATTAAATATGAATAAAGCGAAAGATTGGAATGAGTTTGAAACGGCTCTTCAAGATTTTCATACACCAACTCAAAACTTTGTATTTGCATCAAACGACGGCACTATTGCTTATAAAGCGAATGGAAATATACCAGTACGTAAAAAAGGTGATGGTAGTTTACCAGTGCCAGGGTGGACACATGAATATGAATGGGAAGGGTATATCCCGTTTGATCAGCTGCCAAAAGTAATCAATCCAAAACAAGGGTTTATTTCCACTGCGAATAATAAAATTGTTGATGATAATTATCCGTATCATATTAGTAATACGTGGGCGCAGCCATATAGGCAAATGCGTATTCAAGAGTTTTTGCAAGAGAAGGAAAAGTATACGGTGAAAGATTTAGAAGAGTTACAGATGGATCAAAAGAATTTATACGGGAAAGAGTTTACCCCTATATTTTTAAAAGAGTTAAATAAAGCATCTTTAAATGAAGTAGAGAAAGAAGGCGTAAAACAATTAACAAAGTGGAATTATTACGATAGTAAAGATGAAGCTGCACCATTAATATTCCATTTGTTAATGAAAGAGATTTCAAATACGTTATTTTCAAAAGAAATACCGAAAGATGTGATGGAGTTATTTGAAGGGAAGGCACAAGTCGTTGATGAATTAATTCGAAAAGAAGTAGCAGGAGAAAAGAGCGCTTGGTTTACGAAGTACGGAGGCTTCACAAAAGTTGTGCATACATCGTACGAAAATGTAATGAAAAAATTACAGAAGGAATATGGACCAAATGTTACGGAGTGGAAGTGGGGGGATTACCATCAACTTGCTTTTACACATCCAATCTCAAAATCATCTAGTATGTTAGCACTACTTGCATTTAATCGTGAGAAACCAGTTCCAATTGGCGGAAGTCAAGTTACCGTTCAAGCAGCGAGTTACGGAGATAACGGTATTGTCAATCACGGGGCTTCTTGGCGATTCGTTATTGATACGAAAGATATGTCAAACGGTTATCATATCGTAGGGCCAGGACAATCGGGACATTTTAGAAGCGATTGGTATCATGATCAAATAGATGATTGGGTAAATGGAACGTATCATACGACTTCACTGAATACGGATGGCATAGAGGGGAAAGTGTTAACTTTGCAGCCGAAGTGATAGGATGTTTTTGTTTGGGGATGGGGCTGTTAGATAGTATGAATCGAATAAATTAGATACTGAGATTGAGAGTCCTGTAACAACTATAACTAGGGAGGATTAAATAAAATATTGAGGGTTGTTAAATTTGTTTTTTTGGGATTAGGAATACCTGAAATCGGAGTTTATGCTTCAATTCACTATGAAAAAGAGCATCTTTATTTACTAAGATGCTCTTTTAAGGCTTTACGCAGCGTGTTATTTGAGAAGTAAGAATGATTTTATCAAAAAAATCCATTGGAGATCCAATGGATTTATATATAACAATTTTTTCGAGACTTCATTCAACATCATAACAAATTATTAATAAATAGTCTATATTTTGGGTTAGATTTTTTATATAGTTTGGTTGATAGCAAAACTATATAAAAGGGGTGTTATTCATTGGAAAACACTTGTCACCTTGATCAATCTGATTTACAGGAGTATATGCAAAAGGTCTTTGGTACCAGTTATTTGGTTTCTAATGTAACGAAAATGCATGGAGGTGCACAAAAGGTAGTCTATAAGATTGATTGCAGCAATGGATTTTCCAGCGTTCTGTATGTGTGGGATCTTACCATGAATTATTTTCAAGAAGAAATAGCAAGCGGAGATATACATGAGCAATCTTATAGTAGTGATTTATTCGAATTAAATAACAATTTTTTAATTCAACAAGGAATTCAAACCCCCATTTTATATGATCTGAATAAGGAAAGAAACCGTTATCCTTATGATTATGCTCTCGTTGAATATGTAAATGGACAAAAGGCAGAAGTGTATTTTCAACATACTGATTCATATGTGAAAGATAAAGTGTTTCAGCAGATAGGAGATATGCTGACAGGCATGCATGCCAATGAGAGAAATACTTATGGGAAAGCGAATCAAAGTGGAATCAACACGGAAAAATGTCATCACTTGCAAATGAAGCATGCAAAAAAAGATTTAGATTACGCATCACAACATATTGAGAGCATAAAGGCAAGTCATAGTAAGCTACTCGATACATTGTACGAGCTTGAATCAAAAATTGAACCAAGAAGTCGATATGGATTTATACATGGGGAATTAGGCCCAGATCATGTATTAATTAATGACAAACTAGAACCTTATTTGATTGATATCGAAGGAGCCAAGTTCTTTGATATTGAGCATGAGCACAGTTTTTTACAGTTTCGATTTGGGGATTATTATCGATATTTAAAGAATGATACTCTTGATTCCGACAGGATTTTATTTTATCGGTTCCATCATCATATATCCTTAACTTCAGGCGGATTGAAATTGCTTCACAGAGGCTTTCCGAATCAACAATTTGCAAAAGATCTAACCGATTACCATTTCCGTTGTGCACTGCGTTTTATTGAAGGTTGAACTTATGTCCTTAAGTTACATATTACCTTTCCTTATAACGACAAAACTACCATGTTAGAAAGTGATTTTCATACATTTCCTGTGGTGAGGCTCTGTTTCATGGTTGGCTAACAGCATGTTTTTTTAGAAAACAATCTTCTTAAATACAAATTTAACTAGAAATGCTTTTCCGCAATCGGGACTATTGTGGAATAAAGCTTAGATTTTTAAACGACTTTATTATTATATTTTTACCCCCATCCTAAATTTAGAACGGGGTTATGCTTGTGTGAGCTTTTAAAATTAAATAACTTTATTTTCATTTTAGGGGAATTTATTTTTCTTAGTTTGATAGCGATGTGTCATTTCCACTATATGTTAAAATGAAATTAATTTAAATTAATTAAGAAAGCAGGAGTGAATATGGCATATTGCAAAGTTCGTCAAGCTGATATCTATTATGAAGATATAGGGGAGGGGATACCAATCGTGATGATACATGGCTATTCTTATGATCATCGATTAATGAGTGGTTGTATGGAACCTATATTTACTGAAAGAGATAAATAGAGACGTATTTATATTGACCTTCCTGGAATGGGACTAACAAAAGAATATAACGAAATAAATTGCTCTGATGAAATGTTGGATGCTGTTTTAGATTTTATTCAAGCTGTTCTTCCTAATCAAGAATACTTAATTGCTGGGGAATCCTATGGTGGCTATTTAGCTAGAGGAATTATTGAAAAGCAAAAAGAAAGAATACTCGGAGCGGCTTTTATATGTCCTGTTATTGTTCCTCTAAATAAGAATAGAAAAGTTGAGAAACATATAATTTTGAAGACTGATAATGAATTTATTGGCAGTTTATCAAAAGATGACAGGGAGGATTTTAGTGCTAACCATGTTGTGCTTGATGAGTACAATTGGTTACGATACAAAAATGAAATCCTGACAGGTTGTAAAGTTGCAAATGAAGGATTTTTAAATAAGGTTAAGAATAACTTTGAGTTTTCATTCAAAGTAGATCATTCTGATTTTGATAAACCAAGTGTATTTCTTTTAGGAAGACAAGACTCTTCTGTTGGATATAAAGATACACTCGACATCATAAACAAATATTCAAGGGGAACATTCGCTGTGCTGGATACAGCTGGTCACGATTTACAAATAGAACAACCACAAATTTTTAATGCTCTAATAAATGAATGGTTGGATAGAGTTGAAGAAACTTATATTTAACTATGAGGTCCCGCCCATCACTATCAAGTTAAGATAAATTTGTATCCATATCAAAAATAGGGTGTAATAAAGTGAACTGATTTCATAGTAAAGAATTAATCAAAGCTTTTAAAAGAATACATAGAGCAGTTAAAATTAAATCTTAATTTTATTAATCTTGGAAATAACACTGTACTGAGATACTACTCAAATCTTAAATAACCTTAAAAGCCTACTAACAGTTAAGTGGATAGTAGGCTTTTGTATTTTAGAGAAAAAATTCACTGATTTTATTATTACAAAACAGTAAGTGTTTTAATATTTACTTATACGATAACGGGCCTTATTTACTCTGTTACAAAGGAAACCACACAAAGCGTTCTGTTTCTTTGTTACTCATTTTTATACACCGCAAAATATTTTGTTATTCAATAATTCCAATTTCTAGAGCCTTTTGAACAGCCTCTTCTTTGTTACGGACTCCTAGCTTTGTATAAGCTGTGGAAGCATAATTTCTGACCGTACCATTCGATAAATATAACCTTGATGCTATGGTAGTGTATCGAAGTCCTTTTGCTACTAGCTGCAATATTTCTATCTCCCTTGTTGTTAGCTCATAAGCGGTTGCTTTTGATTGTGGTGTCTCTTTTTGCTCATCAAACTTCTCAAATATTTTGTGAGACATTCCCTGATCAATCAGTGTCCCACCTTTGTGAATAAGTCGAATCGTATTAGCTAGTTCCAACGTTTCAATAGATTTGAGTAAAAAACCATCCGCACCGTTGCGAAATGATTCCAACGCTTGTTCGGTATCCTGAAAAGTTGTAAAAATCAATACGCGGATATGTGACCATTGTTGCTTAATCTTTTTGGTTGCTTCGACTCCATCCATGTGCTGCATATCTAAATCCATAAGTATAACATGGGGTTGAAGGCGCCCACACAAATCGATGGCTTGATTGCCATCCTCGGCCAAGCCGACTACATTTAAATCTTCATATCTATCGAGTAGTGTCCTCAAACTTTCTCGAACAAATGGCTGATCGTCTACAATTAACAAACGAATAAGTCCATCTTTTATTTCAGTTTGTCGCGGTATAGTACATGTAACAAGCATTCCTTCATCTGGCTTTGTATATACAGATAATTGACCTTGCAAATTCATTGCCCGTTCTTTCATCGCATTCATACCGAAGCCTTCCTGCCATTCTACATTTCCTTTTCCATTATCTTGAACTTCTAACCTCGTATATTGTTGTTCAAACTGCAATGAAACTATAATTTCAGTCCCTTGACCATGACGTACTGCATTCGTAAGGGACTCTTGTAAGCAACGAATGAATGCGATTTTCGCTTGCCGAGACAATTGATACTCCTCTCCGAATGTCCTAAAACTTACATTTACCTGAGCGTGCTCCTGAAATTCGGCTCCAAGGTTTTGTAGGGATTGAATCAAGGAAGGCGATTGACACGGAGAATCCATTTGATGTAGGTAACCTCTCACGTCCTCGATGCTTTTACGTCCCATTTCAAGCAGAGAATCTAGCCTCTGTATACCCATTTCAGTAGCAAGTTCGGTGCGCAACGTTTCCATTCCCATAATAATAGAAGTATAAGCGTGACCAACTGTATCATGAAGCTCATTCGACAGTCTGTTTCGTTCCTCTGCCAGCGTAATGCGTTCAATTTGAGACATATATTGCTCAAGTACTGCGTTTTGTTTACGAATTGCTTCATTTTGCTTATGATTGACGATTAATAAATGGAAGGCGAATCCCATTACATAAGCGAATCCATAATAAATGACCATAACCCAATAGCTATTACTTGGCGCAACCGCATAGAAAATTCCAGTTGTTATAAAAACTGTTATTGGAGCTGTCCAATAATAGGACAAATGCTTACTATTTGCTGCGAGAAGAAACACTGATATAAGAAAAATATTGTAAGCCTCTGGAAATAAAGAGGTTAAATATATACATAGTCCACCATAAAGCAATATTTCTGTGAATAAATAATATTTATAATTGAATAGTAAGGCTACCCATGGAACAGAGAAGGCAATAATTTCCCAAAGAATAATAATCCAAAGTGGTAATGTTAAACCATCCTGAAAATTTAATGTAGCTAGAATGATAGACACACTAGCAAGCAGACGGATTCCTAACATAATCCAATCATACCAAAACCAATATTTAACCATATCAAACAAGTCATTTACCCCCTAAATAACCTACCTTTTTACTTCCTATATTATAATTTAATCCTTTCTGCCTTATTATACTTTTTATTTTAAAACTGCGATACTACTCACAGACTGCAAATTTCTATTGATTTAGTTGCCGAATCATACTACGTGTATAGCCTCCAATTTCCTTTGTCAAACCATCGACTATTCTAATACTTATGGCGGTAAATACTATACCTATAGACATTACAAAGAGTGACTTGGCAAAAGTATCTATCTGTATGAATATAATGTTCATTTCGATGTATCGATATAGTAGTGGTGCCAACAGCAACATAAGTGGCATTACATAAAAAATGGTTGCAATAATGAGACTAATAATGCCAATCGCAAATTTCTGCATTAACCAATAGACAGCAGACCAAGTGCGACGATCTGTAAGCACTAATTTCACCTGAGCCCAGTTCGATGTATCCATTGTTATACTTCTATCGTAAGAGTCTGTAGAAATATCTGTATAAATTTTCGTTTGTATGCGCTCGAATTGGATAAAAGGTGTAGTAGTTTGTAGTACGCGTATAACTAGTGGAATCCCAACTACCGTAAATGAAAGGGTGAAACTGAATAGCAGAGCTATTAGATAAAAACAAAAATAAAACAATCCTGTAACGAAAGTTAGCAATAAAAAATAACCATTCTGGATGAATCTTGATTTCATAATGTTCATCGCTCCTATCTATGTAATAACCGAATCATACTGCTTTTTTTGTCATTCTCACCAGTGTAAAAGTGTCATATGACATTTCTAAATGATGTTAAAAAGGGGAGGGTAACCTACTTATGGTTAAAAAAGATGCTTTTATTAATCCTCCACAAAACAATCCCGCTTTTGCATCTGCAAGAACGGGATTGTTTTGTACTTTTATTTAATATGAGATGGACTTGTTTTTCGAATGTGAAAAATAATATCAAATTGCTCAAGCAATGAAGTATCAAAGTATAATGAACCGTTCGGGAGGATTTGTCCCCCTATACTTAGTAATGGTCTTTTTGCTTTAACCCATTTCTCTGCTTGACCTTTAAGGTGACGGTTATCCAACAAAAACATATTATATGGTACTTTTCCAAGGGTATAATTAAAACTAGTTACATCTTGTGAAATCGTATCTGTTGTAATCTTACCTCCGGTGGAAGGGTTATATTCGCTGTATAAGGTGAAATTCCCCTCCGTAGTTGTACTACCAATTGTGACATAATTATTGTTTAAACGTTCCTTCAAAAATTGCCCCGCAACATAAGGGTATAATTCCTCATCGATAATTCCTTTAGCTATATGAATATTGTGTGCCCATACCATCGTTTTACCACCAAATGTCTCTTGTGCCCACATTGCATGATCGGCCAAGTATTGCTCATGTAGTTTTATTATGCTTGGATAGTCGTTAGGAAGTAGCATTGTGGTAAATTTCTCTATTGCACTTGCTGTTGCTTTCACCCAGCTGTACTCGGATGGAATTATTTCTGTGTTGGCTTGCTCATTCTCATCTTTTAGTAATCGGACTACTCTCTCAGCGTTTGCTTTGAACTTCTCTTTCATTTCAGGAGCAAGTTTCATATATTCCTGTATATTTCCAGTAAAAGATGACAATTCTTTATAATTTTCTTCTACTTCTGCCAGCAAATCTGGTCGATGCACCCTTACATAATCAATTACTTTATTAAAGCTACCTTGGTCCAACGTTTTTAAGTCGAGCCCAATAAATTGGATCTTTTTTTTATTGGATGGATCAGCATTATAATCTTTCATCCACTCAATCATGGCTATAATTTCATCAGTAGGATATAACAAGTTTAAAAATTCCCTAGGGTTTCCTTTTCCTGTTTGGATATATTCATTTAGCTTTAAGCCGTTTCCCCAATCTTCTTCCATTGTGAAATTTGTAAAACCCATCTCAGTAACTAAATATTTCACAAGTCGAAACTTCATAGTGAAAATTTCAGAGCTTCCATGAGTATTCTCTCCTAATCCTACATATTGTGCACTCCCAATCATTTTCTTAAGTGGTTTTAAATCCTCAAATGATTTTGACGGCTCAATCGTTTTTAATGGGTAAGCCTGTGATTGTATGGATTTAATTATATTTTTTTGAATTGATTGACCTGAATTTTCGACTGCTGTCGTTTGAGCGTTTCCTACTTCCACACATCCTGTGACTAATAAAGCTGTACTAACCATTGCAATGATTCTTTTCTTATTCATCTCTGCCACCTCAATTGAATTGTTTTTATAAGCAAGATTGATTCATGTACTTGCACGAATCAATTGCCTTAATTCAATTGTTATCTATTCCATATCATATTTTCTAGTTACATATTGTCATAAGGTTAAATTGACACAAGTCATAGGTTAATCATTACACTTTTGTACTATCGGCTATGACAACTTATAAATAATACTTACATTGATGAGTCGCAAGTAAGATTAGATTATGAGTTTGGGAGGGATTTTAAAGATGAATGATCTGTATGCCAAAATGTTTTTATTCTAAGTTGTGTGTTTGGAAATGACAAGAAGTAAATTCGATAAACAAGTGAATGAAAGGGGAAGGACGGATTACAATGATATTACACGCAAAATCGTTCCGCAATAAAGATAAAATCCAACGTGCTAAAATAGGACTTCAACTCTTTCTGAGTATCTTAATCATTACTTCTATTATCCTAAATGTAGTAGTAATGGTTACTAAAAGTATGCCGCTTATTGTGGTATATATGTTTACCCCAGCATTTTCTTCTATTTTGACTCGCATCATACTGAAAGAAGGGTTTAAAGATGTATCTTTTAGTCTCGGTAACTTAAAGATATGGAAGGGGATTGGTCTTGGTCTGTTAATACCTATGATAATATGTGGAATTACGTATTCTATCGCCTGGTTGAGCGGAATTGCGAGGTTTCAGCATCCCGAAGGTGGTATGTTAGAACCAATCTACAACATACTGGGACTTCAGTATGTACCGGAACCATTCAGTTTCATTTATTTAGTAGTATTGAGCGGCATTTTAGGAAGTTTGTTTAACTTAATCCCAGTTTTGGGAGAAGAAATGGGCTGGCGAGGTTATATGCTTACAAGGCTAGTCGATGCAGAGTTTTCACAGCCTATCCTTATTAGTGGATTGATTTGGGCAACGTGGCATGTTCCAATTGTTATTGCTGGTCTATATGTAGAGGGACCATCTGCCCTACTTTCAGTACTTGGCATCTATTTTTGTATTGTGCCATTCAGTTATATTACAGCTTATTTACGACTTATCACAGGTAGCGTTTGGCCTTCGGTTATCATCCATACCACTTGGAATGCCATTATTCAAGGACCTTTCGCACGTGCAAGCACAGGATATCAAACTGAGATTTGGATTGGAGAATCTGGCTTGATAACCGCTATTATTATCTTAATTACTGCAATAATTACGTCTCGGATAGTAAATCTTACGAAATAGCATACGGATGTGCTTTAAATTCAATTAGTGAAATATAACAAGGCGAAATAAGATGCTCCTAAAAATATAGTTAACTTATGCATAAATATCATAATTAGGCAGGTGTAATGTGCAAATATAATGAAGGTGCAATTATGAATATTCAAAGACATGAAAGTAATACAAATGAAGTAAATGTAAAAGTAATACAAACAAAAAACGAATATAGATAAAAATTTTTTGATACATTTATGAGCATAAAAATTTAATTATACGAAAAGATAGATGTGGTTAGATTATGAGAAAAAGTTCAATAACTTCAATCGTAAAAAGATAAAAAAGGGGCGGAAATACGCTCTTTTTTATTTACCTTACTATTTTTAGGAGGTTAGTATGAATAAGATGTGAATAAAGGATGAATAGCATTTTTATCGATAAAAATTTATTGGATTTTTTGTGGAATATATATGAAACGTTGTATAAAATAATCAAGAAAGCCAAAAATTATAGGGGGAAAGTTGTGAAGAAAAATAAGAGATTAATAAGTTTTTTAGGAGTGTTTATTATGCTGTTTTCTTTTTGTTTTCAAGGAAATGTACAGGCAGATGTAAATACTGTTCAATCTGGAAAAATCAAATCAGGAAATGTAACGGTATGGGAAGTTGGAAATGTGGCGAAAGTGTTAGCTGATGTAGAACGCTTGAATTTAAATACAGTAAATGTGCCGATTCAGGTAGATATTCCGAACGTGACTTCTACGAACATGGTAATTAATCAAGCGCAAAAGCAACAGGCTATTATTTTAATTCAAGAATTATTAAAGCGTAATATTCAAGTTATTGTGGAACCGTTCCCATATATTCAGCAAGGGAATGTTGGGGAAACGGAATGGAATCCAAGTAATATTAATGATTTCTTCTGGAATTGGAAAACAGTTATTCTACAAGATATTTTTAATTCGATTACAAGTAAATACAATGTATACGGGCTCAAGATTGCTTCTAATTTCGTAAATATGGAATATGCAGAAGGATATTGGAGCGATACGATTGATTTCGTCCGTCAGCAGTATAAAGGAAATGTTTTGTATCAAATGAATTGGTGGTTAACTGCAAGCTTTGATTCTTCCTATGAAGCGAAGTTTGTAGAGAAAATAAATCGTCCGTATTTAAAAAAGGTTGATATTGTAAGTATTGATAGTTGGTTTGAAGTTTCAGGAAAAAGAAATCCAACATACGAAGAAGTAAAGAAAAGTTTATTTGCGACGACAGTGTATAATCGTGGGCAAAATGTTGTGCAGCAATTGGAACAATTACATAAAGCAACAGGAAAACCAGTTTACTTTGGGGGATTTAACGTTCCAGCACGTGAACTTGGACTACAAAATCCGTGGAATCCAGATGTTTCTAATGTGTTTTCAAAAGACGTACAATTAAACGGATGGCGCGCTTACCGTGATGTGTTAGAACCGAAACCATATTTTAAAGGTTTTTCAATTTGGTTTATTGGTTCTAATGATAGTACGCATGCGTATCAAATACATAGTAAAGAAGCAGAGGCAGTTATTAACGGCTGGTATCGAAAATAATTTTTATAAAATAGGTAAGTTTTGAAGTTTACCACATATATTTCTAGTGAAAGGCCTTTCACCATCTTATCACCTAGGGGGCAATCATAATGAAATTTTTGTCTTACCTTACAGTAATTTTGGTGATTCTTGGCGGTTTGAATTGGTTATTTGTAGCGTTAGATTACAATGTAGTTGAGAAATGGTTTGGTTCTATGCCGGCGCTTGTGGACACTATTTATTGGCTCATTGGTCTTTCTGCTATTTATCAAATTTTTGATCGGTTCTTCACGGACAATTAGCAATTATACTTTATTACTAGAGTGTTAAGTACGATTATGTACTTAACACTTTTTTATATGGTTATAAAAAGTAGTCTGCACATGCAAGCGATTCCATTGCGTCTTACGCCGTAATAATAGAAAACAAATTGACCACGTATTATATTTCGGGTTATAATTCAGAAAGTTTAAAAAATAATAAAGATGAGAAATAGGGAGGTTATTAGGGTGATGGAGAGAGTATATAATTTTTCAGCTGGACCATCAATACTCCCTTTGCCAGTTTTAGAGAAAGTGCAAAAGGAGCTTGTAAATTATAACGGGACAGGCATGTCTATTATGGAAATGAGTCATCGATCTTCTTATTTTCAAAGTATTATAGATGAAGCGAGTAGCCTAATTCGTGAATTAATGAACATTCCTGATGAGTATGAAGTTTTATTTTTACAAGGCGGTGCGTCATTACAATTCTCTATGATACCGCTGAATGTAATGAATACGTACAAAAAAGCAGGGTACGTATTGACTGGCTCATGGTCTAAAAAGGCGATGCAAGAAGCTGAAAAAATAGGGGAAGTACAAGTGATTGCATCTTCTGAAAAAGAGAAGTTTACTACAATTCCTAAACTGGATGGTTTACTAGGCGATGAAAAACTAGATTATGTACATATTACAACGAACAATACAATTGAGGGGACGAAATATGTGGACATTCCACATGTAGATAAAGTACCACTCGTTGCGGATATGTCCTCAAATATTTTATCAGAACGATATGATGTTTCGAAGTTTGGTCTTATATATGCGGGAGCGCAAAAAAATTTAGGGCCAGCGGGCTTAACGATTGCTATTATAAAAAGAGATTTAATTGGAGGAGCAGATCGCTCTTGTCCTACGATGTTAAACTATGAAACTTACAGCAAAAATAACTCCTTATATAATACACCGCCATCCTTTAGTATTTACGTAACGAAACTTGTATTAGAGTGGTTGAAAGAGCAAGGCGGCGTATCTGCGATTGAAGAACAAAATAGAATGAAATCTTCACTTCTTTACAATTTCTTAGATGAATCAAAATTGTTTACTTCACCAGTTGATTCTACGTATCGATCACTTATGAACATTCCGTTTACAACGCCATCAGAAGAGCTTAACAATCAATTTTTACAAAAAGCGAAAGAACGCGGCCTTGTTACGCTAAAAGGACATCGCTCAGTCGGTGGTATGCGCGCTAGTATTTACAATGCGATGCCAGTACACGGTGTACAGCAATTAGTAAATTATATGAAGGAATTTGAGCTTGAGAATAGATAGGGAGATGGGGATATGTTTCGTGTTCAAACGTTAAATCAAATTGCAGAAAAAGGTTTACAAGTACTTAGCGGAGAGCGCTATGAAGTAGGGGATAGAATTAATCATCCAGACGGCATTTTACTTCGCAGCTATTCTTTACATCAAGAAGAGTTTTCAAAAGACTTAAAGGCGATTGCAAGAGCTGGTGCCGGTGTAAATAATATTCCTGTCGAGCGATGTACAGAAAAAGGGATTGTAGTCTTTAATACGCCAGGGGCAAATGCTAATGCAGTAAAGGAACTTATTATTGCCAGCCTTATTATGTCTTCACGTAACATTATTAACGGCGTAAGCTGGACGAAAAATTTAGAGGGTGAAGAAGTACCGCAGCTTGTTGAAACAGGAAAAAAACAATTTGTTGGATCAGAAATTGCGGGAAAACGTCTAGGAGTTATCGGCCTTGGTGCAATTGGTGCTTTAGTTGCGAACGATGCGTTAGCTTTAGGGATGGACGTTGTCGGATACGATCCTTACATTTCAGTTGAAACAGCATGGCGCCTTTCTACACATGTGCAAAGAGCATTTAGTTTAGATGAAATTTTTGCAACATGTGATTATATTACACTGCATATACCGCTTACGAATCAAACGAAGGGAATTATTGGTGAACACGCTGTAGAGAAGATGAAAAAAGGAATGCGTCTATTCAATTTCTCTAGAGGGGAACTTGTGGATGAAAAGGTTCTTCAAAAAGCGTTAGAAGAAGAGGTTATTACACATTACGTAACGGACTTCCCAAATGAAAATGTGATAAAGATGAAAAATGTAACAGCGACGCCACACCTTGGTGCATCTACATCTGAATCGGAAGAAAATTGTGCAGTTATGGCAGCACGTCAATTACGTGAATATTTAGAGACAGGAAATATTCGTAATTCAGTCAACTATCCAAACGTAGAACTTCCGTATATCGGAAAGAAACGAATTACGATTATGCATCAAAACGTTCCGAACATGGTAGGACAAATTACAGGATGTTTAGCAGAACATCATATTAATATTGCGGATATGATAAATCGTAGTAAACATTCTTGGGCGTATACAATGATTGATATTGATAACGGAATTGATGATATAATAAAAGAGAATATAGTGGAAAATATAAGCAAAATTACAGGTGTTGTAGCCGTTCGAATGATTGTGTAAAGGAGAGAGGGAATTGGCAAAAATCCGACCGTTTCGGGCCATTCGCCCAGTAGAAGAAAAAGCAGCACAAGTTGCAGCTTTACCGTATGACGTTTTAAATAGTGAAGAGGCAAGAGAGGTTGTAAAAGGGAATCCATTTTCTTTCTTACACGTTGATAAAGCAGAAATTGATTTAGACCCGGCACTTTCACCGTACGATGATCGCGTATATGAAAAAGCGGGTGAAAATTTAAATCAATTAATACGAGAAGAAGTGTTCATTCAAGACGAAGAGCCAGCACTATACATTTATGAACTGACGATGCATGGAAGAACGCAGTCAGGTCTTGTCGTTTGTACATCTATTGATGAGTATGAAGATGATACAATTAAAAAACATGAAAGAACGCGTCATGAAAAAGAACTAGATCGTATTCGGCACGTAGATGTGTGTGACGCAAATACAGGTCCTATCTTTTTAACGTACCGTACAAAAGAAGAGGTAAAGCGTTTCATTGCAAGCTGGAAAGAAGAACATGCGCCAATCTATACATTTACAGCAGAAGACGGCGTAGAGCATGTTGCGTGGAAAATAGCTGATGAAGAAGTAATTGCAAGTTTAGTAAGCTTATTTGAAGATATCCCAAATCTTTATATTGCAGATGGACATCACCGCTCCGCATCAGCTGCTAAAGTAGGGCTTATGCGAAGAGAACAATATCCGAATTACACAGGAGAAGAAGAGTTTAATTTCTTCTTATCAGTGTTATTCCCTCACGATGAATTATCCATTTGGGATTATAACCGAGTTGTGAAAGACTTAAACGGCTTATCAGAAGAACAGTTTTTAAAACAAATCACGCAATACTTTTATGTAGAAGAAGCATCTGTTTCTCCGTATAAACCAAATGAGCCAAAAACATTTGGCATGTATGTAAACGAGAAATGGTATAAGCTCATAGTGAAAGAGGAAACGTTTGATGCGAACGACCTTGTAAAAGGTTTAGATGTATCTATCTTGCAAGACCATTTATTAAGCCAAGTACTTGAAATACATGATCCGCGATCTGATTCACGTATCGCTTTTGTCGGAGGAATCCGCGGATTAGAAGAACTAGAACGCCTTGTAAATAGCGGTGAATATAAAGCGGCATTCTCGTTATATCCGACATCAATGGAAGCTTTATTAGCAATCGCGGATGCCGGGGAAGTTATGCCGCCAAAATCAACGTGGTTTGAACCGAAACTGCGTAGTGGGTTGTTTGTACATTCTTTAAAATAAATATAGACTTCATTAGTTTGAAAAACCGAAATGATTTTAGTTTCGGTTTTTCTTATTTTAAAAGAGCTTTTGAGGAGGGGTATGGATGAAATTGCAAGTAGGCGAAAAAATCACCTTTGAACGAACGTTTACAAAAGAAGATGTTGCGTTATTTACGGAAGTATCAAAAGATGAAGGTGTTCATCATGTGACACCAGATGAGCAGGGGAGATTTGTTGTACAAGGCCTGTTAACATCAACACTACCTACAAAAATTGGCGGTGATTATAACGTGTTAGCTCGCAAGATGGATTTTGAATTTATACGTCCTGTTTTTAGCGGTGATACGATTCGTTGTGACGTAACCATTGAGCAATTTGAGCCTGATGAAAAAAATCGCATGAAAATCATTGCGATGTTTATATGTGTGAATCAAATTGAAAAAGAAGTTATGAAGGGGAGTTTTTCTGGGATTATTCTTTAATTGATAGGAAAAGTAATGAATAAGTGGGGGGCCGTGCCTATCAGGCTTAGAGTTTTAATTCCCCCCATAACGAAAATTTTATGTATTATACTCTGTTCTTTTCTTAACGATTAGAAAATAATTGAATAGCTCGTCAATAAAAAGGACATTCCTAGTATTACAAGAAATGTCCTTTCCACTAAATCATAGCATATTTTGCTAAAATTCAAACTCTAAAATTAGTTTACTAGTTTGACCTGTAAACTGATAATTATAGGAACCTCTCAGACTTTCTAAGTTACCGGTAGCTTTAATAATTGTTCCTGGGGAATCTAAATTTCCTTTATCAAATATTCCTTGCTCTATAGCTGTAAATGTCCCTTGTTGTCCTTTATAAATTCCTTCAAAGTGTAAAAATCCAGAAATTTTAGCAGTAGCCAAGTGACCATCATTTATATTTGAGTCTAAATAATATAATAAGTATTCAACAAAAGCTTTTCCTTTTAATTCACCATCAATATCATATTCAACATGAGCAATATTAATAGGGAAATCTTTTCTAGTATCATCAACTAGTTTTTCATCCCATTTACTAACTGTAAATGTTACTTCCATACACGTAAATCCCCCTTTATCATTAGATAAGTAATTTCCATATCGCTATCAAACTAACAAAATAAAATACTCCCTAAAATGAAAAATAGGATCAGGAAAACATAATTATTAAACTTATGCTTCTACTTATTTAAAGTTTCACGCCACTTTCCAAAATAGAGAAAGATCTATTTTCACAATCAATTTCTGCCATTGCGCCGTAAGGTAAAATAAACTTCGGTTCAGTATGGCCAAAATTTAAATTATAAAGAATCGGCAAATCTTCTAAATGATGTTCCTTCATAACCTGCAGTATTTCATGTTTATATTCTTCATAATACATTTCGTCTTTTGGCTTACCAAAAATAATTCCTTTTGCTTTTTGCAGAATGCCTTGCGCTGCATAATTTCGTAACCAATACTTTATATAACTTGGTTCTGGATGATCTTCAGAGGTTTCAAAGAAAAGGATACTATTCTCCCAATGCTTTTTCTCAGGCCAAAGTTCTGTTCCTTTTGCAAATTCCAGTACTTCTATACATCCACCAATTAAACGCCCTTGTACAGTAGTAGAGCCTTGAAGTACCTCATATCCATTGTTTTGCTGCATCGTACGTCTTGTATCCTTATTTACTTCTATCCATTCTAAACGCTCACTCGTCCATTCATGAGCGGGCTGAATCTCGCCAATCGTTTCATTTGAAAAGAGAGTTCGATTTACCATTTCAACCGTATATGGATCCATCTCTACATTTTCAGCAAAATCCGTTAAAATTGCTGGACCGTAAAAAGAGGAAATCCCTGCTTTATGACAAAATAGATGTGAGATGGTAACGTCAGAGTATCCCATAAAAATTTTCGGGTTTTCACGTATTACATTAAAATCTATATAAGGAAGTAAGCGAATGCTATCTTCACCGCCGATATTCGCAATAATTGCTTTCACACGCGTATCTTTAAATGCTGTCATTAAATCTTCCGCACGAGCCTGTGGGTTGTTATAAATGAATTCGCTACCTTTTAAACTATTTGGCATTGGGATAACGGTAAGACCGAAAACTTCTTCTAATCTTTTAACTCCTTGTTTATAACGCCATCTTATTTCAGAATCACCTGCGCCTCCCCATGAAGGACTTACTGTCGCCACGATATCTCCTGGCTGTAATCTCTTTGGTTCTATTAACATATGAATCCCGCTCCTACATAATGTAATGAACTACGGCTATACAAATCGTAGCGCTGAAAAATATGATGCATAACATTAGCTTCTTCATCATCAACAATTTCACCTGCTGTAACTCGAGAATCTAGACTCATTGTTGTATATTTAAAAATTACAGTATGCATCATTGCATGAGGAAAACGGTTGTTATTTTTATAACCTGTAACTATAATGATTACAGGTTGGTCGATACCAATCAAAAAAATAAAATCATCATGAATGGAGATGTTACATATGGGTATGAAAAAAATAATTTTAGCAGGTGCTTTAGGGATCGCAGCATTATCAGGAACAAATGTACCAGGATTAGAACTAACAAAAGCGAGTGCAGCTCCTATTGAATCGAATTTCTCGACGTTAGAAGGACGAGTAGTAGAAGTAGATAACGGTGTGATTGTTGTAAAATCTAAGCAATATGAGGAACCTGTTAGTGTGTATATTGATTCACTTTCAAACGTGAAAGTAGGAGATGAAGTAAAAGCTACTGGATCTATGATGCGTAATTTTACAGAATATATGGTTGCAACTGCAGTTGAAAATACAACAAACAAGTTAGGTATGCACATGAAAGAAGATGGTTCACCTAATTATGTAATTGGAGAAGTATCAAAAGTAGGAACGATGGAAGATGAGGGAGACGGTGCTACTAAATATGTTGTAGTTGAGTATCCATCGCTAAATGGGAAGAAAGATATTATTGATGTTTTCTTAACAAAGGGACAAGTATTTCATACGGGTGAGAAAGTAAAAATTGATATGAAGTATGTAGGCTGGGGCGGAAGTTCTATTAATTGGAACACAGTTGACCATATTGAAAAAGTTCATGAAGCAAAGACGAACGCTGAAAATAATGATGATGTATGGATTTGGTCTTAATAAGGCGAGTATAAGTCGTTATTTGCAATTTTCTCCAAACAATACATGTAAAAACTAAATATATCATGCAGTACCTATCAAATTATTATGTGTATAACAATTTGATGGGTACTTTTTGTTTTGTGTTTTTTTGAGAATAACGGATTTCCAATAAGAATATGATGTTAACACTGGAGCGACGGTGAAAAAATACAATATTGAAAGAGGTGTTTAAGGATGGAGCCAGATGATGTTTATTTACGAGCTAAAAAAAGGGTGGAGAATTTAAAAGCTTTTTACATTCATTTAACGGTTTATATACTAGTGAACTTAATGCTTTTTATTATAAATATAAGTTCTGATTCAAGTAAATTATGGTTTTTATATCCACTTGCAGGCTGGGGGATTGGTATCGTTATACATGGTTTGACAACTTTTCCAGTGGGGATATTCGGAAAGGAGTGGGAAGAACGAAAGATTAAAGAGTATATGGAGAAAGATAAGTAAATCCATTTTGATCATTCGATTTTCAAAATAATACTGAGGATGGGGGATTGTTCTACGTCTGTTTAGAAAAATGGGATACAAAGCAGTAAGTTGTGATGCTCGTGGTAAAGACCTTACGGAGGATTTCCATTCATGTAAATCTCTTTAAAAAAACAAAGATGCGAAGTCTCTTCTATGACTTTGCGTCATT
Source organism: Bacillus sp. SH7-1 (assembly GCF_008042405.1). Taxonomy (NCBI): domain Bacteria; kingdom Bacillati; phylum Bacillota; class Bacilli; order Caryophanales; family Bacillaceae; genus Bacillus; species Bacillus sp. SH7-1. The sequence goes on from NZ_QNUD01000007.1 coordinate 273,676, forward strand.
GTTTTTTTGTTTAGAAGGATAAATGATCCATTCTCGAATTCACATAAGCGGCTAAAATAACATGTCCAATGATAATAATAGAAGAAATAATTTTATAAACGAAGTAATAGCGATGGAGAAGCGAAGAGATCTATCGCTACACTTCTAGGTTTTATTTATGTACATTCTATAAATCGTTGAGCTCTTTTAGAAAGCTTTCGATCTTTCAGCCATATAATCGATGATTCAGACTCATAAGGGAAATCTATTAAATCAACTATTTTTATTAATTCTTGCGGGATATGAGATACAGCGCTTTTCGGCAAGATAGAGGCGCCGATTCCAGTCATGATAAGCATAAGAATAAATGCTGAGTCCGGACATTCGCATGCTATATTTAATGTTATACCAAGGTGCTTGCATTCATCGATGACGAGCTGATGATAGCTATTTTCTTTATCTTTATGTAAAAGTAAAAGGGGAATATGACTTAAATCGGTTAGAGGAATTGGGAGGTGTGAATGATATAGTTCCCATTTAGCAGGCATGACTAATACGAAAGGTTCCTTTGATAAACAAATACTAGAAAAAACATCTTTATTAAAGGGTGTACGCAAGATAGCAAGTTCGATATACCGATTTTCTAATTGCTCTATTAAGTATAAAGGGCCACCTTCCCATATTTTTAAGTTCACATTTGGATAGTTATCTTGAAAATAGCGGATTTTTTCAGAGAGAAAAGGAATGCAAGAATGAAATGCCCCAATAGATAGATTGCCCCTTAGCCCTTCACCGGTATCTTTAATCTCCGTAATAGTTTCTTCTAATTGATCAATAATGTTTTTTGCTTTCGTATATAAAATTTTTCCTTCTTCAGTCAAATACATATTTCGACCGTTTCTTTCAAATAAGTTTACTGATAATTCTTGTTCTAGTAGTGATAGTTGTCTACTTAGAGGTGGCTGTGCCATATGAAGTCGGTGGGCAGCACGGGTAAGCTGTTTTTCTTCAGCGATTACAATAAAGTAACGAAGTTTTCTTATATCCATTGTAAAGTCCCTTTCTATACCATTTTTGTATACAAAAACAACCTTATAGATAGTTTTCATATAATATCCCACATGATATCATAAACAAAAAGTTTTAAAAATAGAAAATTCTAAAAATTTAAAATAATGTTCAGAAAAGTAATAACTTGAAAATAGAACATATCGTTTTGAGGGGGGATTTTGATGAAAGTCTCGTTATTTATTACTTGTTTATCGGATGTGTTTTTTCCTGAAGTGGGTAAGAGTGTCGTAGAAATTATGCAGCAATGTGGAGTGGAACTAGATTTCCCAGAAGTACAGACTTGTTGCGGGCAACCAGCTTACAATAGCGGATATCAAGAAGAAGCAAAATTAGCAGCAAAGCAAATGATTAAAGCATTTGAACATAGTGAATATATTGTGACTCCTTCAGGTTCTTGTGCTAGCATGGTTCATCATTATTATAAAGAAATGTTTAAAGATGATAGTGAATGGTATGAAAAAGCGGTTCATTTAGCGGATAGAACGTATGAGTTGACGGATTTTTTAGTGAATGTACTTGGGAAAAGTGATTTGAAATCTAAGTTGGTCGAGAAAGCCGTTTTCCATCAATCTTGTCATATGAGTCGTGCGCTCGGGATCAAAGAGGAACCACTGAAGTTATTATCGCAAGTAGAAGGTCTAGACGTAAAAGAATTACCATATTGCCAAGATTGCTGCGGATTTGGTGGTACTTTTGCAGTAAAAATGAGCTCGATTTCTGAAACGATGGTTGATGAAAAAATAAAACATATTGAGGCGACAGAGGCGAATCTCTTAATTGGAGCAGATATGGGATGTCTTATGAATATTGGAGGAAGATTACGTAGGGAAAATAAAAATATTCAAGTGTTACATGTAGCAGAAGTACTGGCGAAGGGGCTGAATAAATGAGTGTGACGGGGGAAAAAAGGTTTTTGACAAGAGTGGATAAAGCGTTGCACAATCCGCAGCTGAGAAGCGCGGTACCATTGACACAAGATAGGCTTCGGATGGGACGGGAACAAGCTATACATGAATTAGGGAATATGGAAGAATGGCGTGAAGCAGCATCTGAAATTCGGATGCATACAATTGAAAATTTAGATAGTTATTTGGAACAATTAGCTACTAATGTTCGAAAAAATGGGGGGCATGTTCATTTCGCTTTCAAAGCAGAGGATGCCGTATCGTACGTTTCTGAAATCGCAAGAAAAAAAGGAGCGAAATCAGTAATTAAGTCAAAGTCCATGGTTTCAGAAGAAATACACCTTAATAAAAGCTTAGAAGAGATAGAGGTGAAAGTAGTAGAGTCTGATCTTGGAGAGTATATTATTCAACTAGCTGGAGAAACTCCATCCCATTTAATCGCGCCAGCCATTCATAAGACAAAGGAACAAGTAGCAGAGCTTTTTTCTAAGGAAGCAGGAAGAAAGATACCAGTTGATACGAATCAATTACTACAATTTGCAAGGGAGAAATTGCGTAAAGAGTTTTTAGAAGCTGATATTGGTATTTCTGGTTGTAACTTTGCGGTAGCGGAATCTGGATCAGTTGTTCTTATAAGTAATGAAGGAAATGCTCGCCTTACTACGACATTGCCAAAAGTTCATATTGCTATTATGGGGATGGAACGCCTTGTTCCCACATGGAAAGATCTTGATGTAGTCGTTTCGATGTTAACAAGAAGTGCTACAGGCCAAAAGATTACATCTTATGTAACTGGAATTAATGGGGCGCGTTTACCTGAAGATATGGATGGACCTGAAGAATTTCATTTAATTATTTTAGATAATGGCCGTTCTGATATTTTAGGAACCGCTTATGAAGAAGTATTAAAGTGTATAAGGTGCGGAGCGTGTGTAAATGTTTGTCCGGTGTATCGTAATATTGGGGGGCATGCTTATGGAAGTGTTTATAGCGGGCCAATTGGGGCAGTACTAGCGCCTTTATTAGAAGGATATGAAGAATTAAAAGAATTACCTTTTGCATCAAGTTTGTGCGGAGCGTGTACAGATGTTTGCCCTGTGAAAATTCCATTACATGACCTTCTCATTGAACATCGTAAAGGTGTGGTGGAACAAGGGTTTATAACAAAATTTGAGCAACTTGCCTTTAAAGGTTTCACGTTTATGGCGAGTCATCCATTCGTTTATGAGAAAGCGATTAAATTGGCACACACAGGTTTATCGATATTTGCAAAAGATGGCTATATTGCGAATGGTCCAGGCCCATTAAAAGGGTGGACAGAAAGTAGAGATTTTCCAAAACCTGCGAAACAATCATTCCGTGATTGGTGGAAAAAAGAAAAGAGGGATTCATAATATGAATACGGATGATGTACAACAATCTTTTTTAAACAATATTGCACGTAAACTAAATCGAGAACGTCGCTCAGGAGTCAATCCTCCCAGGTGGAAAAACAATCCACTCAGCCACTTTCCTAAAGAGATAGATCACGAAAGTTTAATAGAGCAGTTTATTGCAAACTTGAATAATTTACATACAGAAGTAAGTCATATATACCGTTCAGAAATAGAGAGTGCACTTCATTATGTTGTACATAAATTTAATGTTCAATCTGCGTTATATTGGGATGATGATAGATTACATCAGCTTGAAATAGGAAAGCATTTAACAGGAAATTTCGTTTCTCATCGAATTTGGAAAAGTAAAGAAGGTGAGAGAGAAAGAGAACTACGGGATTATGCAGCTCAAGTGGATATGGGAATTACATATGCGGAAATGGGACTCGCTGAGACTGGAACCGTTGTGTTATGGAATGGTGGTGGACGCGGACGTTTAGTTAGCGTTTTGCCAGCAGTTTATGTAGTGGTTCTCTCAGAACATACAATTTATAGACGTTTAACAGAAGGAGTAACTAGAATTTACGAACAAGTTTCGAATGGATTACCTGCCTGTATTAATTTTATCACTGGGCCTAGTCGGACAGGTGATATTGAGATGGAATTAGCTTTTGGAGTTCATGGTCCTGGAAAGGTTCATGTCATTCTATTAAAGGATTAGAGAGAAAAATAAAAGAATACGAGGGGGAGTGGAGATTTTGATGAAGAACAAATTTCGTTATTATGTCTTTACAATGCTCACGTTTATTACGATGGTGAATTATATTGATCGAGGGGCCATCGCTTATGCGCAGTCTTTCATTATAAAAGAATATGGCTTTGACCCGAAGGAGTGGGGAGCTATATTAGGGTATTTTGGTTACGGTTACATGATTGGTTCTTTATTAGGGGGTATTTTTTCAGATAAAAAGGGACCGAAATTTGTATGGATTGTAGCAGCAACGGCTTGGTCTATTTTTGAAATTGCGACTGCTTTTGCTGGAGAAATAGGAATTGCTGTTTTTGGAGGGTCTGCTTTAATAGGATTTGCTATCTTCCGCGTTTTATTTGGATTAACAGAAGGGCCATCCTTTGCGGTTTCGAATAAGACAGCTGCAAACTGGGCAGCTCCCAAAGAAAGAGCTTTTCTAACATCTCTTGGTTTTGTTGGCGTTCCGTTAGGAGCAGTATTAACTGCACCTGTAGCGGTCTTCTTACTATCTTTCACTAGTTGGAAAGTAATGTTTTTTATTCTCGGTATAATTGGGATTGTATGGGCGATTATTTGGTATTTTACTTTTACGAATATGCCTGAGGATCATCCACGAGTGACAAAAGAAGAACTAGCTGAAATACGAAGTACGGAAGGTGTGCTTCAATCAGTAAAAGCAGAGAAAGAACTTCCAAAAGAGCCATGGTACTCCTTTTTTAAAGTTCCGACATTCGTTATGGTTACAATAGCATATTTTTGCTTCCAATATATCAATTTTTTAATATTAACTTGGACACCGAAATACTTGCAAGATGTATTCCATTTTCAATTATCATCCCTTTGGTATCTCGGGATGATTCCTTGGCTTGGAGCTTGTATCACATTGCCGCTAGGGGCGAAGCTATCTGATCGTATTTTACGTAAAACAGGGAACCTTCGTTTAGCTCGAACAGGGTTACCAATTATTGCTTTATTACTGACAGCAATTTGTTTTAGCTTCATTCCTGCGATGGACAATTATGTAGCTGTATTAGCGCTTATGTCGCTTGGAAATGCATTTGCTTTTTTACCGAGTTCCTTATTTTGGGCAATTATTGTCGATACAGCTCCTGCTTACTCAGGAACATATAGTGGAATTATGCATTTCATCGCTAATATCGCAACAATTTTAGCACCGACTTTAACTGGATACTTAGTCGTAAGTTATGGCTATCCTTCTATGTTTATTGTAGCTGCCATTTTGGCTGCTATTGCAATGGGGGCAATGTTATTTGTGAAACCAGGGCAGCAAACGAAGACTGAGAGCTTATTTAACTGGAGAAGTAAAAAGAGGCTAGAGGAACCTCGAGCGAATTTTGAATGAGTAAAGTAAGGTATAAAAAATGACTTATATGCATTTGAAGTGAATCCGAATAGTGGTATATGAAAAAACTCCTGAATTCGCATACTAAGTATGCAAATTCAATGGAGTTTTTTTGTTTGATGACAAAAGTTCATTATCAGGAAGAAATAAAGTGGAAAGAGAAATGGTCAATTAAACAGAATAAACTGCCCGTAAAAACACGATTGGTCCAACTAATAATCAGTGGGAGGTGTTCATATTCATTTATTAACGTGAATTGCATGTGAAATCAAAACTTTACTTGTAGTACATAATAAATAAAGTTGTTCCCCTTTTAAAATTACATGTCGATATAGGCTAAAGCTGATTTATCATCCTATATTAAAATAAAAATAAACCACTGTTCGATTTGAATATTCCACGATATAATGGTGAGAGTTTATGACAGAATAAATATTTACATAAGAAGTGAGGTACTGTATGAAAAAAAGAACGACAGACATTATTTTTATTATTATCGGTGCATTTCTTTTTGCGTTAGGTGTCAATTTATTTGTTATCCCGAACGAGTTTGGTGAGGGCGGGGTAACAGGTATCACGATTATTACGTACTACTTATTTGAGTGGTCGCCAGGTTTAGTCAATTTAATTTTAAATGCGATTTTATTAATAGTCGGCTATAAATTTTTAAATAAGATCACAACGATTTATACGATTATCGCTGTAGTTACGAACTCGCTATTTCTTCATTTAACAGAAGGATGGACGATTACTTCAGATGAAATGCTCGTAAATGCCATTTTCGGTGGAATATTTATCGGGTGCGGGATTGGTCTTATCATCCGCGTTGGTGGAACGACAGCAGGTACTACCATCTTAGCAAGGATGACACATAAGTACTTAGGGTGGAGCATTAGTTATGGTTTACTGTTCTTCGATTTAATTGTTGCGTTTTCATCTTATTTCATCATTGGTGCAGAAAAACTGATGCTAACAATTATTATGCTATATGTAGGAACGAAAGTAATGGAATTTGTAATTGAAGGTTTAAATCCGAAAAAGGCCATTACAATTATTTCTGATAATCCGGATGAAATTGCCGGGAAGGTGACAACCTTAATGGGCAGAGGGGTTACTGTGTACTCAGGTCATGGCTATTACACGAAAACGCCGAAGGACATTCTTTATGTTGTTATTAATAAGCAAGAAGTAGTGAAGCTAAAGAGGATTGTTCAAACTACGGATCCAGCTGCGTTCATTGCTATACACGATGTTCGTGACGTATTTGGAGAAGGGTTCGTTGATATTTCTAAGGCTTAGAAATTATTTTTGATTAAAATAATCTTAATACTAAAACGTGAGAATCTATTTTGAATAATCTTTTTTCAAAATAGATTCTTTTTCTTTTTCTTGCAAAAAATCCAATTGTTTCTTAATGTAGTGATGTAGAAGGATGAACAAGAGAGGGTTTAATGAAGATGATACATATTTTATTAGCTGATGATGATAAGCATATTAGAGAGTTATTGCATTATCATTTACAAAAAGAGGGTTTTAAAGTTTTTGAGGCGGAAGATGGAAAGGTAGCGCAAGAAGTATTAGAGAAGGAAAATATTCATCTTGCGATTGTAGACATTATGATGCCTTTCGTTGATGGTTATACGTTATGTGAAGAAATACGGAAGTATCATGATATACCTGTTATTTTATTAACAGCAAAGGATCAGTTAGTCGATAAAGAGAAAGGATTCATTTCTGGTACGGACGATTATATCGTAAAACCATTTGAACCAGCTGAAGTCATTTTCCGTATGAAAGCTTTATTACGCCGTTATCAAATGCTGAGTGCTGACATAATTACACTCCATGGAACGACAATTGATCGTAAAGGTGTTGAAGTGAAGTGTAACGGCCAGACGATTTTACTTCCGTTAAAGGAATTTGAATTATTATCACAACTAGCTAGTTATCCTGGGAGAACATTTTCAAGAGAAGAGTTAATTGAGTTAGTATGGGGAATGGATTTTGAAGGGGATGAACGAACAGTTGATGTTCATGTGAAGCGACTAAGAGATCGTTTCTCAAAACGAACGGATGATTTTCAAATTACAACGGTGCGCGGACTCGGTTATAAGTTGGAGCTGAAATAAGATGAAATCACTATATTCTAGATTTGTTTTTATGACAGTCGGTATTATGCTACTCAGTAGTATTATCGGCTTTTTATTAACGAACGTATATTATCAAGTGAAGTTAAAACCGTATAACAGTGCGAAGATTTTAACGTATGCGGAAGAAGTTAAGTCATTATATGAAAAGCAAAGTGAAGGAAATCAAGAGGCATATTTACATTCTATTGCAAAATTAGGGTATGAAATTTATATTGTCGATGATCAAAAGAATGGAAAGCGTATCGGTAATGCGTTTCGTAAGACGACAATAAGTGATGATACCGTCCGTAAAGTATTGAATGGCGAAACGTTTAATGGTGTTTCCACATATCCGACTCGCCTATTTATTACCGGTTTTTTCGATAATGAATTAATAAATAGTGTCGGTGTACCGGTAAAGCACGGTGATAAACAGTACGCTTTATTTATTCGTCCCGATATTCAGAACCAATTTGGCGAGATGCGAATTTTCTTAGCGGTATTACTTGGGTTTATCGTACTATTAAGCATTATCTTTATAGCGATTGCAGCAGGTTACATCGTTCGTCCCATTCGTAAATTTACGAATGCTACGCAAAAAATTGCCAGTGGTGAATATGAAATTGAATTAGACGTAAAACGAAAAGATGAAATAGGAACGTTATCTACAAGCTTCCAAAAGATGACGAAAAGTATTAAAGAACTAGATGAAATGAGACAAGAATTCGTTTCGAACGTTTCACATGAATTCCAGTCGCCGCTTTCTTCTATACAAGGTTTTTCGAAAACATTGCAAACAGAAAAGATGAGTGAAGAAGAAAGAAACCATTACTTACAAATTATAGAGGGCGAAAGTAAGCGAATGTCTAGTTTATGTAAACAGTTACTTACGCTCGCTTCATTAGATAAAGAAGAGAAAGTATTACAAATAAAAGAATTCAATTTACAAAAGCAAATTAAAGACGTCATTTTTATGCTCGAATGGAAATGGCGTGAGAAAGATATCGCCGTTGAGTTTGATGTGCCGGACATTACAATACAAGGTGATGAAAACTTACTTCATCAAGTATGGAGTAACATTTTCACGAATAGTATTAAGTTTTCAAACGATGCTGGGACAATTGAGTTTTTTGTCGAAGAGTTAGAGTCTAGCGTTATCATTTCGATATCCGATAACGGAATCGGTATGGAGCAAGCAGAAATGGATCGTATTTTTGATCGTTTTTATAAGGTGGATACAGCCAGAGCAAGAAACGTAGAAGGTAGCGGATTAGGGTTATCGATTGTGCAGAAGATTGTTGAACTGCATCATGGAAACGTTTCAGTGTATAGTACGAAAGGGGAAGGGACGACTGTTCGGGTGGAACTTCCTAAATAGATAGAAGAGGCTGTTTGGGAGCAGCCTCTTCTTTTTTTATCGTAGTATACGTGTAAAGTGAAAAAATATAAGTCATTTTAATTGCATAATCGGACGAGTTTGTAGCGTGAAATCAGGAGGAAGTTTATTTGAAAATGTAGAATCTCTACATAGTTATAAAGTTTTTATTGAAACTTTAGCTATTTAGGGAGGAAATTACTTTGAAACGAATTGATTTGTTATTAAACGTACTAGATTCAACATTCGATAAAGAGAGTTGGTATGCACCGTTTAAACATGCTATAGAAGGACTTACAGCTGAACAGGCTATGTGGAAACCATCTGGTGATGCAACGAATACCATTTGGGAGAACGTTAATCATCTCATTTATTACAAAGAGAGGCTTGCTGCAAACTTGGAAGGCCGTGAATGGACACATAATCTTGACGGTAATGACACCTTTTATCTTACTAAGCAATCTAATGATGATATGGAATGGAAGAAAGTCGTTGAACGTTCTGAAGATGCTCAACGTAATTTAAGACAGGTATTAAGTGCAATTTCTGAAAGAGAGCTTGAGCAAAATTCACTAGAGGGGAAATTATTGGACATCATGCTTCATGATGCTTATCATACAGGACAAATTATTCAATTAAGGAAAATGCAGGGGGCTTGGCCATCAAAGCGTTAACTGAACGTTTTAGTTGGTGCTATTGTTGAATAAATTTTAGATATTCAAACGACTTTATTGTTATATTTTTATTGAAGTATGTTACATCCAAAATGAAATAACTATATTGTTAACCCCGTCCCAAATTCAGAACGGGGTTATGTTTAGTTTGCTATAAAGCAGCACCTTTCCCGCGTTCCTCCTTAAACAGAACGCCAAAAGTATCCGCTGTAATCTCATCAGCTTTCGGCAATGAACGTAATTTCGGATGAAGCAGCCATACGAGAGAAATGAATAAAATCCCGGTGCTAGCGAGCGCGAAAATGAGTTGGCTACTAAATACATTTGCGGTGTATCCGCCAATTAAAGAACCGAACGGCATAGCAATTGTGCCCATACTTCGCATGACTGAATTGATCCGTCCAATATATTGATTTGGAATTACAATTTGACTAATTGTCGCAAATAATATGTTGGTCGCACCAATTGGAATCCAAGCTAGGCCGAATAAGAAAATAGATAGCCATTGAAACGGTACAATCGTAGAGAAAAACCAAAAGAAAGAGCCAGCCGCAAAGCTAATAATGGAGACACGACCAACATTTCTTTTACCGACCCATGAACTGAATAAAGCACCGATGAGACTACCTGCGGATATAGCTGCTAAGAAGAAACCATATGATTTCACGCCTCCTAAAGAATCAGCGAAAGAAGGGAGTATTGCCATCGTCATACCGATTGAAAAATTAGCGACAACTGAACCGATTAAGAATACGCCCATTAATGAACGAAAGACGATCGAAAAACCTTCTTTTAAATCAGAGAAATATTGCTTGGTTGAAAGTGTTGTGCCTGCTTCAGTTTGCTTTGGCATTTTTAATGAAAAGAACAAAAGGGCAGTAATCGCGAATGTGAAAGAGTCGATTACATATAAAGTAATGGCACCAAGTAGTGCTACTAATATTCCAGAAAGAGTCGTACAAATTAAATCAATACCTTGATACGCAAATGAAAAGAGAGAGTTTCCTTTTAATAATTGTGTTTTATGCAGTAGAAGTGGTAAAGCTTTCGATTGTGCGGGATAGGCGAATTGTTCGATAAAGGCTACGATGAGCATAATGATGAGTAGTAGTTGAACTGTTAATAGATCGAAGTAGTGTGTAATAGGAATAATTAAAATAAGAATGCATTGCAAAACTTGTGTGATGACGAGGGTGTTTTTTATCGACCATCTATCAACAAATGGACCGGTAAGAAATTGTAATGCAGAAGGTAGTAAAGTAAGAAAGCCTGCTAATCCAGAATAAAAAGGATTACCACTCAGCTTATAGACGAGCCACATCGCGGCTACATAATACAAGCTATCTCCTATGTTTGTAAAAATTCTCCCTAAAAACAATAAGAGGAAATTCCGGTTTTTCAATATGTCCATTTAATCTACTCCTTTATAATAAAGTGAAACTTTAATCAGTGGGAGGTTCATCCACACTGATTATTAGTTGAACCAATCAGAATTTTACTGCCCGTTAATGTCGGATAAATTTATTCGGTAAAATAAATTTGACCGTTTATGTAAAAAAAATCGTATTACGATTTTTCTTCTTTTTTCACAAAGCGCTGCATTGCTCGTTCGTCGATTTGTAGTGCAGTAGTAGAAATGTAATAAGACTTACTATTTGGATCTTTATCCGCATCTTTTGCGATATCATTTAATTCAGCCATTAATTCATGAAACTTTTTCACCCACACTTGAAATTGTTCTGGCGTGGCATCAAACTCCCAGCAAGATGAAACGTAATTCCACTCAGCTGGGTCTTCGCTTACTTTTCGTAATGTAAAAGCTTCTTCTGGTGCAGCGAGAATGTGGTTTTTCGTTCTTTCTGTCATTTGTAAAAAGATTTGGCGACCTGATTCGCTCAACATTTCTAAATGAGGTAATAGGTCTGCGGCAGGGGTGAAGCCTCTAGCGACAGATTGATAAAACTTTTGAATGATGCCATTCTTTTCTTCTGTATAAACAATTTCTATAAAACCATTCTTTTCTAATTCTTTTAAATGATAATGAATTTTCGCCCTTGCAATGCCGAATTTCTCAGATAGTAGTTGCCCTGTATAAGGACGTTCGCATAGTCGCATCATCATTTCGACACGTAGTGGATCGCTTATTGCTTTTAGTTGGCTATAAGTAGTGAGTGTTAACATGGGCTTCAAAATGATCAACTCCTTAAATGAAATTACTCGGTCAAGATTATTTGACTGAATTGTATCAAGGATTTTAATTGTTTTCAATACTTTCTGAAAATTTAATCTTAATCTCTGTAATCTTCTGTTCATATTCCGTTCATATTTCTTTTTTATGATAAGTGCATAGAAAGAAAGAGGAAGGAGCGAGCGAAATGTTTTTAGCTCTGCGTGAATTAAAACAATCAAAATTAAGATACGGATTAATTGGACTGATTATGGTGTTATTATCATTTTTAGTTCTTGTTATTTCAGGATTAGCAAATGGATTATCATATGATAATGCTTCATCGATTCAAAATATGGAGGCAAATAAGTTCGTTTTAGCAGATGATGCAGAAAATAAATTACTTCGTTCACAAATTAAGAAAGATGATGTAGATAACGTAGTAAATCAAGTAGGCGAGAAAGAGGCTGTTCCGTTTCGTGTGAAAGTTTCAACATATGAAAAGAAAGATAGTTCGAAAAAGGTTGATATCGCTATTTTCGCTAGTGAACGTGATTCATTTTTAGAACCGAACATTGTAAAAGGTGAGAAGTTAGGTACAGCAAACAACGAAATGGTTGCTGATGAATCAATTACAGAAAAAGGAATCGATATTGGGGATACAATTATCGATCCTGTTTCAAAGAAAGAATTTAAAATCGTCGGATTTACGAAAGATCAAATGTTTAGCCATACACCAGTCGTTTATGTAAATGAAGACGTATGGGGGTCTATTTCACAACCAAACCAAAAAGATTATAGTGCAATTGCACTGAATACAGATAAAGAAATTAAAAATGCACATGTTATCGACAAAAAAGAAGTGCTGCAAAGTATTCCAGGATTTAAAGAAGAACAAGGAACATTAACAATGATCATTGCGTTCTTACTTGTTATCGCTGCGCTATTAATCGGTGTATTCTTCTACGTAATTACATTGCAAAAAACACAGCAATTAGGCGTATTAAAAGCAATCGGTACAAAGAACTCTTATTTAGCAAATAGTTTAGTCGTGCAGGCGTTATTCTTATCAGTCGTTGCGATGGTAATCAGTATCGTTCTTGTACAAGGATTAGAACAAATTTTACCAGCAGGTATGCCGTTCTTATTAACAACACCGATGATTGCACAATATGCAGCAATCTTTATCGTAATTAGTATTTTAGGAACACTTATTTCGTTATACCAAGTATTAAAAGTTGATGCGCTAGAGGCAATTGGAGGCGGGATGTAATGACTTCATTATTAAAATTAGACAAAGTAAGTAAAGTGTACGGAGAAGGGAATACGGAAGTAACAGCCCTTCATCCGATATCACTTGATGTGAAAGCTGGAGAGTTTATCGGAATTGTCGGTCCTTCTGGATCAGGGAAAAGTACATTATTATCAATCGCGGGTGCTTTACTATCACCGTCAAAAGGGGATATTTACATTCGTGAGCAAAATATTACGCAGTTATCAGAAAAGGAAATGACAGATATTCGTTTGAAAAAAATCGGTTTCATCTTCCAGTTTGCAAACCTTGTCCCATATTTAAATGTGAAGGAACAGTTACTTTACATTGCTAAGCTGAAAAAAGAAAACAAACAAGAATCAGAAAAGCGTGCGGATCATTTATTAGCGGCATTTGGATTAGGAGAAAGAAAAAATCATTATCCAAATCAACTATCTGGCGGGGAAAAACAAAGGGTAGCAATTGCTCGTGCGTTCATGAACAACCCAGATTTAATATTAGCAGATGAGCCAACGGCAAGCTTAGACTCAAAACGCGCACGTGAAGTTGTTGAAATGATGAAACGCGAAGTGAAAGAGAGCCAAAAAGCAGCCATTATGATTACACATGATGAAAGAATGCTTGATGTATGTGATCGTATATTGACGCTTCGAGATGGACAGTTAATATAAAGAAAAAGGCCAACCGTACATGCGGTTGGCCTTTGTATAATTGTTTTTAATAAGTATAATGGCTTTATTTTGAGAATAACGTTTTAATTTTATTTCGTGTTACTAATAAAATCCCGCCTAATACAGATAACATACCTAAAGCCATATTATTTGATTGCTCACTACCAGCGTTAGGAAGTTCTCTAGCATTATTGTTTGCATTTGTAGTACCAGTCTTTGTTTCTGTTTGTTTCGATTGAGATACTTCATTGATCTTGTTAGCTACATTTTGCTTCGTTGTATGTATCTCAGCTAATTTGTCATCAATTTTTTTCTCAGTGTGTTTAAAGTCGTTGATTTTAATATCTAAGTCTTGTTTTTTCTTTGATAAATCGTCTGAAACAGTTTGTTTTGATTGTTTAATTTCGTTAATTTTATTTAGTAAATCTTCTCTAGCTTTTTGTAATTCAGCAAGTTTGTTTTTTACATCTTGCTTAGCTAGTTCTAAGTTAGCGGAAAGGCTATCTAAATTGCCTTTAATTTTCTTAAGCTCCTCTAACGTGTTCCCAGTATTCGGCTTGTTTTCTTTTAGCTCAGCAAGTTTGTCCTCAGCAGTTTGTTTCGCTTTCTTTAACTCAGCTAATTTTTCATCTACTTGTTTTTTAACTTCCTTAAGTTCATTAACCTTCTGATCGATGTTCTCTTTATGTTGTTTCATTTCATTCACTTTTTCATCGACAGTTTGTTTATGTTCTTTAATCTCATTAACCTTATTATCGATATTTTGTTTATGTTCTTTAACTTCAGCAACTTTATCTTCTACTTGTTTTTTATGCTCTTTTATTTCCGCGATTTTATCTTCGGCGATTTGTTTGTCTTGCTGAAGTTTTGCATCTAGCTCTTGTTTATGTTGTTTCATTTCGTTGATTTTTTCATCGGCAACTTGTTTACGTTCATGTAGTTCATTCACCTTCGTATCAACATTTTCCTTAACCTTGTTAAGTTCATTCAATGTTTGATCCGCGTTTTCTTTGTGTTGCTGTAATTTCGCATCTAACTCTTGTTTATGTTGCTTAATTTCAGCTAATCGATCTCCCGTACTTTGCTGAGGAGTAGCATCATTTACTTCTGCATGAGCAGAGTTTGCGCCAGCAATCATTGCTAAAGCTAGTGTAGACGCAGCGATTGTTTGTTTTGTTTTCATATTTTTGTACCTCTTTTCTTTCATATGCATGAGCTGTTTTGTGTAAAAATGAGCATATAGAAGTAGATTCTTCCATCATTATATACCATCTGCGCCGTCTAGAGGAAGTATTTGCATAATAATCTATGATTATGTAATTTTTATAGTCTCTTATTTTGGAGTAGGGGAGAACTCTTTAGCAAGATGGACAATTTTTAATATAGTAGAGTTTACATCCTTACTGTTACGAATAACAAACAAATAATCAGCCTCGTTTTCTATAGGACCTACCACATCATCGTGAAGTGATTCAGTTTGTTGTCGATCGAGTACTTCTTTGAAATTGGAATAACCACCTCTAAAAATATTGGTACTTCGCGTGCTTCGAGCTACTCTTTCATAAAGTACCTCATCTGGAATGTCAAAATGAACGAGTATGCGTACATATTCATTTTGTGGAAATAATTCGTTTAGTAAATATAACCTTCCATTTTTACTGCGATTGGAGTTACTAATAATAAGGTGTAAATTTGTATGTTCTTTCGCATAATCAACAATGAATTTTGAAAGACCATGCTTAAATGTATTAGGGCCTTCAGCTGGCTGTAATTTTTCGTAATGCGTGTTAATAAATTCAGCTTGATTATCTTGATCCATAACGAAAGAGTTGGGTAATTCTTTTTCTAACGCTCTTGCAAATGTAGTTTTTCCGCTGTGAGTTTTTCCTACTGTAATAATGACGAATCGTTTCATATTGGCCTCCATGTGTATTTTTATAATATGGGATATTCGGTGTAAATCGACAGTTTTCCTGTCAGAGAATATATAAAGTGTCGGGGTGTTAGCAGGCTGGAAACTTGACAAAAAAACTTATTTGTGCTATAATTTACCAATATGAAAATAAAGTGTATAATAGGGTTCTCCTGGCCAGGGGAACCCTATTTTTGTTGTGAAAATGAAGGAGAGTGTATGTGCGTGAAAAAAGGTGAAGCAAGTGTAACGTCGTTAGTATCAGCTTTCGGAAGAGCATATCACAGTGAATTTGATAGTCCGAAAATATTTGATGATTATGTAGCTAAAGAGTTCATATCGCCAAAAGAACGAATTAATATTGAAACGAATATGGTTCAAGGGATACATTTTTTCAATACAGACATTGCTGAGCAGTTTCAAGATAATCCGAAAGAAATATTAAAATGGATTACACAAGTTCAGTTATCACCAACACCTTTGGCACGCGCGGCATATTGTGAGAGAGTATTGTTACATGAAATTGCATTAGGCGCAAAACAATACGTCATACTCGGTGCAGGCTTAGACACATTTAGTTTTAGACACCGAGAGTTAGAGGATAAAATAGAAATATTTGAAATAGATCATCCTTCTACGCAAAGATTTAAGAAGGAGAGAATAAAAGAAGCAGAATTTGAAATTCCAAACAACCTTCATTTTGTTTCAATGGATTTTACGAAAGGATTTTCCAATGAACAGTTACGGAATGAAGGATTTGAAAATAAAAAGACTTTCTTTAGTCTTTTAGGTGTTACGTACTATTTAACGAAAGAGGCACTTTCCAGTTTAATAGAATGTCTATTTGAAATGGTTCCAGCAGGAAGTTCTATCGTTTTCGATTATCCTGATGAAAACTTATTTACGGAAAAGGGATTGTCCAATCGAGTGGAAAATATGGTGAAAATGGCTGTGGTAGGTGGAGAACCGATGAAATCATGTTTTTCTTATGCTGAAATGGAAGCACTGTTAGAGAAGGCGGGCTTACTCATTTATGAGCATTTATCGCCAGAAGACATAAATAAATTATATTTTGAAGGACGAAGCGATTATTTAGAAGCTTTTGAAACAGTGCATTATGTACATGCGGTGAAGAAGTAGAGGATTAGTAGGCATGGGGAGGAATCTCTGTGTCTTTTTTTTAAATAAAAGAGGAAATAGAAGATGTTAAAATTACATGTATGTTCGTTCCATATGTTTATATTTGCTGCTCAATAAACTAGTATCACACATAAGTTTGTACCACATATTCACTTTTATTCACAAAAAAATACTATTAATTATTTTCGGATAATTGTTATAATATAGTTAAATTGATATAAAAGTTTTTTCTAGATTATGTATTTGAAGAATTCTCATGCCAAAAGAGCCAGTTCTCAAGTAGAGAGCTGGCTCTTTGTTGAAGAAAAATAGAATTAGATGTACATAATGGGATAGCAGAGTTTCACAAAAACATCTGTATGTATCCACAACAGTAGTTATATATAACGGAATTTTTAAATTTATAAAAAGATTAAGAGGCGATAGAAATTGAAAAGATATATTAGTATAAAAGGAATTGGCACATATCTTCCAAAACGAAAAGTAGATTCTCTTGAAATAGATCGTATGCTAGACGTACCAGAAGGCTGGACGTTAAAAAAAGCTGGGGTGAAAACAAGATATTTTGTTGATGGAGAAACGTCTTCTTATATGGGGGCGGAAGCTGCAAAAAAAGCTGTAGAAGATGCGAAGTTAACTTGGGATGATATCGATTGTATTATTTGCGGAAGCGGAACGATTCAACAGGCGATTCCTTCTACTGCATCACTTATTCAAGAACAGCTCGGGCTACAGCATTCTGGTATTCCATGTTTTGATATCAATTCAACATGTCTAAGTTTCATAACAGCACTTGATACAATTTCGTACGCAATGGCATGCGGGAGATACAAAAATGTTGTTATTATTTCTTCTGAAATTTCTTCTGTTGGATTAAATTGGGGACAAAATGAAAGCAGTATTTTATTTGGTGACGGGGCGGCAGCTGTTGTCATAACAAAAGGTGATCATTCATCTTCTATTATTGCTTCCCATATGGAAACATATAGCTCTGGTGCGCATTTATCAGAAATTCGTGGCGGTGGAACGATGATTCATCCTAGGGAGTATAGTGAGGAACGAAAAGAAGACTTCTTGTTCGATATGAATGGAAGAGCCATTTTTAAACTATCTTCTAAGTATTTAATGAAGTTTATCGACAAGCTCCTTATGGATACTGGTTATTCTCTAGCCGATATTGATTTAATTGTTCCTCACCAAGCAAGTGGACCAGCTATGAGACTTATTCGTAAAAAATTAGGGGTAGATGAAGAACGCTTTATGACCATTTTTGAAGACTACGGTAATATGATTTCCGCATCTATTCCAGTCGCTCTTTTCGAAGCAATTAAGCAAAAGAAAGTGCAACGCGGAAATAAAATATTATTATTAGGTACTTCTGCGGGACTTTCTATCGGGGGCATCCTTCTTGAATACTAAGAAAACAGTATTAATTACAGGGGCACGTGCACCAGCAACTCTCCATTTATGCAGACTGTTTCATAACGCTGGACATACCGTTATTGTTGCAGATAGTATTCCGTATCCGTTAAGTAAAGTTTCCAAGAGTACGGATTACTTTTATGAAATTCCATCTCCAAAGTGGAAAACAAATGAAAGTATTCGTGCGCTACTATCCATTATTCAACATCACAATGTAGATTTGCTTATTCCAACTTGTGAAGAAGTATTTTATATATCTAAATATAAAGAGGAATTAAGTGCATATTGTCATGTATTAGTAGATGATTTTCAAAAACTTTCATTCCTGCATAATAAGTGGGAGTTTATTCAGTTCGTAGCGAATTTAGGGTGGCAAGTACCTGCAACATATAGAATAAATAATGAAGAAGCGATAAGGTCAATGATGCACAAAACACCAGCTCATACTCCTTTTGTATTAAAGCCGATTTACTCCCGGTTTTCTGATAAAGTGGAATTTATTACAAAAGAGGATGCTTTAAAAGAAAGCGTGATACATAAGCCGAATTATATTATGCAAGAGTTTATACAAGGGACGCAGCATTGTTCCTATAGTATTGCACAATCTGGGGAAGTGTTAGCTCACTCTACGTATAAAACGGAATTCACGGCAGGCTTAGGTGCTACCATTGCGTTTCAGCATATGAATCATCCTAAAATTGACCAGTTTGTTACGCATGTTGTAAAAGAGCTAAATTTCTCAGGACAAATTGCCTTTGATTTTATCGTTACAGAGAATGGAGATGCGATTCCAATTGAATGTAATCCACGTACTACAAGTGGATTACATTTATTCGATGAGGAAATATTGCCCGCTTTTTTTTATGAAAAAGTAAACAATTCATTCATTCCAAAACAAAATTCGGAGTGTGCAATTCGGTTAGCGATGCTTCTATATGGATTTCCTTATTTAAAAAGTAAACAAAAACGTAAGCGATGGTTAAAAGTTCTATGCTCTTATCCAGATATCGTTTATCGTCACAATGATTGGAAACCATTTTTTTATCAGTTTTTTAGCATGTATAAATTATGGCGTGAAAGTTATAAACATGAACGGACTATTTTAGAGCAAACAACATATGACATATCGTGGGATGGTGAAGATTTATGAAAATGCTAGTAACTGGTGGAACGGGCTTTCTAGGACAAAAACTCGCCTTTCGACTGAAGAATATGGGCTATGAAGTAACGGCAACGGGAAGAAATAAAACAATCGGTAAGGTATTAGAACAAAATGGAATCGAGTTTGTTCATTGTCCTCTTGTGGACAGGGAGCGTGTGCTAAAAGTTTGTAAAGATAAAGATTATATCTTTCATAGCGGTGCACTTTCTTCCCCTTGGGGCAAATATGAAGATTTTTATAATGCAAATGTGTTAGGAACGAAACATATTATCGAGGGAAGTCAAAAATACGGTATAAAACGCCTTATCCACGTATCAACACCAAGTATTTATTTTTATTATGATGAGCGACAAAATGTAGTAGAAAATGCGAAACTTCCTGATACGTTTGTAAATCATTATGCAACAACGAAGTACATGGCTGAACAAGCTATTGATCAAGCTTTCGCACATGGTTTACCAGTTATCACAATACGCCCGCGCGCTTTATTTGGACCAGGAGATAACGCGATTCTTCCCCGTCTTATTAAAGTATGTGAAAAAGGGGCTTTACCGAGAATTGGTACAGAAAATGTTCTTGTTGATATTACGTATGTTGAGAACGTTGTAGATGCTTTACTTCTTTGTATGCATTCCCCAAAACATACATTAGGGCAAAAGTATAATATAACAAATGACGAACGTATCAATTTATATGAGGTCATAGAAAATGTAATGAAGCGCCTTGATAAGGAAGTACGATATAAAAAAATTTCCTACAAAACTGCTTTTACACTAGCGGCTATATTAGAAGGAATCTCAAAAACTATTTTATTTGGAAAAGAACCTGTTCTTACAAAGTATACTGTTAGCGTCCTTTCAAAAAGCCAGACGTTAAGTATTGATAAAGCTAAAGAAGAACTAGGATATGCTCCAAAGGTCAGTATAGAAGAAGGAATTACAAAATTTGTAGACTGGTGGAAAATACAATGAAAATCAAATCTTTAAAGCTATATGATACAGGATATTGCACACATCCAGAAAAAATCGCATACTCCAAGGGCAGTTGGAAACAAATCTGTTTTCCAGCAACAGTAGGATTACTCCAGCATCCAGAATTAGGATATATTTTATTTGATACTGGATATGCAGGACACTTTAAAGAAGCGACAAAAAAATTCCCTTACTCTGTATATGCAAAACTGACGCCTGTTCATTTTACGGAAGAGCAAGCTATTAAACAACAACTTCTTCTTGATGGTATTCAGCCAGAAGAAATTAAATATATTATTCTTTCTCATTTTCATGGCGATCATACAGCTGGTTTACCCGATTTTCCAAAAGCGAAAATATTAACCTTCGCAAAAGCTTATGAGGATATTAAAAAGAGAAGTAAATTTGGTGCTCTATTAAAAGGGTGCCTAAAAGATACACTGCCGATGGATTTAGAGCAGAGGATGTCATTCATTGATCAAACTCCATCTCTTAACTTACCTTCTACATATGGAAAGTTTGAAGAGGGGTATGATGTATTTGATGATGGCTCATTATTTGCTGTTGACTTAACAGGACATGCAACTGGTCAATTTGGTATATTCGTCCATTTACAGAGTAATAAAATTGTCTTTCTTTGTGCAGACGCAGTGTGGCTAAGTAAAACGTATCAAAACCTTGTATTTCCTAGTAAGATTGCCAACCTTTTAACGAGCGATCCAAAGTCTTATCGGAAGAATATTGAGAAGTTACACTATTTATCACAAACATCACCTGAGATTGAAATTGTACCGACTCATTGTGAACATACATGGGATAAAATTAAAGCAGGGGTGTACTATGAATAAACTACGGATTCTCAAGCAATACTTGAAAACAAAATATGGCTTGAGATTTTCAAATCGCAAACAATTGGAACAGTTTCATAAACAACAAATAGAAAAACAACTTTTGTTCACGATAGAGGCGTCGCCTTTTTATCGCCAGTTATATAAGCCGTTTTTACATGAAATTCAAAAGGGAAATTTGTCTGCACTCCCCATTATTGATAAAGAAGTAATGATGGAACATTTTGATACATTAAATACAGTCCATATTTCAAAGGAAGAAGCGTTTCATGTAGCATCTGAAGCAGAGAAGACCCGGAATTTCTCACCAACCATTCGTAATATAACTGTCGGTTTATCATCAGGCACTAGTGGAAATCGTGGGGTTTTTCTCGTTTCCGAGGAAGAACAAACGTTGTGGGCTGGCTCGATTATTGGAAAGGTGCTTCCTTCTAGCATTCTACATAAACACACGATTGCTTTTTTCTTACGTGCAAATAGCAATTTATACGAAGCGACAAAAAATAAGCGAATCTCATTTCATTTTTTTGATTTACTAGATTCGTTTCAACAGCATATTACGCGATTAAATGAAGTAAAGCCATCTATTTTAATTGCACCTCCGTCTATGTTACGGAAAATTGCTTACTGGCAGCAAGAAGGACTGATTACAATTTGTCCTAAGAAAATTATCTCTGTAGCAGAAGTGCTTGAAGATATTGATAGAGACTTTATTTCTGCAACTTTCAAACAGACAGTACACCAAGTTTACCAATGTACAGAAGGTTTTCTTGCTACCACCTGTAAGCAGGGGACATTACACATGAATGAAGACCTCGTTCATATTGAAAAAGAATACTTAGATCAAGAGAAAGGGATATTCGTTCCCATAATTACTGATTTCATGAGGAAAACACAGCCTATTATACGCTATCGTCTCAATGACATATTAATTGAGAAAAAAACGCCGTGCAGCTGTGGCTCACCTTTCTCAGCATTAGAACGTATTGATGGTCGATGTGACGATATATTTATTGGAATAAGTGAAGTGGATCATGGCGAAATATTTATTTTTCCAGATTTCATTAGAAGAGCAATTTTGTTTGCATCTAGTGACATTCAAGAATTTAAAGTAATACAGCACAGCGTAGATAAAATTGAAATTAAACTTAAAGCACTACCTGAAAATCTCGAATTATGTCAATCAAAGGTAATGCAAGAATTACATACACTATGGTCTACGAAAAAGTGTGCTATACCACATTTTTTCTTTTCACATTACGATATTCAAGTATATGATAAAAAATTAAAAAGAATAGAAAGTTTTGTAAGGTGTGGTGAACATAAATGATTCAGTTACATGATGTTCATTCTTTACATAGCATTGATTGGGAATCCAAAAAAGATGGAGCGTATGTACGAGATAGTTTCTTGCCTCTTTTTCAAAAGGGCGTTACAGCATTTATTGAAAATGTTAACACGCAGCTCTTTCTATTAGAAATTGATGATCTCATCTTGCCAGTCACTCTTAATAACGCAGAGTTCGAAAATTCATATGTATGTTCTCCTTATACACATTACATATCTTATGCGTTAGAAGAGCTATGGGAGTTGAAAAAACCATGGCTAGAGAAGCTATTAACCTATCCGATTCATTTTATGGGAAATTGGCTAAGACGAACGAATATTAATAAAGTAATTGTCGTAAATAATTGGATGCTTTCAACAAATCTTTATCACTCTATCAACGAACAACAAATCGAACAAATAACGAAAGTATTAGTTGAGAAATTTCCAGAGCATACTATTCTATTTCGCTCTTTAAATAACAAATTATATCCCGCAACGACAGAAGCACTATCTACAGTCGGTTACAATAAAATTATGTCTCGTTCTATATACTTATTTGATCCGAAACACTATAAAAAAATGAATCGAAAAAAACGAAAAGACTTATTAAATGATAAAAGTTTATTAGAGAAAAGCAATTATGAAATTATTACGAATGAAGAATTAACAAGGGAGGATATTTTACAAATTTCCCAGCTATACAACCAACTATATATTGAAAAATATTCCGCCCATAACCCAATGTTTACACCCGCTTATTTATGGAATGCTCTTCAGCATCGTTTATTTGAGATAAAGGCCATAAAAAAAGGGAATACAATTGATGGTGTCATTGCTTATTTTATTAGGGACGGAGTTATGACAACGCCAATCCTTGGCTATCATACAAACTCTGACCAGCAACAAGGTTTATATCGTATACTTTCCCTCCTTATTACAATGGATTCTATCGAAAAAGATTTAATTTGTCATTGTAGTGCTGGGGCTGGAGAGTTTAAACGAAATCGTGGTGCAACACAGCAAATTGAATACAGCTATGTATATAACGCTCATTTACCACCTAGCCAACAAAAGGTATGGAAAGTATTAATGTGGATATTAAATACATATATAGAACCGATGGCAAAAAAACATCGCTTTTAAACAAAAAGACTTTTATGATTGCTTGTTACCTGAAACTCTTTGTTTAAGTGTAGCTGCAATACCTACGTTATGGAGTTTATATAGTATATTTTTAATAATTTATTTTATATGTATCGTTTGGATGAAAGAGAGAAGTGCTTGAAGAGTAGTTCTCTTTTTTATTAAGTTTTTGAAACAGCGCATTATGTACATACAGTAAAGAAGTAGAAGATTAGTAGGCATGGGGAGAAATCTTTATGTCTTTTTTTATGAGGATTTTTAATTTTTAAAATATATCGTAAGAAATAATTTACAAATTGTAAAAAATAAATTACAATTATCTAAAGAGGTGTTACTATTGTTGCATAATAAAATTGTAGTTTGTCGAGCAGAAAAAGGTTGGACCCAAGAAGAACTGGCAACAAGAGTAGGAGTTAGTCGTCAAACTATCGCTACTCTTGAAAAGAATAAATATAACCCTTCTCTAATTCTTGCCTTTAAAATTGCAAATGCATTTGAAAAGCCGTTAACCGACGTATTTGATTATCTAGAGGAGTGATACATATGTTGTTGTTAAAAATTTTGTTATTTGGTTTAATAGTGATAAGTAAGATGTATGTAATAAAATTTCAATCAAGTGATGAAGCAAATGACGAAAGAGGAAGAGAAATTCTATATAAAACAAATAATGCTTTGTACAATATTCTATATTTAGGTATCCTTGCCATTATTGTTTTACAATTAATTGATATTATTCCTTTGCAATTTCTACCTGATTTGTTGTTATATTTTGCACTTTCATTAAGTGTGTTAGGTAGTGTTTTTATATTTATTAACAAAAAAGGGAGAAATTACTAATACGAGCTAAGTGTTTCATCTTGTTCTGTCAGTTGATTGAACAAAATGTTTTTTTAGTAAGCTACATAAAATAATAAATCTTTTTCATAAAAATTTAAGAAAGCCAAAAGGGCCCCACACATTTTAATCAAAATGTGTGGGGTTCTTCTTTTTATAAAATGAATATTTGTAGTGTAGAATATATCCAATTGATTAACCGAACTAGTATTTTAGGGGCCTTAACTGAAACAATAAATATAACTTCATATCAATCTTGTTAATGAATTTCATTGCCTTCGGATAAAGGACAATAGTAGATCTTTGATTTTTATTACGATTTTGTAAGGTTAAGTAATAAAAATCGATAGAACGGGATATTAGAATGGGATACTCTGATTGATGGGTAGAATATTCTGAAAAAAAGGGTAGAGCAAATGAAGAATAGGCAAAAAGCATCGATAATATGCAAAAGTATTTTATGTTTAATGATTTGTATATTCATTATGAATGAAGCATGGTTTACAAATGTGGTAAGGGCAGAGTCGGGCACGTTAACTGATAGGAATATAGAGAATTTCAAGAAAAAGATGGATGAACAGGTACCAAAATGGCAGGGAAATTATAATGTACCAGGGGTTGCAATAGGGATTGTACATGAGGGGCGTATTGCTTATACACTTAACTACGGTTATGTAGATAAAAAGGCAAAAAAAGCGGTGAGTGATGATACTTTGTTTCAGGCTGGTTCCATTTCTAAAAATCTTACAGCGTGGGGAATCTTGCATCTTGTAGATGAAGGACGTTTATTACTAGATGATCCCGTTGGAAAATATCTGACCAAATGGAAATTACCTAATTCAGAGTTTAATAATAAGGAAGTAACCATAAGAAGATTGTTAAGTCATACTGCAGGGCTGTCTGCACATAAAGGATATCTCGGGGTTGCACCAGGGAAACAACTTGACTCTATTGAGGAATCTCTGTCTGGAAAAGGATGGCTTAATGAACCAGTGGAGATTACTAATAAACCAGGTTCAGAAACAATTTACTCTGGTGGCGGATATACAATTTTACAACTTGTAATTGAAGAAGTTACCGGAATACCGTTTGATCGTTATATGGAAGAACAAATTATGAAACCTTTAGGAATGAAATCTAGTTCATTCTTACAACGTCCTGAAAACCATAACCTTTCAAAAGCTTATGGATATTTTGGAGAGGAGCTCCCTAGTTACCAATTTACCGAACAGGCTGCTGCAGGTCTTAAGACAAATGTTACCGATATGATGACATTGATACTTGCAAGTATGGATGCAAATAATAAAGGTAATGGTGTCATCAAAAGTGAACGTGTTGAGGAAATGCAAAAGCCAGTATTAGGGGAGAATGGTTTAGGTATATTTGAAAAAAAACTATCTAATCAATGGA
Organism: Bacillus sp. SH7-1; assembly: GCF_008042405.1. Taxonomy (NCBI): domain Bacteria; kingdom Bacillati; phylum Bacillota; class Bacilli; order Caryophanales; family Bacillaceae; genus Bacillus; species Bacillus sp. SH7-1. The sequence goes on from NZ_QNUD01000007.1 coordinate 299,581, forward strand.
AATTACTTTATCATTCTGGTGACAATCGAGGCTGGCACTCTTTTTATGGTTTCATTCCTAATACAAAGGATGGATTGGTAATCCTTACAAATGGTGAAGGTGGTATAGACTTACGACAGGATATTTACCACGCATGGATTGAATATGAAACGGGAAAATTACCTGAAAGTCACTTCGCTCTAGCTGAGCAGAGAAAAAGTAATTCCATTATATCAATTGTTATTGGAGCCATACTTAGTGTATATTTGCTGTTATTTGTAATTAGATTGTACAAAGGTAGAAGAACTTTCATTCTTAAGCAAGAGAAGAAATCTTACATCGGATTAGTAGTTAGGACATTTTTACTTGTTATTACTGCTGTTCTCGTTTTTTGTGCTGCCTATTTGTGGAGAGTGTTTAGTTTGAATTCCGGTAATACAGTAAATTTCATTCTAATAATGGTATGGATTATAACATTATTAATTAGTGGATTTTTCCCGAAAATTAAAAGTAATAAAAACAACGTATGAAACGAAAAGATTCAACATCAAAATTTACATGTATGTAATGTTAAAGGCTAGAAAGCTAGATTGGCGTGAATCGCTAATTGTGGAGTGCAAAAAACGACAAAATCTCTTAAAAAACACTTAACTTTTAACTCCATCTATCTTTACAATCCCTCTTTATAATGTGAATTGGACAAGCACCTAAGAGAAAGCAGAATATGTCAGTTTGTAGATTTTATAATTAGGGGGAGAATTTGTATGAAAAAGACAGTTGCTTCGTTAGCAGTTATGGCGGCATTATTACCGACATTTTCAGCACATGCGGAAGGGAAAGAGCAAGTTCGAAAATCAGCTACAACTTTTAACGTTATTAGTGACATTCAAGGTGATTTAGGAGATTTTGATCACGTATTAAAAGATATGAACAAAGTGACGCCACTTTCTAGAGCGCTTATTATGAATGGGGATATAACGCCAACTGGACAACAGTCACAATATGATGATGTGAAGCGTGTGTTAAATAAAAATAAGCATCCCGAGAATGTATGGTCAACTGTTGGGAATCATGAGTTTTATGCTGGTAAATGGACAGCTGATGGGAAGCTCTCTCAAAGTACATGGCCTAATGGTGTAACGGAAGAAACGCTATTTGGTCGCTACTTACAATTTAGCGGACAAGAAAAGGTATATCATAAAAAAGAATTAGATGGTTATCCGCTTCTATTTTTAGGAACTGAAAAATATATGAAATACCACGATTCAAAAATGTGGGATGAAGTATATATGAGTGATGAGCAACTAGGTTGGTTAAAACAAAATTTAGAAGAGTACAGCCAAAAAGATAAAAATAAACCAATTTTCATTTTCTCTCATCACGTTTTACCTGATACTGTGTCTGGATCAAGACAATCACCATATTTACAAGACTATTTAAACGTTGATAAATTGTACGATATATTAAAAGACTATCCGCAGGTCGTTTTCTTTACGAGTCATACGCATTGGGATTTAAACTTACCGGACTGGGCTGGTAAAAAGAAGATTGCAGGTGGAGATGAAAAAGGATTTACAGTTGTAAATACGGGCGGAATTGAAACGGGCTGGATGTCGGCTGGACCAAATGGCGGAGAGAAGACTGCTCCGGATGGATATTCATTTAAACAAGGACTACAAATAAAAGCATACGGTAACGATGTAATCGTAACAGCTTATGATTATAAACGTGATAAAGATATTAAAAAATTATTAATTAGCGATTCGAAAGTTGCACAAATGGCACCAAATGTTACAGCAGATGACAGTAAAAACGTAATCGTCGGTGCAACAGAATACATGGAGTATTCTATAGAAGGAACGAATGAGTGGCATACGTATAATCCAGGGAATCCTCCGAAATTTGATGGGGACAAAATTGTATACGTACGCCATAAGGGGGAAATGAATTTACAGCCGGGATTAACGCAGCTACTTCGTTTTTCTGTAAATAAGTGATTGGAGGGAGCCCACGTTTAAATGTGTGGGCTCTTTTTGTTTTGTCGCTTTTTGTCGGTAAGTCGATATATTTGAAAAATCGCTGATATAAATTAAAAATCGCTGATATAAATTAAGAATCGCTGATATATTTTGAAAATCGCCGATATAAGTTAAGAATCGCTGATATAAATTTCATGCACCGTATTGAAGTCCAAAGCACTCATATAATTTCATGTACCGAACTAGAATAAAAAATTCATCAGTATAATTTCATACACCAACACCGAATTCCAATACATTTTTCCCCAGAAAGATGACTTCATCATTTTTACATGCAATAATAGTATCGTTACATACATTGTGAAAGAAGTACAAAAGGAGCGTTATTTATGAATTTAGCTAAATTCCCGAGAAAAAAATATACAGAGTCATATACACCAATCGAAAAATTAAACAATTTTTCTGAAGCGCTTGGTGGGCCGACTATTTATTTTAAACGAGATGATTTACTTGGTTTAACAGCTGGTGGTAATAAGACGAGAAAGTTAGAGTTTCTAGTTGCAGATGCACAGGCAAAGGGTGCAGATACGTTAATTACAGCTGGTGGTATTCAGTCAAATCATTGCCGCCTGACACTGGCAGCGGCGGTAAAAGAAAAAATGAAATGTATCCTTGTATTAGAAGAAGGGCTTGAACCAGAAGAGAAGCCAGATTTTAACGGGAACTATTTCTTATATCATTTATTAGGTGCTGAAAATGTAATTGTTGTACCAAACGGAGCAGATCTTATGGAAGAGATGCATAAAGTAGCGAAAGAAGTTAGTGAAAAAGGGAATACACCATATGTCATTCCAGTTGGTGGATCAAATCCTACTGGCGCAATGGGATACATTGCTTGTGCGCAAGAAATTATGGCGCAATCATTTGACCAAGGAATTGATTTCAGTTCAGTCGTTTGCGTAAGTGGTAGCGGCGGTATGCACGCTGGTTTAATTACAGGTTTTGCTGGAACACAAAGTAACATCCCAGTAATCGGAATTAACGTAAGTAGAGGAAAAGCAGAGCAAGAAGAGAAAGTAGCAAAACTTGTAGAGGAAACGTCAGCTCACGTTGGTATTCCAAACTTTATCTCGCACGAAGCTGTTACATGCTTTGATGAATATGTAGGACCAGGTTATGCGTTACCAACACCAGAAATGGTGGAAGCAGTGCAGCTGTTAGCGAAAACAGAAGGTATTTTACTGGATCCAGTGTATACAGGTAAAGCGGTAGCGGGATTAATCGATTTAATTAGAAAAGGTACATTTAGTAAAGAAGACAACATTTTATTCGTACATTCAGGTGGTTCACCAGCTTTATATGCGAATACGTCTTTATTTGTGTAAGTGTGAAAAAGCATTGGGTAACCAATGCTTTTTGTTATATAATGGAAGGTGAGAAGGGGGAGTATATGAGTTCAAATTTAAAATGGATTATATACACGGTACTCGGCATTTCTATTTTATTCATTTTATTTGTGGCTTATGGAGTTTATTTATACTTCACTTAAGTGAAGTGGTAACCGAACCAAAGGAAAAATAAAATAATTGCTGTATTAAATAGAGTAAAACATAAACCGATAATCGCTAAAATTTTCCTTTCATTTCGACTGCAAAAAGATATAACCGCTAATAGGATTACTATAACAGCGGAAGCTAATATGAAGTAGGCGAAAGGCACGACATATTCTACTCCAACTCTGTCTAAAATAGGTGTGAAGAGAAAGAGATTAATAGTAACGAATATACTTACAATAAGAAACGTATAACTTTTCCAAGTGTATGTTTTTAACTGCATGGACGGCACTCCTCTCCTGTTATTCTTTATATTTCTAACCATAAAATAATTTACTTTATTTTACAATTTTCATATTTTGATTGAAATGAGGAAGATGAATATGAAGGGTAGAAATTTATCTGTGTTTTTTATTGCAATAATTATATTCATAGTAACGGGCTGTTCGAATATTATAGGGAATGAAGAACAAACAATTAAAGTGCAAAAACGTGTTGATGATACATATGAAGATTTGAAGGTAGTTACAGATAATAAGCAAGTTCGACAGGTAAAGAAAATATTAAATGATGCTCATTTTGAAAATAAAAAAGTGGAAATGTCTCGTTCAGCTGATTATCATTTTGTTTTTCAATTTAAAAATCCGAAAATAGAGGCGAAAGCTGTGTTGTATCAAATTTGGATAATTCCTAATAAGGATAAAATAGAAATCATAGCGGGAGATAGTCAGTACGTTCAATTAGAAGGGAAAAATGCAGCCACTTTGTTTCAGATTGTTACGGGAGAGAAGTTAGCTGAATAAATGTATATAGGGTTATAGGAATTTAGTTCGTAATTTTCATTTTGGAAGATACTTAGTTTTCAACAAAAATAGCTATCTTTTATATTAGCATAAACTCTGAGAACGAATTAAATAGAATTTGAATCTTGACTTGGTGAACGTGAGGTTTTACCCTTATAAGTGCAAAAAGCATCTCAAGGTGCCCATTAATCCTCTAATGAAAATAAAACTAGGAAATATATTGTTTTTACAAAGATTCGATGTTATGTTTAATTTTCTCAATATAATATTTCGCTTATATAGGAGTGGCTATTTGAATAAATTAATATTATTGGTTTTATTGACTACATGCTGCCTTATTATTGCAGGATGTTCTAATAATAGGATTACACCAAAGAATGATTCTAAAACTTCAACACCTGTAAAGGTTGAACGTATCAATAAAGCGTGGTACAAACATATATAATAGTTTAAAGAAATTTAAAATTGTTGATGATAAAAGGTCATAAGGTGAAATTGGTTAGGTCGATAGTAGATGTTGTGAACCTTGGTGAAAAGCGGGAAGCATAGGGAAATTCTATTTTTATAAAAAAACGATATTAAAATGTTCACAAAAAAGAGTCTACATGTAGACCCTTTTTTGTGGATATTTTTCATAAATAGAAGACATTCTAAGATGCTATCCTCTAACTTGAACCTTCTAAAAATTATTTCACTAAGTTAAATTTCATTGAGAGTATCACTCTTTAAAATTCGGGGAATGCTAGGAGCCCGTAATAGCTCAATTGGTGTAGTTCCTTTTTCACTTTATCTACCATATTTATATATCTTTCTATGAAAAATCTAACTTTTAACGATTAAATGAGATAAAACCTAATTAAAAACAATGAAATTTGAGGAAAAATAAGGTACACTATTCAATGGTTTTGGTTTAAAATCAATTGACGTTAATGTATACGGGGGAAAGATTGATGAACAACAATACAGTAAATGAATCTGTTGAAGAAGTTGAGAAAAAACGGGTAAGATCCAAAAAACGTTTTACAAATTGGAAGCTTATCGCAGCAGGTGGCGGTGTAATTGCACTTCTCCTTGGAGGAATGAGCTATTATCAGGCAACTCACTTCAATTCTAATGTTACGATTAATGATACAAAAGTCGGTGGTTTGAGCGCTGATCAGGCAATACAGAAATTAAAAACAGCTGGATTAGCAAACAAAGTCTATATTGATCAACAACAAATTTTAGATGAACAAGAGACAAAGACGGAACTGACGGAAAAAGATTCGCCACAAGTTAAGAAACTATTAAAAAGCCAGTGGACATTTTTCCCTTCTTCAAAGGAAAAAGATTATTCATTGCTACCAGAAAAGGCAGAGCAGTATCGTAGTGAAACGATGAAAAAACTTGTAGAAGAAAAGCTTGTTTCTATGAATACACAATTAAAAGAGCCTCAAGATGCTATGGCGAAGCTTGAACAAGGAAAAGTTGTTATCTCGAAGAGCGTTGATGGAAAACAGTATGACGTTACGAGTTTACTAAAAGAGTATGATAAGCAGAAGCATAAAAGCGAAATTCACCTAAAGTCTGCCTACATACAGCCTATTAAAGAAGACGATCCGATTATCAAAAAAGAAGAAAAGGCATTACAGAGTCTTCTTGGGCAGTCTGTTGATTATAAAGTGCAGGATGAAGTGTATTCATTAAAAGCGAAAGATTTAATTCAAAATGCCTCTATGTCAAAGGATATGAAGGTGACAATCGATGCGAGCGATATTAAGAATAAGATTACAGAAATTAATAAGGCTAAATCTACATTACATAAAGACTTCGCTTTTAAAACACATTCTGGTTCGGTCATATCAGTAAAAGGACAAGGATACGGCTGGGCATTAGATGTGGAAAAAGAGACAAAACAAGTTCAACAAGCCTTTGAGAAAGGCGAAAAATCACTTTCTGCTTCTAATATTCACGGAAATGGTTGGGAGAAGGAAGGTATCGGTTATAAAACAACATCGAATAATGGCATCGGAGACACATATGCAGAAGTTTCAATTGCGGATCAGCAAATTTGGATTTATAAAGATGGGAAATTAGTCGTTACAACAAATGTAGTAACGGGTAAACATAGCACGGGTGAAGATACATCACCAGGTGTGTGGTACGTCCTATACAAACGAACACCATACACGCTAAGAGGTAGCGCAGTAGGTAAAGCTGATTATGCAGTTAAAGTAGATTACTGGGTTCCATTCACAAATAGCGGTCAAGGATTCCACGATGCCGGCTGGCGAAAAGACTGGGGAAATAATGCTTATTTAACAGGGGGATCAGGCGGGTGTGTGAACCTTCTTCCTAATGTTGCAAAAACTGTGTATGATAGTTTGAACACGTATGATCCAGTTATTGTGTACTAGAAAATAGCTACGTATCAAGAACTTAAACGAATAAATAAAGCAGGAAATCTTACTTGATGGTACATGGAAAAACACCTCTTGCATTCGCATACTAAGTGTGCAAATGCAATGGAGGTGTTTTTGTTTGAATACAAGAGTTTATTGCGTATAAGAAACAAAGTAGAAAGAGATTAAGATGAAGAAACAGGTTTTCAAATAGTCAATAAAATTGACACTGAATATCATTTTCATTTATGATGGAATCGTCGTATGTAATTGGACATGAATTTTGTGAAAAAGTCTATTTCTTATATTCATATAATAGATTTCTATTAAGGTATCACATTCAAGAACTATTACTAAATCTTTTAAGAACTTAAACGCAGGAAAGGGTAATATAAAAATGAACTGGAAAAAAGGCGGATTGTGGGTTATTATTTTTTTCATTGTAAAAGGTACGATTTCTACACTTTTAATAGTTACAGGTGCTAAATATTTTGATCTATCATTTATGCAACTTTTCTTATTGATCCTGACTTTATTAGTGATTTCTCTAATAAGTCGAAAATTACTGTATAGACATAAACAAAATAAAAAGCAAAAAGAGTTAAATATATAATGAAGCCCCAGAGACCTTTGGATTTCTGGGGTTTTATTTCGATTGTTTTTTCCACATGTATATCAACTTAACGGAACAGGTTGTCCAAAATGATAAAATCGATGATGTTTAAAATGCGTCAATTACTTTTATATAAGGGTTGAAGAGAGCTTTTGAATCAATCTTTATTCTGAAGCTACAGACGTGCATAAATTATGCTTGTTTTTCAATTGGTAGTTTAAATGTAAAAGTACTGCCTTCTCCTAATTCACTTTCAACCGTAATTTCTCCTCCGTGTAGTTCGACAATCCATTTTACCATCGACAATCCTAAACCTGTGTTTCCGATATTTGAAGATGTTCGTGCTGCGTCAACTCGATAGAAACGGTCCCAAATTTTCTCAATATGTTGCTCGCTGATGCCTATGCCATTATCGGAGACTTTACCTATTATGTTGGTTTCATCACGGTACAGTTGTATATGAACAGTTCCGTTCGCTTTGCTATAAGCAATCGCATTCGTTAGTAAATTCATTAATAAACGCATAATTAATGTTTGATCTGCTTTCATAAACAGGTCTTCCTCTATATTAGTTGTTATATCAATCGAAGCTTCTTGAACCATTAATGAAAGTTCTTCTACAACGATTTCCGTTAATTCACTCATATTGATACATTCAAATTGGAAAGTATTACGGTTTCCTTGGTCAGCTCTTGCTAATAGTAAGAGTTGTGAGATTAGCGAGGACATCTTACGTGATTGCTTTAAAATTACTTCTAACGATTCTTCCATTTCTTTCGGATTATTCCTCTGCGATAAAGCGTATTCGCATTGCGAAATAATAACAGATGTTGGTGTTCTTAATTCATGAGATGCGTCAGATGTAAATTGTTTTTCACTTTCAAATGATGTCTCCAAGCGCTCAAACATTTTGTCAAAGGTTTGTGCTAAATGATACATTTCGTCTTTCGGTGAACCTTTTAAATTAATTCTCTTTGAAAGGTCTTTACCATCACCAATTTTACTGGCTGAATCACTCATTTGTTGCACAGGTCGAAACGCTCTTTGCGTAATAAAATATCCTCCCACTGCTGCAATGAGAATAAGTACTGGAAATGAGATGAGTGTTACTACGATAAGCGTATTCATCGTTGATGATAATTGGTTCATAGTCATTATTCCACGCACCCAGACTTGCTCACCGCCGCCTACATTATGGAGAAAATCATATACAATCCATTCTTTATTACCGTCCTTAATAGTTTGTATTTCATCGGATTTAAGCGATATCTTATTATTAAAGCTTGTTGGACTATGTCCTGCCAGCAGCTCACCTTGTTTATTATAAATGATGATATTTACCCCATCTTCAAAGGTTTCAAAATCATCTTCCATCTTTAATTGCCCATGCTTATACTCGATATCTTCAATACTTTCTTTTACTGTGCTCTTCAATTGATCTTTCATATTAAAAAGCAAAACTTTATCGGAAGAAGTTAAAATAAAAGCTAACACGAGTGCCATAATAATTACAATTAGCCCCGTATACCACAGGGTTACTCTCATTTTTATCGATAGTCTTTTCATGATTCTACTCGCAATACGTAACCAGTTCCTCGTACTGTATGAATTAACTTCGTTTCAAACTGGCTATCAATTTTTTTACGAAGATAGCGGACGTAAACATCAATAATATTCGAGCCACCTTCATAGTCGTAATTCCACACATGTTGCTCAATTTTATCTCGTGTCAACACAACGTCCTTATTCCGAATCATATATTCTAAAATAGCAAATTCTTTACTGGAAAGAGTGATAACTTGGTCTCCTCTTGTTACTTTATGCATTTTGCAATCTACCACTAGGTCGGCGATTTCAAACACATTAGATGCATTACCTGTTTTTCTTCGCATTAACACTCGAATTCTTGCTAATAGTTCGTCAAAAGCAAACGGCTTTACTAAATAATCGTCCGCACCTAAGTCGAGTCCTGTTACGCGATCATCAATTGTATCTTTAGCTGTAAGGAGCAAGACAGGAGTTGTATGATTGTCCGCGCGTAATCTTTGTAATACTTGTAAACCATTTATTCCTGGGATCATAATGTCAAGCACAATCAAATCGTAGGTAGCCATGTTTATATAATCCAAGGCATCTTCTCCATTCCCACATGCATCGACACTATAATGTTCTGCATTTAATCGCTTTACCAATATATTTTGTAAGTCTTGTTCATCTTCGACAATAAGAACTCGCATTAACATTCTCCTTTTCTTCTTATTAATATGTATCACTATAATTCCAAAACATTAAAGAAAGATTAGAAACGATTTAATTATATCATTTTATTTTTTTGTACATTAATCTTCCTTTAATGTTTGTTCAGTAATATAAAGGCAAGGATAAGGTGCACATGTAAAGGGAGGAAAACAGAATGAGAAAATGGATGCTGATTGGAGCAATGTCTTGTTTATTCTTAACAGCTTGTTCTACTCATGCTGATAACAATACAGAAGTACAGCAACTGAAAGTGGAAAATGATAAATTACAAAAAGAAGTTGCTCAACTACAACAAGAACCACAAAAAACAGGGCCTGCTGTGAATGATTCGAAGCAAATACAAGATTTTAAAAACGAAGTCACAACTATTGTTGAAAAGGCAAATAACACGAAACCAGTTGGAGCAAAAGAAGATGACTTAAATACGTACATAGCAGCCAAAAAAGAAATTGACCAATTGGATGACAAGATAGATCTATCTGATAATCAGCTAGAAGCAGATTATCGTGCTGGAATGATAACGATTGAACAATATCAAACGCAAGAAAGAGAACACGATATACTGGAAGATCAATTAGAACAAGCAGAAAATGCACTTGAAGCAAGATTTGGAATAGATGATTAATCATTAAGGAGTGGATGGAAATGTTAAAACATAAAAAGAAAATAATTATAAGTGTAATTGCTATTTTAGTAAGTGGTATTGCTATTGTTGGTGGATATTATGGTATGGGTTACAATTATGCAAAAAAGAATGAAAACTACACAGAGAAACAAGTTCGTGAAATTTCTTTAGCTCATACAAATGGAGAAATTATGAATGTGAAAAAAGAATTCGAATTAGAAGATGACAACTTAGCACAATCTAAATTTGAATATGAAGTGGAAATCAAAACACCTGATAATCTGTTAAATATTTTAAAGGTTAGTGCTAGAACAGGTACAATAGAAATCAATCATGAAGATTAAATAAATATCGCGTATTTGAAAAAACTCCTAACAAAATTTGTTAGGAGTTTTTTCATGTTTCTACTCTACTATTTTAAATGAGGGACCCAAGCTAACAAAACAAAATACCACCTAATATGAAAAAATACGCTATTCTTTCTGCATAATTATAGGAAAAGTATCGGTCCAATCCAAGTGTATATTTGTGATGGATTGAATTCAAACTTAATCTTAGATTCACAGATTTTTCTTTTTCTCCAATCGTGCGAATTTGATTACGTATCATTACATAACAGCTTGTCATTGTAACTTTGATATCTTGCTGTTACATTCCAAAATGCGTACAACAGCGTGCCTTCAAGGTTATACTGATGCTGGAGGTGATGTGAAGTGACATACGATTGGGAAATGAATTCGAAACAAACTAATTAACAATCAGATTTTTACAAGTGAATTTCATCCGTATATCAATTGGTTTATAAACGAATGTGGAAGTATCTTTCGGAAGATGAGCTTTTCATTAGTCAGAAGATTTTTAAACATCTAGTCTTCATTTTGAAACTAAAATCGCTTTTATATTAGGTTTCAAATTTCTATTTGGTACAGACATTAGTTGAAAGATAGGTTTTTCTGTTCTTGCTTATATCGTAAACTTGATAATTTATAAAGGTGGATTTAACGGGGGGATATTATGAAAGATAGCAAACATTTTAATTTTAACAAGCTTTGGCTAGGACAGTCTATAAGTTTATTAGGTACTCAATTTACAATAGTAGCTTTGCCGCTTTTTGCATTAGAGGTGTTACAAACAAGTGAAGCAAATGCTGCTATGCTTCGTGGGGTTATATTCGTCCCTTATCTAATTTTTGGGTTAGTAGCCGGTGCTTTAATAGACATTTTTCATAGGAAAAATGTCTTGCTAATTTGTAGTATATGTCAAGGGATATTGTTTTTATCAGTATTCATACTGACTGTAACAAATATTATAACGTTCCCCTTATTGGTATTCATCATGTTTTTAAATGGAATATTCACCACGTTTTACAACATTGCTATTCCTTCATTCTTACCGGAAATCGTAACAGATAAAGACAACTTAAAAAAAGGAAATGCGCAACTAGCACTTTCGGAGTCTATTTCTATAGTGATTGGTCCTATGCTAGCTGGAATTGTCATTACTCTAGTTGGATTAACAGGTTCATTCATTGTTGACGCAGTAACGTATTTTGTTTGTTTTATATTTGTATTATTCATTTCAAAGTTTAAACCGCATACAGAAGGTTCTTTAAAAGATGTAAATTTAAAATCCATATACCAAAATATATATGAAGGGTTGATATATTTCAAAAAACACCCTGTATTGGAACCAATTGTGACATGTGGTGCTGTTTATGGTTTTTTTAAATACATACTAAATAGCATTTTAGTAATATTCCTTTATAAGGTAATGGGTCTATCTGAAATTGAGATAGGGTTTGTTGTAGGTTCAGTAGCGATCGGATTTTTAATAGGTAATACGATACTCATGAAAAAAAGTCAACAAATTAATAATACAAAAATGCTTATTTATAGTGCTACTGTATCAGTTACCGGTTTGGCTTTTATACCGATAATGGGATATATGGGAACAGTTTACGGAATAGTAGCTGCAAGTATCATACATGGTATGGGAGAAGGTGTATTTGGCCCTTACGCTGCAACTATACGACAACTTGCTTCGCCAAATCATATGCTAGGCCGAGTAAATGCTGTACAGCGTACGCTGAATTGGGGAGCTTGGGCATTGGGGAGTTTTGCTAGTGCCTTTTTAATTTCTATATTCGGGCTTCAAACTACGTTATTTATAGGAGGTTTCGGAACAACATTGTGTTTAGTTGCGTTGTTAAGACGAGGCGTATCAAAAGGAACTGACATAGAAAATAAACCACACATTTTATTTATAGGGGGGAAACCTGTAACTGAATCCTAATATAGGTGTTTTTGTTTAAATTTTGCTTAATTCTCACCGGTAATTAACTAAAAATTTGGAAATTGTTATATAATGAATTTAATTTAAAATTAGGAGTGTTAGGGGTATTGGAAAGGTGTTAAAACTTCTAATAGAAAGCATATTCGATTAAGAAAGAAGGGGTAGTTATGAAAACTAGTGAAGAAACGCATTGGCAAAGGTTTAAACGTAAGAGTAAATCCCCGAAAGAGTGGTTAAAGAAAGTATATGAATTTTTTATTAATGAACACGTATGGGATGCTATCTTTAAAGTGTTCCTTAAACTAGTATGGGCAGTAAAAGGTATGGGAAAAAGCTTGAAACGGGTAATAGAAAACATATTCAATTAAATTAAGAAAGATAGGGTATTGCAATGGAAATGAAACAGATTGGTAGTAAAGGGAAACCAATTGTTCCATTTCACATTAGGGGTAGCACCACATTGCTATCAAGCTAACAGAAATAGAAAACTAAAGTCCGATGAACTTACGTTCAACGTCTGTCTGTTTCTTGTATTATTCACTCTTATATTTAAAAATGAGTATGCTAAAGAAACATCCGAATTTTGGATGTTTTTTACATGTTTCTCTATCTTTTCAATTCTTCTTTTAAGAGAAGCAATAACGGCATTTTGATTGTTATCGTTTTGTTTAAACCTAGAGTCCACAAATACTTTTTCTTGTTGATTTCGCAAGAAGTGATGTGTTCTTTGAGCTCTGTATGGTTATACAGTGTGGTTTTACTCACTCCGGCTTCTTTTTACCACACTCTTGAAGTTCATTATATTTTTCTACGTACTAAATAAAAAGATAAGGACCCCATAATAACAGGTGCAACGAAATCAAAGAAATGGGGAAAATTAAAAGGAAAAAGAAAAAGAAATGGTATAAGTGTATAGAGAACTGCTTGTCCTATAAATACAGGAATTCCAAATTGAAATTCCCTACATCGTTTGATTTTCCTGTATAACACTTCTCCAATTAGACAAGCTATAAGAGCCGGTATACTACCATAAGTGACGATTGTTTTAATGAATCCTAATACAACGTTCGGGTGAATAAAGATAGGATGAGAAATATATGAAATCAAGAACCATCCAAAAATAAAAGCAAACAAACTTGCAGCATAACTAATTACAAATTTTATCAACGTAATCATCCTCATAGTTTTCTAATATTAACTCCATTGTAGGACATAAAATCCTATTATTAGTAGCAAGAAAAAAGCGGATCCCTACTTTAAAAAGGCATCCACTCATCCTGCTATACTTGTTTTATTTTCTTTGCTCTTGCAAACTTCCAAAAAGCTGCAAGTAGTATGAGAAATGGTATTCCCTGAATTAAGAGAAATCCTCCCAAAAAATAAAGTGCACGACTAACTAGAGGAGGGGACGTTGCCGACTCACCCGCAAAATAAGCTCCATAATTAGCCGCCACACCTGCATAATCAGCTATCCCACCTATAAGAAAAGCCGCTGGACTTATGATTAGATTTATCCCTAAACAGACCATTATCGATGATAGGTTTTTAGCCTTAATTTTTGGTGAAACAGACAAGAAAAACAAGAATATTGCAGTGCCGTTTATAAGAAGTAGTGTTATTACATAATAAATTCCCATAATATCCCTCCATGATTTTAATTGTACCATCAGCAAAGACAACTTTGTGTAAATTTGGATGAATAGGGTCTTCATGTGAGGTTAACATAACGTCTCATTAACAGTAGTCAATAATGCATATAATTTTCGTTTTTGCTTTCTTTTCTGAGCTGGATAGCGATGGGGTGAGTCATAAATTGTGGAACATATTCTTAAGTAATTATAATATGAAAAAATTCAATTCTCCTTCTGCAATTTATTCAAATTAACAAATATCTACATCTTTTGAATGCCCTGAAAATGCTAAACTTAAGCAAAAAAATTAACCATCCTATGCAAGAAAGTTGAGGTAGCTAAAAGCATATGTTTTATTGAAGGGATGTGAATGAATGATGGAACGGCCGAATTGGGGAATTGGAGGATTAGTATTCGTTGGCTGCATGTTTCTTGGTGGAGGAGTGGGATCTATGTTAGGTAATTCCCAAACTGGATGGCTCATAGGAATGGGTGTTGGATTTCTTGGGATGGCTTTAACGAGACTGATTAGAAAGTAATATAACGGAGATTCTTAATGCCATAAGAGCTCCATACATTACAGTTAGAAGCTTCTCTTTTGTATTTGTCTTTTTTGAAATTTTTCCATACATAGATAGGATTCTCAAGTCGCAGGATGGCACCTTAGGGTGTATTTTTTATGCTTTCTAAAAATGTCGTACCATATAATAGACTTCGTTAGGTTCTGATAATCTTTTTTTTAATCGAATAGATTCATTACCGTTTCAAACCTATGTATTCATTCATAACCTAATAGTAAAAGGGGGGATGATGAAAGGTATGGCGTGTAATGATGAATTAATTTGTCAAAAGTTTGCAAGAATTATCGGTGGCCAAGAAGGGTTCGCCGGTGGGAAATGTGTAGCAACAATAAATCGGGATGAAATAAAGGCAACTATCTTAGGAAAACGTTTTAGAGTAACAACTTCCTTTTCATTCGAATCAAGAAATCATAAAACTGGACAGGCATTATGTCTAGGCCGGGTAGCGCTCTTACAAAAGGAAGTCACTGGATTTGTTGCTACAATTATTAAACAAGGAATAATCGTTTCGTCTATACACAATGAGTGGTTATGTGATGATCCAAATTTAATTTACGTTAATATCGAAGACGTGGATGATCCGCTAAGCTTCGCAAGAAAAGTTAGAAGAGCGTTATGCAATTAACTCATTTCTTTCGTTAAATGAGTGATTTTGTTAAGTAGAATATTTCGATTGCTGTAAAGTTTTATACAGTGTAAGAGGGCGTTCCATATTTGGAATGCCTTTTCTTGATGTTTTTGTTGCTAATGTGGGGTGTTACATTGTTTTAATTGATTATATGTTACTTATTTTACAACAGCAGGAATTGGCTGAAGTATCCTTTAAATTCAAATTTAACAGGTCTTAAAAAAGTTTTTCTAATGTATTTTTTCATCTTTACTATTAAATAAAATCTCATATAAAGCGTTACTAATTGGAAGTTCAACATTGTAGCGCAAGTGTTTTAGTGGAAATTAAATATATACGACAAATTTTGACAAAGAAATACATAAACTTTTGTTATGCTATGAAAGTTATTAATTTGTAATGTATATATAGGAGGATTTTTTAATGTTAAAGAAACTGTTATTATTTGTACTTATGAGCTTGTGTGTAATGGCTTTAAGTGCTTGTAAAGGCGATGAAGAAAAATTAAAAGTAGCACAAGAGGAGCAAAAAATAGATGAAGATAAAAAAGTAGCAGAGGAAGAAAAGCGTAAACAAGAAGAACAACAAAGAGTAGAAGAAAAGCGTAAACAAGAAGAACAGCAAAGAGCAGAAGAAGAAAAACGTAAACAAGAAGAACAGCAAAGAGCAGAAGGAGAAAAACGTAAACAAGAAGAGCAAAAGACTCAGCAACAGCAGTTTACACAACAGGAGAGAACACAAAAACAAGAAAAACCAACACAAGCAACAGGTGGGAAACCAACAAGATCACAAATTTCAGTTGGTTCACAGGTAGTTATTCAATTGGATAATGACTATAGCAAAACTGTAAGTGGTGTTGTGAAAGACATTTTGACACATAGTGAAACACACACGTACGGAATTAAAGTTCGCTTAAAAGATGGACAAATTGGTCGTGTTCAAAGTGTCAAATAATGAAAAAAAGATTTGACTACTTTTCCAATAAATAAATATTAAAAAAACCGGTTCTTTTGTACAGGAACCGGTTTTTGCATTTTGTTGGTGCTACCACATCGCCATCAAGCTAAATTTTATAATACCCCCAGAACGAAAATTTCTTCGTTTTGGGGAACTACCAATTTCTTAAGTTGATGGGCATGTATGGTGACCCTATATAAAGAAATTTTAAACATTTTAATCTGCCTTTCCTTTATGTAAATATGGAAATAAAGAAATTACCCCAAGGATAGCTAAACAAGCTCCAATCCATAGCGGAGATACAAAACCATATCCTTTACTGATTCCAAGACCACCTAGTGAGGAACCAATAACAATACCCAGCGTAATAAAAGAACTATGAACGGTATTTATCATTGTTCCATTACTAGCTGTTTTCATTACTCTCGCAACCATAGCCGGATTCAATGCTACACCAGTTAAACCAATAAAAATTGTAGAAATAACCGCAATGTATTTATTCTCTGCACCTAAAGCAAATAAAGACAATGCTACTATTAATATAATCAATCCACTCACCAGTATTTTCATTGTATATTTATCAGCAAACTTGCCAATCACTATATTCCCAACTACCGTCGCACTACCATAGAGAGCAAGTAAATATGGAATACTTGCACTTGAAAAGCCTGTGATATTTGTAAAGATAGGAGTGAAATAACTAAATGCTGCAAACGTACCACCAATAATGAACATACTTGTTACGTACGCTGCCCAAAGATGAATATTCTTAAATCGCAGAAGTTCGTCTTTCCAATTCAATTGCTCTTTATTTGAAGATGATGGTAACAACCATTGAATCATGATCCCTGATACTAGCACAAGAACAGAAACAGCCCCAAAACTAATACGCCAGCCAAAATATTGTGAAATAACGGTTGTTATAGGTAAACCTAATACAGTTGCGAACATTAAACCTGCAAGTACAATTGATGCAGCTTTTCCCCTTGAATCAGAGTGAACCAATGTTGCAGAAAAGGAAATCGCAACTCCAAAAGATGAAGCTGAAGCAATACCAGTTATAATACGTGAAATCATCATAATATCATAGTTCCAAGCAATAGCTCCGAGCGATTGACCAATTAAAAATACGAACATTAAAAACAATAATGCTTGTTTGCTGCGCATTCGTAAGAGGATTGCAGTTAAAATGGGGCCTCCTATTACCATTGCTCCTGCATAAGCTGAAATTAAATACCCAATAGATGATACAGAAACCTGGAATGCAAGAGCAAGTTCATTCATCATACCTGCAACCATAAATTCTGATGTAGTCATACAAAAGATTGCTAAAGCTAATAAATAAATAATCGATGGCATAAAAACACTCCTTATTCATTATTGTAATGGTCGGTACAAAAATAGCGCGAAAAAAGAGCGCACTAAGCGCCACAAATAGACTCCATTGTTCCTTTGATAACTTGTTCAGACAACATCCGATTTTGCATCGATACATTAAGAACACGGAATCCGTAATAACTACTTAAAAGCAGACTAGCTAATTCCTCAGCCGATTGCTTCTTTGGAATTTCACCTGTTTGCAATCCTTCCTCCATCACTGCTTCAATAGCTTGTTTAAGAAGTTCAACATGCTTCGAGAAAATTTCTTGTACCATTAAATCGTTTTTAGCACGTTCTATACTGGCATTAATCAATAAACATCCTTTTTGATTAATATTCTCAAAGTCTTCTTTCAATGCCCATTCAAAAAAATTACTTAATCGTTCTTTAACTGGAATTGGAGTATCTAACAATTTCCTTTGTTCCCTAATCCCAATTTCATGGTAGCGTTCTAATACTTGTTTATACAGTTCATGTTTACTACCGAAAGTATTGTATAAACTTCCTTTTCCAAGTCCTGTATCACTGCATAAATCTTGTGTAGAACACCCTTCATATCCTCTTAACCAAAATGTTTTCATTGCAACATCTACAATTGAGGAATAATCAAACTCTCGGGGTCTGCCGCGTTTATTCAATCGTATCATCCTCTCATTTTAAAGATAACATTAATAGAATACTCTTTTTTGTACCGAGTGGTCAATATTTTGTTTTATTGTTACTGTAAAATATAATTTGATTATTTTAGATTACGAATAATTCAAAATAGCTCCCTAATTCAAATACAAGTCTTATTTGAATTAACAATTTCATCAATCTTTATTATTAATTATCAAACTTTGTTATAAATGATCAATCTATTTTACAAAGCCACAAAAAGACAAAATATAAATTGTTTAATCATTTGTTTTTCTACGTTTCCATAGGAAAAGTCGGGGAGCGAAACTCAGCCAAGGAGAAATCGTTGGTCTAATTGGGGTTACCATACATCGCTATCAATCTAAGGTAAATTTGTATCCATATAATCAAAAAAACGCTATTCTTTTTGTAGAAAAATACAGAAAGGATGGCGTTTTGTATGACTCTATCGATTCAAGATGAGTTTCATTTATTCGCTGAAGAATTACAGCGATATCTATCCCCAAGTATCCTTCAACAGCGACGGGTTTCGTAAAACGTAAAAGTAAATATGGCGCACGAGATTTGGCCGCTTTATGTATTTGGATTAGTCAACACGTAGCAAGCGATTCTCTTACTTGATTATGTAGTCAGCTTTATACAAATACAGCTACACTCATGAGCCCAGAAGGACTGAATCAACGCTTTAATCCAGCAGCTGTCGCATTTCTTCGAGAAGTGTTTACTTCCCTTCTCACACAAAAACTCTGTTCAAATCACTCACTTTCTGCACATATAATCTCTACTTTTAATCGTATCCGTATTCTAGATGCAACAGTGTTTCAATTACCTGATCAATTCGCTACTGACTATCAAGGTTCAGGTGGGAGTAGTAATAAGGCAGGCGTGAAAATCCAATTAGAATACGATTTACTTAGTGGTCAATTTCTTAACGTGCAGCTTGGGCCAGGAAAGAATAATGATAAAACATATGGTACCATCTGCCTTGAAACCGTAGAAGCAGGCGATTTGTGTTTACGTGATCTTGGTTACTTCGATTTAGGGGACGTACAAACCATTCATGATAAAGAGGCTTACTATATCTCTCGGTTGAAGCTGAATACACGCATTTATACCAAGAACCCTGAACCCGAATACTTCAACAATGGTACGGTAAAAAAGCAGACAAAATACATCCAGCTTGATATGACACAAATGATGTCTGATCTAATCCCTGGTGAAACGATAGAAATCCCTGAGGCATACATTGGCCAAAATCAGATACTTCCAGCACGTGTTATTATCCATTGTTTAACCGATGATCAAACGCAAACACGTCTGAAAAACCAAGCGATACGTGAAAAGAAGAAAGGCATTGTCATGAAGGATAAAAGTAAACGTTTAATGGGCATGAATGTATATATCACGAACACGTCGCTAGAAGAAGTACCGACGAACTACGTGCATTCATTATATTCACTTCGTTGGCAGATTGAAATTTTGTTTAAAACGTGGAAGTCATTCTTTGAAATTGATAAATGTCAAAATATAAAAAGAGAACGCCTAGAGTGCCATTTATATGGACAACTCATCGGCATTCTCCTCTGTTCTTCCACGATGTTTCAAATACGTCAGCTTCTGCTTGAAAAGAAAAAGCAGGAGCTGAGTGAATACAAAGCGATTTATATGATTAAAGATTACTTTCCATTACTGTTTCAAGCGATAGCCGTTGGCACAGAAGAACTTTTAAAAATTCTGCATCGCCTTTATCAGCTGCTCAAAAAAAAACGGTCGTAAATGTCATAGGTATAAGAAGATGACCGTCTTTGATATTCTAGGGATTGTGTATAAAACGGCGGTGAAGCATAGACAAGCTGCCTAGCGAAAAAATCGCGTTTTAATAGGCTTCTTTAGCATGCCTACTTTTCTATCACTTGCTACTTTTGAAACAAGGACCATTTCGTACCTATTAAATTACTTGGTTAGCTTGATGGGCATGTGGTGCTACCACACTTCTATAAAGTTATTAGATACAAGATAATAGATGTTTTTATAATTTGAAAGACGAGGAAATGAAATGGGGGGGAGTATTGGAAGCGTACAATCAATACGTTAAGGGGGATGTTTGAGAAGATCAAATCGTTGGAACAGGAAATGTTTTTTAATTCTGGGTTAAGGACCTATCCTTCCGTTCTAATTAACTAAAAGAAGAACTTCCCCATACCGATTAGACTGCTAATCATTCCTATTCCATTCATGCTGCTTTTTCCTACTGCAAGTAAGTTTCCAAGCATTCCTGGCTGACCGTAACCGCCGTTATTCCCCCATCCCATGGGACTGATCTGTCCTCCCCATCCTGGAGAGTTTCCGAAAGTCCCCCAGTTGTTGGTACTAAATTTAAAAGCTTTAGCTGGCGGCGATAGTAAAGCGGCAAGATGCCCTTGTGCGAACATTCCCGTATGATTGAATGGTTGAGCCCAGGGGAAGGGAGGTTTTTGAAAATGAAAACCTGCATGAACTGGTAATGGAGTCCAACTAACAGGATGTCCTTGGGGCATCATTCCTGCATAATGGATTGGCTGACCTAAAGAGAAGGGAGGGGGCTGGGGATTAAAACCCGTATAATTGGCTGGTGAATCCCAACCAAATGGATAGACTCGAAAACTCCAATTCTCAGGGATCTTCAGACCATTCATTTCCTTAGCTTTTGTGGGCTGTAAATATAATGATGACATTGAAGTTTGGTTATTATATTGCTCTCCGTATCCCTCTGAATTCAAATGCCAATATTGGTGCATAAGCTTATTCCCCTCACTTTAAAAATGTAATGTTAGACTTAGCCTATGTAATATTCCTTTTTGTGGATGGTTACATAACTAGATTTACAAGCCTGTATTTAAAGGAATGGGTGTGTGGTCTTGTTGATTTATCTCGCTATTTGTTGTGGGCTACCTGTAAAAGCCCCATGGATTAAAGTTTCGCTTTATTTTAGAAGGGTATTTTCAGTTGTTTCTTTTGTTTATTTCAGCCTAATTTAATGTCGGTTAACAAACGTGTTTATAAAGGTTTAATTAATAAAAAAGATTTTAAAATGTTATGTTGAGCAAGTAGAATTGCTAAAAAGAGAATATCTATTCGAAGAGTTTGGCAAAATACTGCAAGGATAATGTATTCTTGTGCAAATATGCAAACGATTTAAACGAATCAATGGAATTGATAACGAAGGGACAAATAAATATATGAGTGAAACGTTACATAAAAGAAAACCACCATATGTAATGCTTGTAATCCTTTTTATTGGGGCATTTGTTTCATTTCTAAATAACTCACTTTTAAATGTAGCCTTGCCATCAATAATGAAGGATTTAGACATTAAAGATTATTCAACGATTCAGTGGCTTTCTACAGGGTATATGCTTGTAAGTGGTATATTAATTCCGGCATCAGCATTTTTAATAACCCGCTTCTCCAATAGGAGTTTATTTATTACATCTATGATGATTTTTATTCTTGGTACGGCCTTAGCGGCTGTAGCACCGAACTTCGGTTTATTACTTACTGGCCGAATGGTTCAAGCAGCAGGTTCTTCAGTCATGGGGCCTTTGTTAATGAATATTATGCTAGTAAGCTTTCCAAGAGAAAAAAGGGGAACAGCAATGGGGATTTTTGGATTAGTTATGATTACAGCTCCAGCCATTGGACCGACACTATCAGGTTATATTGTAGAGTATTATGACTGGCGTTTGCTGTTTGAAATGATTTTACCGTTAGCAATCATTAGCTTACTGTTAGGGATTTGGAAATCTGAGAATGTCATGAAACAAAACAAAAATGCAAAACTTGATTATCTCTCATTACTATTATCTTCTATCGGTTTTGGCGGTTTGTTATATGGGTTTAGTTCTGCAAGCTCCGATGGTTGGACGAATAAAGTTGTCTTAACAACCTTATTCATAGGCGCTATTTCCCTAATTGCTTTCATTATCCGTCAATTAAAAATGAACGAGCCTTTATTGGATTTACGTGTTTACAAGTACCCAATGTTTGCACTTGCGTCTGTAATTGCAATTGTCAATGCGGTGGCTATGTTTTCGGGTATGATTTTAACACCAGCTTATGTACAAAATGTCCGCGGTATTTCGCCGCTGAGCTCTGGGCTGATGATGCTTCCAGGTGCGGTAATAATGGGGGTTATGTCACCAATTACAGGTAAACTATTTGATAAATATGGCCCTCGAATTCTTGGCATAGTAGGACTTTCCATTACAGCTGTTTCAACTTATATGTTGGCAAACCTGCAAATCGACTCTAGTCACACACATATTATTCTTATTTACACACTGCGGATGTTTGGGATGGCGATGGTGATGATGCCACTTATGACAAATGGCCTTAATCAATTGCCAACTCGCTTAAATCCGCACGGTACGGCTGTTAATAATACAGCTCAACAAGTATCTGGTTCGATTGGTACTGCTATTCTTGTTACGATTATGAATTCTGTAACAAAAACAAAAGCTGAAAGTCTAATGGCTGATGTAGATCCAACAACCTTCACAGAAGCTACGAAGACAATGTTAACTCAGAATGCTTTATTATCTGGAATTCAGCATTCATTCTATGTAGCGCTTGGCATGAATGTTGTTGCACTCCTATTAGTTTTTTTTGTTAAACGTGTAGATACAAGCCCGGAAGCAGTCGAGAGATTAAATCGGTAAAGCAAAATAAAACTCTTGATAATGATTCCTACAAGTTTTTTGCTGTTTAGTTAGACCATGAAGAAATGCAAATTTCTGCTACTAAGGCGCTGTTATTTAAATTTGGAAAAGAACCAGTGATATAATTATATATATAGTAAAAAGGATCTGATATTCATATCAGATCCTTTTTCATTCGTAACAGAGTATACTTGCTTTTCGTATTTGTTTGAATTGACATTAGAAATTACTGGTTTTCCCAATACTACAATCTTTAGCTCTCAATTTCTCATAAACATTATAATAATACGCTTCATTTTAATTTAGTATTTTTTCTGCAAGGTATAAATCTAATGTTAATAGACGGTTTAGATTACCAACCTTATAAGCAATATCATAATCGTGAATAGTTAGGGAAAAGATAAAAAAGGTAATCAATTACATATTTTTATCCCAGGCGATTTATTGTATCTTCTTTTTATTGAATGGGATATTTTATTTCATGCTTTTTGAAAGGGTGTTTGTAATGGATAAAAAAGTATCTGCTATTCCTCAGCCGAAAACATACGGCCCGCTGGGTAATCTCCCATTAATCGATAAAGATAAACCGACTCTATCGTTTATTAAGCTGGCGGAAGAGTATGGTCCCATTTTTCGAATTCAAACTTTAAGTGATACCATTATTGTCGTTTCTGGCCATGAACTGGTAGAAGAAGTCTGTGACGAAACAAGATTTGATAAAAGTATAGAGGGTGCTTTAGCAAAGGTTCGTGCCTTTGCTGGAGACGGATTATTTACAAGCGAGACTCACGAGCCTAACTGGAAAAAAGCTCATAATATTTTGATGCCTACATTCAGCCAACGGGCAATGAAAGATTACCATGCCATGATGGTCGATATTGCCGTACAACTCGTTCAAAAATGGGCAAGACTGAATCCGAATGAAAACGTAGATGTTCCAGAGGATATGACTCGCCTTACATTAGATACAATTGGTCTATGTGGTTTTAATTACCGATTTAATAGCTTTTATCGTGAGACCTCTCATCCTTTTATCACTAGCATGACCCGTGCTCTAGACGAGGCGATGCACCAATTACAGCGATTGGATATAGAAGACAAACTCATGTGGAGAACGAAACGTCAATTTCAGCATGATATCCAATCTATGTTTTCTTTAGTAGATAATATTATTGCTGAACGTAAAAGTAATGGGAATCAGGAAGAAAATGATTTACTTTCCCGTATGCTAAATGTGCAGGATCCGGAAACTGGAGAAAAATTAGATGATGAAAATATTCGTTTCCAAATTATTACCTTTTTAATAGCTGGGCATGAGACAACAAGTGGATTGTTATCTTTTGCAATCTATTTTTTATTAAAGAATCCGGATAAATTGAAAAAGGCCTATGAAGAAGTAGACCGTGTTTTGACAGATTCTACTCCAACATACCAACAAGTTATGAAACTAAAGTATATCCGGATGATTTTAAATGAATCGCTACGTCTATGGCCTACTGCTCCAGCATTCAGTCTCTATGCGAAAGAAGATACAGTGATTGGTGGGAAATATCCAATTAAGAAAGGAGAGGATCGTATTTCGGTCCTTATTCCACAGCTACATAGGGATAAAGATGCGTGGGGAGACAATGTGGAAGAATTCCAACCTGAACGATTTGAAGACCTGGATAAGGTTCCTCATCATGCTTATAAGCCATTTGGAAATGGTCAAAGAGCATGTATCGGTATGCAGTTTGCACTTCATGAAGCCACTCTCGTAATGGGAATGCTTCTTCAACATTTTGAATTCATCGATTATGAAGACTATCAGCTGGACGTAAAACAAACATTAACGCTAAAGCCTGGTGATTTTAAAATTAGGATTCTACCCCGAAATCAAGCTATTAGCCATACTACTGTTCTTGCGCCTACAGAGGAGAAACTGAAAAAACATGAAATTAAGCAGCAAGTTCAGAAGCCAACTTCTATTATTGGAGCCGATAATCTTTCGCTTCTTGTTCTGTACGGATCAGATACAGGGGTAGCAGAAGGTATTGCAAGAGAACTAGCAGATACAGCTAGTTTAGAAGGTGTTCAAACGGAAGTGGTAGCTCTTAACGATCGAATTGGAAGTCTGCCAAAAGAAGGGGCGGTTCTTATTGTAACTTCTTCTTATAATGGAAAGCCACCAAGTAATGCAGGACAGTTTGTGCAGTGGTTGGAGGAATTAAAATCGGATGAGCTAAAAGGTGTTCAATACGCAGTTTTTGGTTGTGGAGATCATAATTGGGCTAGTACCTATCAGCGAATTCCAAGATACATTGATGAGCAAATGGCTCAAAAAGGAGCAACAAGATTTTCTGCTCGTGGAGAAGCGGATGCAAGTGGTGATTTCGAGGAACAGCTCGAGCAATGGAAACAAAGTATGTGGTCTGATGCAATGAAGGCATTTGGATTGGAACTTAACAAAAACATGGAGAAAGAACGCAGTACTTTGAGTCTGCAATTTGTCAGCCGTCTTGGAGGATCTCCTCTGGCGCGAACATATGAAGCAGTTTATGCATCTATATTAGAAAATCGTGAACTTCAATCATCTAGCAGTGAAAGAAGCACGCGACATATTGAGATATCATTGCCAGAAGGGGCTACGTATAAAGAAGGAGACCACCTTGGGGTGCTACCAATTAATAGTGAGAAAAATGTCAACCGAATTTTAAAACGCTTTGGATTAAACGGGAAGGACCAAGTCATATTGAGTGCAAGTGGGCGCAGTGTAAATCACATACCGTTAGACAGTCCTGTTCGTTTATATGACCTTCTTAGTTATAGTGTTGAAGTGCAAGAAGCAGCCACTCGAGCACAAATACGAGAAATGGTGGCATTCACAGTATGCCCTCCTCATAAAAAGGAATTGGAATCATTATTGGAAGAGGGAGTTTATCATGAACAAATATTAAAGAAACGTATTTCAATGTTGGATCTTCTTGAAAAGTATGAGGCTTGTGAAATCCGATTTGAACGTTTTTTAGAACTTCTTCCTGCGCTCAAACCGCGTTACTATTCTATTTCAAGTTCTCCACTCGTTGCACAGGATCGTCTGAGCATTACGGTTGGTGTTGTGAATGCGCCTGCATGGAGTGGGGAAGGGACATATGAAGGAGTCGCTTCTAATTATTTAGCTCAGCGTCATAATAAAGATGAGATTATCTGTTTCATTCGAATGCCACAATCAAACTTTCAATTACCTGAAAATCCAGAAACACCAATTATCATGGCTGGACCAGGTACTGGAATTGCACCATTCCGTGGATTCTTACAAGCACGACGTGTTCAAAAGCAAAAAGGTATTAACTTAGGACAAGCACATCTATACTTTGGTTGTCGTCATCCTGAAAAGGATTATCTCTATCGTACAGAATTAGAAAATGATGAAAGAGATGGATTAATCTCTTTACACACAGCTTTTTCTCGCTTAGAAGGGCATCCTAAAACATATGTACAACATGTAATAAAAGAAGATAGAATCAATTTAATTTCGTTATTAGATAATGGAGCTCATCTTTATATATGTGGTGATGGAAGTAAAATGGCTCCTGACGTAGAAGATACCCTTTGTCAAGCCTATCAAGAAATTCATGAAGTCAGTGAACAAGAAGCAAGGATTTGGTTGGATCGTCTGCAAGATGAAGGGCGATATGGAAAAGATGTTTGGGCTGGTATATGAATGTTTCTTAATTAGATAAGTAATATGTAACGAAGGAACTTCTTTTGAATAAGTGAATAACTCATTTATAAAAATCCCGTATTTTTAATGAATACGGGATTTCTTTATTTTTAATAAGCTGGACTGATATTGTAGAAAAATAATAGGTCATTCAATTTGACAATTAAAA
This sequence comes from Bacillus sp. SH7-1, assembly GCF_008042405.1. NCBI lineage: Bacteria > Bacillati > Bacillota > Bacilli > Caryophanales > Bacillaceae > Bacillus > Bacillus sp. SH7-1. Next base: position 326,450 of record NZ_QNUD01000007.1, read on the forward strand.
TGACCTACTATAATATATATGCCATAGCATATAATTAATAAAATGAATACATTCACTGTGAATAATTGACTGGTATGCTATACTCTTTTATATATTAATTTATAGAGGTGATACATGAACTTACATGATTTAATAGGCTATCTTGTTCATCGTACTGATGTGAAAATGACGAATTATTTTACGAAGAAATTAAAGCCTTTTGGAGTTACGCCAGAGCAGTGGGGGATTATCAGTGTTCTTTGTAGCCAAAGAGCCACTACTCAAAAAGAGTTAGCAGAAGCAATTGATAAAGATCAAACTACTGTCGTAAGAATGATACAGTCAATGGAGAGAAAAGGGATTGTAAAGAAGGCTTTGAATGACCAAGATAGGCGTTCACACAACCTGTTTTTAACTGAAAAAGGTGACGAATTAAAGAAAATAATCTTGCCTGTAGTGACAGACGCTCACCATTTCGTTACGAGTAATTTGAGCGAAGAAGAGATTAAAGTATTACAATCATTATTAAACAAATTGTATGATACACGCTATTAATACTTGTTCCTTATTGATGCTATGCTATTTATAAGGAACAAACTTTGTTTTAGGTATTATATATGCTATAGCATGTAATTTTCGTTTGTTTCGAGGAATGGTGGAGATAGCTGTATTTTGTATGATATCTGATTCAGGATTACTTTTTTTGCCTAGTACCAGTCAAGTTTTTGTATTATATATGCTGTAGCATATAAATTCATCAAATAAATAAGAAAGATGTGATTGCTATTTTAATATTAATCAATGTAGTAAAAGTTGTATTGTTTCTGTTCTTTATAATGACAGGAACGAAAATTATATCTGGGAAAATGGCAGATGAGTTCAAACGATTTGGTTTACCTTCGTTTTTTAATTTCTTAACTGGGGCTTTTGAGATTGTAGGAGCGATTGGAATGTTGATAGGAATTTGGATTCCAACAGTAGCTTTATTGGCAGGATTGTTGTTAGGTGGTACGATGCTTGCAGCTGCATTAACTCTTATTGTATTAGCGAAAGATCCCTTTAAGAAAGCGATACCTGCGCTTGTTTTGTTTGTCCTTAGTTTAGGGGTAAGTTTGTATCATATTTTTTAAACATAACCGAAAAATGTTCAACTTTATGAGTTCAAGTTGATATCGTTTTGTAATTATATTATAGATAAGGGGTGTGAAAACGTATGAATGAGTTATTATTTTTCAAATTTTTAGCGTTTCTATCTATATTGACAACAAGTATTGTTGCTGGAACCGTTTTTGCATACTCTAATTCTGTCATGCCTGGTCTGCGTAATTCGGATGATCGTACCTTCGTTCTTTCGGTTAGACACTTTACCTCATCAGTGGCTAATCCGATGTTTCTCTTCATTTCAAACGGTGCTCTTATAGCGCAGATCGGTTTTGTAGTATTAGCCGTTTACCAACAGCAATTTGACAAAGTCATTTTAGGATTAATCGCATTGATTAGTTATGTTGCCACTCTACTGATCACTTTCACAGGAAACCTTCCGATGAATAGAGCGATTATTTCAGCTGAACTACCTGTAAGAGATTCTGGATGGGAGGAACTCAGAGTCGAATTTGAATCCCGTTGGACGTTGCTGAATCACACGCGTACCTTAACGTGCATTTTGAGTGTGTCGGCATTACTAGTAGCGTTACTCATTAATTAGTAGTATGAATATATTTAGATGAAAAATAATCAACCGGACAATTCTTAAGAAATGTGTCATCGGAAAATAACTTATCGTTCCTGATTTTATCAGATGAAAACCGGATTGATTTAAAAGCTTACGATGTATTATCATGGCCATGTTGCTTCTTATGGAAGCCTCGCGGTACTCATGAAAAACCTGCTTACTTTCATGTGGAGAAAAATGAACAACTACTATATTAACAGAGACAAACGATTCCATTTGGTCGTTCAATATCGACAGAGTTTAGAAAAATTGCTCAATATATAGGCAAGAATTTCAAGTCTAAATAGATCTCTTTTTTATTCAATAAAGAATAGGGGAAGTCTTAAACTAGTAAGGGAATAATAGCGGCACTAACTTAAGATATTCCTATCATTCGAATCAAAATCATTATAATTAGTAAAAGAATGGCAAGAATTTTATATTAAAAATAGGAGTGAGTGAAAATGGCATATTTATTACAAGTTGATTTTCCGTTTGAAGGTCCTTTTGGTGAAGAAATGGAAAAAGCATTTTGGGATCTAGCAAAAAGTATTAACGAAGAAGAAGGATTCCATTGGAAAATATGGACTGAGAATCAAGAAACAAAAGAAGCTGGAGGCATCTATGTATTTGAAGAAAAACAAGATGCTGAAAAATACGCTGAAATGCACAAGAACAGACTTGAAGCAGCTGGTGTTAAAGATATTAGAGTAAGAATTTTTAACATCAATGAAAAATTAACGGAACTGAATCGTGGGTATATTAAATAATTTCGACAGTCGGAGCAAGCGTAAAAGGAGGGGGGAATCCCCTTCCTTTTTTTATTTTTAAATTGATGGTGAGGGGTATAAATTTATATAATCCAATATATATTAATAACTTCGAAATGCTTTATAATAACTAATTTTTATGCATTATTGATTAGCGTTGCTTATTGTGCTAACGAATCAGGATAGTGTGGCGACCGACCAACTAAATAGTTGCTTATCCTTAATTATTAGAAGGAAAGTTTTATCATTCCGCGAATTTATTAGACATAGACGAGTGCTATAATTTTCTATATTTACATAAAGAGGTGACTACGCATGAATCAAAGCCCTTCAGAAGAAGAATACACCGGGAGCTCCGGCGAATATATCCGTTTGGTACCGGACGGTAACATCATCGATATTCTGCTCGCCCAGGAAAAGCAAATGATCGAGCTCCTGGCATCGTTGACCGAAAGCCAGGCCGCATATCGGTATGCGGAAGGAAAATGGACGCTGAAAGAAGTCGTGGGCCACATCGCAGACGCGGAACGTGTCATGACCTACCGCCTACTCCGGTTCGCAAGAGGGGACCAGACGCCTCTGACCGGTTTCGATCAGGAATTGTTCATGCCTCCTTTCGGAAGTTGGACAACCGCGCAATTGGCCGAAGACTACCGGGCCGTACGGCAATCAACGATCACATTGCTGCGCGGGCTACCGGCGGAGGCTTGGACCCGCAAGGGCACAGCCAACAATCTAAGCATTACGGCGCGCGCCCTCGCGTACGGCATCGCAGGACATGAACTTCATCACATGAGGGTCATCCGAAATCGGTACTTGAGTTAATTGTCGGCTGAGACCTTTGGAATTGAACTAACGGATAACTTTAACAAAATAAGGAATACAATTAAATAGCCTAAAATATGCAAGTTTTTATGCAAAACTGCTTGCTTATTTTGGCTATTTTTGCATTCATAAAAGATACTGCTATAAGTAAACAGCATTTTTAAATTGCTAAATACCCCCCATGAGATCAATGGGACTTATATTCCACTTCCTTATCGGGATTATATAAAGAAGTGGAAATAGTATAAGTACCCAAAAAACAATAATAAAAACTGTACTCATCAGTTTCTACTCCTTATGTGGATCATAAAGTTATTATCCCGCATTAACGGGCAGTAAAATCCCACTTCAAAATTCAGCGAAAGAAAAGAAGTTAGGTGGGGATCAACTGCCCGCAAATGTCCGATTGGTGAGTGCTGATAATCATTGGGGAATGAAGCCCCCCAATGATTAAAGTTTCACTTTATCTCTCCGTCTCAAAAAACTCAATCCACTCTCCATCAGGGCCAGCGAAGAATATGTAACGTGTTCCATCTGGTAATGTTTCAATTTCTTCCCCTAGTAAAAATGTTACGCCGTGTTTTTGTATTTTTTCAATTTCATCCTCTAATGAATCCACTTTAAAGCAAATGTGATGTACTTTTCCTTCTGCCGGAAGAGAGGAGTTGTAACCTTCAATGAGTTCCAGTATCGTTTCCTTCGATTCTTCCACACCTAAAAAAGCGAGTTTTAAGTCTGGGTTTGGATGTCCCATTCGCTTAATAAGCTGTAAGCCAACTACTTTTTCATAAAAAGTAATAGATGTTTCTAAGTTTGCAACCATAAGTCCAACGTGCTCTATTCTTCTAACTGGCATGTAGATTCCTTCTTTCTGAAAATTATATACAATATATTATTGAAAATTAAGAAAATAAGCAAGATAAAAACCTTACAAATTTTAGCGTGTTATATGGTATAGTGAGAAAGTATGTTTGGGGAGAAGGAAGGAGATTATACGATGAATACAACTACTCAAACTCCTTCATTATCAGAAACGATGAAAGAGTGGCATTATGCATTAGCGTATGAAATTAAACATTGGAAAACGATAGGTGGTAGTAAAATTTCTATCATGAACGGTCGTTTTTTATATACAGATTATGAAAGTACAGTATACGTATTTCAGCTTATTTCGGAAGTAAGCTTACCTGAAGGTTCACCCATTCGAATTGAGTTCGATGGTGAGGAAGCGACAGGAGAAGTATTATCTGTACATGGATTAGAAATAGAATTGAAGTTAAATGATTATATACAAGGTGAAATAAGAGAAGCTGTTTTATATAGTGAACCGTGGCAGCTTTTGGAGCAACTGCAGGAGCGATTGAAAGAGGCGCATAAAGATAAGCTAAAACGTAATCGTATAAAGCGTCTTGTTGATGGGACGAGTAGTCCGAAGCATCTTGAAAAAATGAAAAATACGAAAAATGAATTGGCGTATCGTTCGTTTTACAATCCGACAACGTACGTATGGGGACCGCCTGGAACAGGGAAGTCTTATAATTTATCACGTATTATTTCAGCTCATTATCAAAAAGGAAAATCGGTACTTGTGTTAGCTCATAGTAACGCAGCAGTGGACGTATTAATGAGTGAAGTAACGAAGCAAATTGAAAAGAAAAAGAAATGGACGCCTGGCGAAATTGTTCGTTACGGTTATAGTCAACATGAACATATAAGAAATCATGAAACGCTACTTGCGTCGAAGTTAGTTGAAACGACGAACGGATCTTGGGGAGAAGAAAGACTCTATTTAGAAGAGATACGACAAGATCTTCGTGAAAAGATTTTATCGTATAAAGCAACATCTGCTGATAAGAAGCGTATACAAGAGATTGAAAGTGATCTTCGAAAGCAAAAGGCGAAAATTAAAGAAGTAGAAAAAGAATACATTGAAAATGCGAAAGTAATTGGCGCAACTTTATCGAAATGTGCCATTGATTCACTTATTTATGAGCGTACATTTGATTTAGTTGTTGTAGATGAAGTGAGTATGGCATATGTTCCGCAAATTGCATTAGCTGCTTCACTTGGAAAACGCATCGTCGTTTGTGGAGACTTTTTACAGTTACCTCCAATTGCTATGGCGAACCACGAACTCGTTCGCAAATGGCTCGGCGAAGATATGTTTTACCATGCTGGGATTGTTGAGTCTGTTAATAAATCAGAAGCACATCCGAACCTGTTTATGTTGCAGGAACAAAGACGTATGCATGCGGATATATCTAAGTTTACAAACTCATTTATTTATAAAAATAGAGTATACGATCATCCGTCTGTTTCAGAACGTAAAGAACTTGCGAAACTACAACCGTTCGCAAATGAGGCGAGCGTTTTATTTGATACGAGTCTAATGGGAGCATTTTCGTTAAAAGATGCTGCTTCAGGATCTCGTTTTAATATTATGTCTGGTTTAGTAGCGATGCAAATGATGTTAATCGGACTGTTAGATGGTGTTCAATCAATTGGTGTTGTGACGCCTTACAGGGCGCAGTCTCGCTTTTTATCAACATGTATTAGAGAAATGTTACAGAGAACGAAATATCAAAACATACCTGTTTTAGCAGCGACAGTTCACAAGTTCCAAGGGTCTGAAAGAGATATGATGATTTTTGATACAGTGGATAGTTATCCGCAAGAAAGACCTGGCGTATTGTTCTTTGACCATAAAAACCATCGCCTCGTCAATGTAGCAGTGACAAGAGCGAGAGGGAAGTTCATTCAATTATCGGATTGTCATTATATGCGTAAAAATCTTTCAAGAAAACAAGCGTTATCACAATTAACAGCTCATATAGAACGTCATGGAGATGTGTATGATCGTACGACATCAAGGCAATTGTGGGAACGAAAAATATCGAAACGATTACGCTGGTTTATGGAAATGAATCTTGAGGAAACGAAAGGGCTATTAAAAGATATTTTGGCTGCAAAACGAAAAATCATAATTTCACTTCCAAGTACAAAGCAAGTAGATAAACGAGTATGGCAAGCGTTAATGCGTACAAATGCGCAAATAACAGTGTATAGTGATGGACCAGTTCCACTGAAAAATGTAAGGTTACAAAGACAAAATAAAGCCTTCCCATTTATCGTAATCGATGATGAAATCTTCTGGGCAGGGGCACCGCTTACATCTCAAATGATGTTTGAAGGTAGTACGGAATTCCCGTATATATGTGCAAGATTGCAAGCACCTGAGACAATTGGTGTATTAAAAGGATTTTTAGATATCCGGTAAATTCGGATAGGAATTCCTTGACTTTTAATCGGAATGAACTTAGAATGAATGTAATTTAATATAATTTTATGAAAATTCTTATCACGAGAGGTGGAGGGACTGGCCCTATGATACCTCGGCAGCGGATTCTTTATGAATACTGTGCCAATTCCAGCAAGGTAACTTGAAAGATAAGAAAGAAGCTCATTTTGACTGTATATACAGAAGCCTCTTTCTATCTTTTAGAAAGAGGCTTTTTTACGTGAAAATAAAAGGAGGAAGAAAAATGGGAGCGACTGGAGTAACGTCACAAAGAAAAACAATTGAAGAGAGTATCGAAAGAAATAAGGAAAAGTACATAGAAACAAGTCATGATATTCATGCGAATCCGGAGATTGGTAACCAAGAATTTTACGCATCTAGAACGTTAAGTTTATTGCTAGGTAGTGCAGGATTCCAGTTGCAGCACAATATAGCTGGTCATGAAACAGGTTTTATCGCACGAAAAAGTTCAGGGAAACAAGGACCAGTTATCGCATTTTTAGCTGAGTATGATGCTTTACCAGGACTTGGCCATGCGTGTGGTCACAATTTAATTGGCACAATTAGCGTTGCAGCAGCAATTGCATTATCAGAAACGCTTGAAGAAATAGGTGGAGAGGTTGTCGTTTTCGGAACACCGGCAGAAGAAGGCGGGCCAAACGGTAGCGCAAAATCGAGTTATGTAAAAGCAGGTTTATTTAAAGATGTTGATGCGGCGCTTATGATTCATCCGAGCGGAAAAACAGCGACAACGAGTCCTTCACTAGCAGTCGACCCACTTGATTTTCATTTTTATGGAAAAACAGCTCATGCTGCAGCTTCACCAGAAGAGGGAATTAACGCATTAGATGCGGTTATTCAGCTGTACAACAGTATTAACGCACTTCGCCAACAACTTCCGTCAGACGTGAAAATTCATGGTGTCATTACAGAGGGCGGAAAAGCACCTAATATTATTCCTGACTACGCTGCAGCAAGGTTCTTCATCCGCGCAGCAACGCGAAAAAGATGTGCGGAAGTAACAGAGAAAGTGAAAAACATCGCACAAGGGGCAGCGTTAGCAACAGGCGCAAAAGTAAAAATCCATCAATTCCAAAATGAAATTGATGAACTACTCGTAACAAAAACATATAACGATATCGTAGCCGAAGAATTAGAACTACTAGGTGAAGATGTAAACCGTAAAGAAAGAGTTGGCATTGGTTCAACGGACGCAGGAAACGTCAGCCAAGTCGTACCGACCATTCATCCGTACATAAAAATCGGCCCAGATGACTTAATTGCACATACGAATGAATTCAGAGAAGCAGCGCGTTCAGAATTAGGAGATAAAGCATTAATTACATCGGCAAAAGCATTAGCAAATACGGCGTATCGATTAATAACAGAAGAAGGATTGTTAGAGAAGGTGAAGGAGGAGTTTAGGGAGGCGCAGAGGAATCAGGGGTAAGGGGATTAAGGTGCTCTTTTCGAAGAGTAATCTAATTAATAAGAAGAGATACAAAAAAGAACATTGAAATATCAATGTTCTTTTTTGTTTACTAGTCATTGATTTTGTTGGTTTTTCTCAAGAAAGAGAAACTTTTACTGTTAGTGAGGATAATACGTATCCCTTTATCAAAATGACAATTTCTCCTCAAACTCACTCTTTAAAACAATTAAAGGAGACGATAAGCCAAATTGCATTAAAGAGTCTAAAAATGTAGCGAGGGAATCCATCGAATCGCTCATGACCTTCATCATATAATTAAATTCTCCACTAATTCGATATAAATCAGTTACTTCAGGTGCGGCATTACAATATTGGATAAAATCAGAGCATTGACTCGTTTTAAACATGATGAATGCTTGAATATTTTTATTAATTTTGGAAGGCTCAAATTTTGTTCGGTAAGCTGCTATAACTCCTTGATCTTCAAGTTTATTCATACGCTCTTTTACAGCAGGCTGCGTCATGGATATAATCCGTCCTATTTCTGAAACTGAAATTCTGGCATTTTCATACAATAAGTTCATTATTTTATGGTCAATGTCATCCAGTTTTACTGCGTTTTGCACTGTGTAGCCTCCTTATTTTGTTTTCTAAAGTAAATCACGAATTATAACTATAATATCATAAGTGAACGAACTGAATTACCAATAAATATATATTTAAAATGATTAGTGTTTACATGAAAATATAAGTATAGGTTTTTATCAAACGGAAATTTAGGAAGGATGGAAAAAATGAAGAATCTTGATGGGAAAGTAGCGTTAGTAACAGGGGCGAGTCGCGGCATTGGTCGTGCGGTTGCGATGAGATTGGCAAACGATGGTGCATTAGTAGCGATTCACTATGGCCGAAATAAAACAGCTGCAGATGAAACGATTAGAGAGATTGAATCTAATGGAGGAAAAGCGTTCTTAATTGAAGCTGAGCTCAATTCAATTGATGGTGTCCAAAAGCTAGTAGAACAATTGAAGAATGAATTACAAAAAAGAGTTGGTACATCAGAGATTGATATTTTAGTAAACAATGCAGGGATAGGTATACAAGGAACGATTGAAAATACGACAGAAGAAATTTTTGATGAAATTATGTCTGTAAATATTAAAGCACCGTTCTTCTTAATTCAGCAAACATTACCGTTACTACGATCAGAGGGGCGCATTATTAACATTTCATCAGCTGAAGTAAGACTTGGTTTTACAGGCTCAATTGCATACGGCTTAAGTAAAGGTGCATTAAATACGATGACACTGCCTCTTGCTAAACATCTTGGAGAAAGAGGTATAACTGTGAATACAATTATGCCTGGATATACGAAGACAGATATAAATGCGAAATTGCTAGATAATCCAGAAATACGAAATTTTGCTACGAATTCATCTGTGTTCGGTCGAATCGGGCAAGTTGAAGATATTGCGGACGCAGTAGCATTCCTTGCTTCTGCTGATAGCCGCTGGGTAACGGGGCAAATTTTAGATGTTTCTGGAGGGTTTTGTTTATAGGATAAAGTGCTCCATAATCATTAGTTTTATGTCCTTTAATTTATGAATTTAATGGTTATAGAGTAACATCATTTACGTATTAACTTAATTATTGTATCGTTTTAAACCTACTTCTGAAATAGATAGAGGATATTCTGCCGAATTGATAAGGTTAGAATAGAATGATTTCAGGAGGGCGGTTTAGCTTATGATATTTTGGTGATGAGGGGATCGCGAATAGTGTTTACTCTCATTTTTTTATGAGATCAGAGTGGAACGCAAAATATAAAATGTAATAAATTATCCCAATGGGGTTACTCCTGTGGGATTTTTGTAGTTAGATAGAAGTGATTCTAAGGGATTTAGAAAAGATTGATTTGGAATAGAATTTAATTTCAAACCAATATAAAAACTGCTTTTTTATTGCTTAACACAGTATTTCATTTAACTAGATTGAAATAGAGTTTCTATATTCTGAAGGTTTGATATTATTAGTTTCTTACATACTTTTCCTATTTATAATGGTATAGTAAAATATAGTAAAAAGAGAGGGGATTAGTATGGCGATAATTGGAATTGATTTAGGGACAACTAATAGTTTAGTAGCAACATGGTCGGAAGATGGTGCAACACTTATTCCAAATGTTTTAGGTGAATTTCTCACACCATCGGTAGTTAGCGTTGATGAAACGGGGGAAGTTTTAGTTGGGCGTATTGCGAAAGAGCGACTAATTACTCATCCACAACTGACGGCAGCAACTTTTAAACGTTTTATAGGAACAGAGAAAAAATATGAGCTGGGTACATATACTTTTTCATCTGAAGAGTTATCATCTTTTGTTATTAAATCTTTGAAACAAGACGCAGAAGCATATTTAAATGAAGAGGTTACCGGTGCTGTAATTAGTGTCCCTGCCTATTTCAATGATACGCAGAGAAAGTCAACGAAACGTGCAGCGGAAATAGCAGGATTAACAGTAGAACGTCTTATTAGCGAACCAACGGCTGCGGCAATTGCTTATGGTTTATACCAAGAAGAATCAGAAACAAAATTTCTTGTATTTGATTTAGGTGGAGGAACTTTTGATGTTTCCATTTTGGAATTGTTTGAAGGGATAATGGATGTAAAATCTATTGCTGGTGATAATTATCTTGGTGGTGAAGATTTCACAAGAAGTTTAATGACCTTCTTCCTCGAATCGCATCAACTGGATCCAGATTCACTTGATTCAAAAACACTATCATTAATTTATACACAAGCAGAACGTTGTAAGCTTACTTTATGTAATGAATCAGCTGCGACTATGAATGTTGTGATTCATAATCAAACATATGAAACGAGTATAAATAGGGGAGAATTCGAAAAAATTGTAACGCCGCTACTGTTACGTCTTCGTTATCCAATTGAACGTGCTCTTCGCGATGCTTCGTTAAATCCGAATGATTTAGACGCTGTAATATTAATTGGTGGAGCTACTCGAATGCCTCTTGTGAAATCTGTTATTTCTAAAATGTTTGGGCGTATGCCTTATGCAAATATAAATCCAGATGAAACAGTTGCTTTAGGTGCTGCAATTCAAGTTGCCTTAAAAGAACGAAATAAGGCTTTAGAAGAAGTGATTTTAACCGATGTCTGTCCATATTCTTTAGGAACAAGTGTGGTTCAAGAATTTGGAGATGGTAAGTCAGAGTCTGGGTACTTCTTTCCTATTATAGAGAGAAATACACCAATTCCTGTAAGTAAGGTGGAGCGACTATATACAGTAAAGGATAAACAACAATTTATAACTATTGATGTATATCAAGGGGAAAACCGTAGGGTAGTAAATAACTTAAAACTAGGTGAGCTCAAAATTAAGATTCCTCCTGCTCCTGCTGGAAATGAGTCGGTTGATATTCGTTATACATACGACATTAATGGCATTCTTGAAGTTGAGGTAATAAGTACATCAACTGGAGAAAAGAAAAGAACGATCATACAGCAAAACGCTGGAAATCTTACAGATGCAGAAATAGAAAAGAGACTTTTAGAGTTAAGAGATATTAAAATTCATCCGAGAGATAGAGAAGAAAATCGACTTCTTCTTGCAAAGTGCGAAAGGCTTTATGAAGAGTTACTTGGTGATGAACGCAAAAAGATTTCTATACTACTGCAACAATTTGAGAGCGTGCTTACAACGCAAAATGATAAAAAGATTAAAGAAGCTTCCAGTATATTAAAAGAACATATTGAAAGTCTGGAAAGGTGGGCAAATCGCTAATGAGTATTTGGAATACATTGGAGATTGAACCTACTGACAATATTTCAGTGATTAAAAAAGCTTATGCAAAACTCCTGAAAATACATCATCCAGAAGATGATCCAGAAGGCTATCAAAGATTAAGAGAAGCGTTTGACCAGGCAGTGAAAAGTGCGAAAAATATGAAAGATAAGCCGTCGATTCAAATAGATGAAATGAATGCTTCTGATAGAGAACTTGTATTTTCTCCATGGACTGACAGTGATGCAGAAATTGCTACTACTACAATTGCTGAACATCCAGTCTATACATTCATGGAAAGTGTTGAGACGCTTTATGATAATTTCTTTGCACGGATAGAGCAGGGGAATTGGGAAGAAATATTGCGTTCAGATGTGATATGGGATGTTCAATATGCAGCAGCACTACAAGATCAGTTAATTGAATTTTTCTTATATCATTATCACTTCCCACATTCGATTTGGGAATTAATTGATCAAGTATTTCGATTCAGTGAGCAAAGAAATGATTTAGTAAATGAATATGGAGAAAATACAATCCAATTTTTATTAGAAAGAATTAGCGGCGAAAAAGAAATGCGTTATGATATTTTTGAAAAAACTGCTGATTTAGATTTTGAGTTGTATTTCTATATACGAGAAGAAATACAAAGGAAACTGATAGCAAATGAATTAGAAGATGTAAAAGAAGAACTGGATCGTGCGTTTGCAATATATGAAAGGGACCCTGAATTATTACGTATGCAAGGTATTTATTATTTACGTATAGATAATAAGGAGAAGGCATTACAAGCATTTAGCAATATACTGTTGATTGATAAAGACGACCCAGATGCATTATTATATCGTGCCCGTATTCAGTATAATCTTGGGCAATTTCACGATGCTATCAAAGATTGTGAACATCTTCTTTCTGTCCATCCAGAGCATATGGATGCGATGCTCATGATGACAAAATGTTTAGAAAAAGTGGGAGAAATAGATAAAGCTGAAAAAATAGTACAGGATGCTTTACAGATAGATATAAACCATGTTGAGTTTCTATCATATTTCAATTCATTTATGGCACAAAGAGGAAAGAAACCAAATAAACCAGGGTTTACAATGGCTTATGTATTTAGTTGGATATTGATGTATAGTGGCATGTTTTTAAGACGTACTTGGGTGTATATTTTATTTTTTATTCTGGCTATTATTACGCGATTACCTTTCAAATATATCCTTCTTCTTCCGGTTGTTTGGGAAGCGTGGAAGTTTTATAGACTGAAAATCAAAATATAAGGAGGAGATTAAGTGTTCGTTTCAAGAAAGAAAAAACAGGTAGAACAATATTTTCGATGCATGTCTACAATATGTATGGATACTTATCTTCTTATTCATTATTTTACAAAATATGAATTTACATTTATAAGAGACCGTATACTTGGGAAAAAGTTTTTGAAAGAACAATTACGAAGATTTGATTGTAAGGAACCGGAACAATTAAAAGAAATGATTGAGTGGTTATTAAAAGAAGGATCACGTCAAGAATTTCAAGCTATGCACAATCAATTAACTCCTCTTTCAGAAGCACAGCGAAAGCTATTACTTCCAAGACAGACAAACGATGAAAAAATGTACGTTGTGAATTACTCATTGCACATGTTACCTGATGCTGGGATTGCTGCATTTGATTATGCATGGTGTATTGCTTTAAGTCGAATTGGTAAAAGATTAGGTTATTTATCTAAAAAAGAAGCGGAACATTATATGATACAAGCGGCAAAACTTGCTCAAAACTCCTATTCAGATTGGCATGAGTATTTTCTTGCTTTTCATATCGGTAGTCACTTTAATAAATTGGACATAAAATTCACGAACGAAAATAAATACAATATTTGTTACAACCTGGATATGTTTAGAGTTAGAGGTTCTTACCTGAATACAATTGCATGGAAGAATGACCTTCTTACAGATTTGAAGGAGGGATAATTTTTGAGGGGAACCTTATACTAGATCGGATTATAATAAATTTGTTGCTAAATAATAATTCACCAAATGAAAAATTAGCAATATATTCGTTTGAAAATCTAAATTTAGTTCCATAACAGTGCCTTATGTTAAATCAAGAGAAAAATGAGAAGGTTCTTCAAAGATTCTTCATTTAGAGTTGATACTTCTCATTTCGTATAAAAATAGTACGTTATCCTATTTATGAGAATCATAGTAAGGATAACGTACTATTTTTTCTAGTATGTAATTACATTAAAATATAATGATTTATTTGTTAAGGGACTACAGATGTATTCTCTATAAGATGTGAAAGAAGAGAAGGTTATATTAATCAAAAAAAATTGATTTATAACTTGCATAAAGAACGAAACAGCGTATATACTATAAACATCAAAAAAAGTTGATGAAGGGAAGTGAACTACAATGGCACAAGACTTTCAGCTATATGAGAAAAAGTTTAAAGCTTTGGCGGATCAAAAGCGTTTAGAGATTATGTATGAACTTTGCCAGCGGGGACAGACATGTGTATGTGATTTAACAGAGATTTTTGAAATGACGCAATCTAAGCTGTCGTATCATTTGAAGATTTTATTAGACGCAGATTTAATTGTAAAAGAAACAAAAGGTACGTGGAGTTATTATGATTTAAATGATGCGGAAGTGAATAATTTATTATCAGAAGAATTGTGCTGTATCTTTAGAAAAACAGGAAAAGGAAGCTGTTGTTAAAAATTTGTACTATTAATCAAAAAAAATTGATTAATAATATGTAAAGAGGAGGAATAAGGTATGAGATATGTTCACGTTGGTATAAATGTTACGGATTTAGAGAAGTCTATTGAATTTTACGAAAAGGTATTTGGTGTATCACCAGTTAAGGTGAAAACAGATTATGCAAAATTTTTATTAGAGACGCCAGGACTTAATTTCACGCTGAACGTGCGAGATGAAGTGAATGGAAATCAGGTAAATCATTTTGGTTTCCAAGTGGATACAGCTGAAGAAATCACATTACATAAAGAAAGATTAGAAAAAGAGGGTTTCTTTGCACGCGATGAGATGGATACGACTTGTTGCTATGCGGTTCAAGATAAGTTTTGGGTAACGGATCCTGATGGGAATGAGTGGGAGTTCTTTTATACAAAAGCACATAGTGATGTTCACAAAATAGAAGATTCATCTTGTTGTACGACTTCTAACGTAGTAGAAAAAAATTCTTGTTGTTAATAGGGGATGGAAAATAAAATGAAACGTTTATCTTTTCTAGACCGATATTTAACACTATGGATTTTTCTAGCGATGGCGGTTGGGATTTGTTTAGGATTTGTGTTTCCTAGTGTAGTAGACGGACTGAATACATTACAAGTGGGAACGACGTCTATCCCGCTTGCTGTTGGTTTAATTGTAATGATGTATCCACCATTGGCGAAGGTTCGCTACGAGGAAATGGGCCGAGTATTTAAAGATGTAAAAGTGTTAGTTCTATCTTTAGTACAAAACTGGATTATTGGTCCGGTACTTATGTTTGTTTTAGCAATTATTTTTCTTCCTGATAAGCCAGAGTACATGGTTGGTCTCATTATGATTGGATTAGCACGTTGCATTGCAATGGTAATTGTTTGGAACGATCTTGCTGATGGGGATAAAGAATATGCAGCTGGTTTAGTTGCTTTTAATTCGGTATTTCAAATGCTTTTCTTCTCGGTTTATGCATACGTGTTTGTAACAGTAATCCCAGAATGGTTAGGGATTGAAGGTGCTATTGTCGATATTACAATGGTAGAAGTAGCAAAATCAGTATTTATCTATTTGGGAATTCCTTTTATAGCAGGTATGTTGACACGTTTTGTACTCGTTAAGTTAAAAGGAAGACAGTGGTATGAAAAGGTGTTTATACCGAAAATTAGTCCACTTACATTACTTGCATTACTATTTACAATCATCGTTATGTTCTCCTTAAAAGGGGAAATGATTGTTAGCGTACCATTAGATGTTGTAAGAATAGCGATTCCGTTATTAATCTATTTTATTGTGATGTTTTTTGTTTCTTTCTTTATGGGAAGAAAGATTGGTGCAAACTATCCGGTGACTACAACATTAGCATTTACAGCAGGTAGTAATAACTTTGAGTTAGCAATTGCTGTAGCAGTTGGTGTGTTTGGTATTCATTCTGGCGTAGCATTCGCAGCTGTTATCGGTCCTTTAGTCGAAGTACCTGTCATGATTGCACTTGTAAATGTCGCTTTTTGGTTTAAACGTAAATATTTTAATGATCAACCAGTCTAAATTAAAAAATAAAGGTGGAAAACAACATGGAGAACAACATGGAGAACAAAAAGACAATCTACTTTTTATGTACGGGAAATTCATGCCGAAGCCAAATGGCAGAAGCATGGGGCAAACAATATTTAGGAGATAAGTGGAATGTATATTCTGCAGGAATCGAAGCACATGGAGTGAATCCAAATGCTATTAAAGCAATGAACGAAGTAAATATCGACATCACAAATCAAACATCAGATATAATTGATGCAAACATTTTAAATAGTGCTGATTTAGTCGTTACGCTTTGTAGTCATGCGGATTCTGTTTGTCCATCTACTCCGCCGCATGTGAATCGTGTTCACTGGGGATTTGATGATCCAGCAGGAAAAGAGTGGTCCGAATTTCAACGTGTTCGTGATGAAATTGGTGAACGTATAAAGCGATTTTCTGAAACAGGGGAGTAAATAAAGGAAAGAGTCAATCTTCTATTGTGTTGGAGATTATCTCTTTTTTTACTACACATATTCACTATTGGGGATTAGTTGAAAAAGAATAGATAATATTTTGTAAAATGACAAAGTTAAGATAAGAAATTTTGAAGAATGGTGAGGCGTTACTGATAACAAATACTAAATCAGTCAGTTTAGAAAAAATGATTGTTTAATCTATTCAAAAGAAAAATAAAAGTTATTTTTTGAAAAGCTGAATGATTTTTTGAGAATTATTCTCACGTAAATCATACCCTTCGCCGTGCGTTTCATCACTTGCCTTTGCTATTACGATGTCATCGTCAGATTCTATCCAAACAAAGAATTCTTGAATAGAATTATCTTGATAAGTAACCTTCATTTTTGAATGTATATAGTTTTTGGCATCTTGATCTAGAAGTAGTGTTTTTTTCTCTGCGCTTTCCATACTTGTGAAAATTGTTTTCATATTTTCTTTATTTATGATTTTGTAAACATCTTTTGAATTTACGTGACTAATCTCAAGTTTTTTCACTTCTTTTTGTTCAAACATAATTTGTTCGGATACATTTTCTTTTATTGTTGTGGATACTTCTGTATTGGAAGCTTTCGTTTCAGTTGAATGACCTGCACATCCAACTAATCCAGCGACACATAATACTCCAATTACCCCAAACTTTAAGTTCTTCAATCATAGTCCCCCCATCTACTATTTTCTATAATTCTATTTCATATTTGTAATATCCTAGGTATGCTTAATTAAGTGAAATAAATTTTGTTATGGGAAGCACAATGAATTACATGTACCCTAGTTTTTTGTATGGAGGGAGAGAACGGGGTGAAACACATAATAAGAAATGTAGTAATGAATTATTTTAAAGAAATTCATACATTAGCAGTGGAAGAAGAATTACATAAGAACAGTTGGCATACAGATTTACACTATAAAATCATCGTAAATGGAAAGCGGTATTCCGCAAGATTTATAAATAGTAAGCGAACAATCAATCCAGCTTTTGGGGCGTTATTAAATGAACAACTGATAGAGCAAGTACAGTATACGTATTATTTACGCAAGCATGGGATTCCATTTATGCAGATTAACAAGAATAGAACGGGAGAGTCATTTACATTTGTCACTTGGAATGATGAACAATACCGATTTGTATTGTCTAATTGGATTGAAGGAGAACATATTACATATTGTACAGAAGCTATCGCAAAAGCCTTCGGAAAGGAAGCAAGAAAGATTCATAATATTTCTAATGCATTTCAAAGCTCGATTTTTCAAAAGAAATCACATTTGGATGGGTATGCCCAGTTTATTCATATGCTAGAAAGTAAGGCAAGCACCTGCAAAGAATTACGTGAGTATATAAATCTAGCTAAATATCATATAGAGTGCGCATATACAAGTGAATTAGAATTTATCGTACAAACAGACTTAAATCCGTTGAATGTTTTATGGGACTCAAGTGAACAGGTAAAAGGAATTGTAGATTTTGAATCGATTGGATATGTTGATCGTATTGAAGGACTAGCCTTTTTACTAAAGTGGTATTCTCGAACAGAAGGCATACAATCACATGAAGTCAGTTCAAGTGTTGCTAGTGCATTTTTAGAAGGGTATAAGGCTCATAATATTGTAACATCAAATGATTATAAAAGACTTTCATCATTGTTATGGTTATCCGGTAGTTTGAATTGGAATTTTGTGAAGAAAACGCTAAGTGTAATAAGTGATGAGAGGGAATTGGAAGAACATTTGGAAGTTTATAGAGTGAGGGGAGAGAGACTATCTTCATTATTAATTTGTACATAACATGTATGCTCCTAATTTGGGGTTTAAAAAGAAACCATATGAGGTGTTCTAAAAATGAAAATACAAATTGTATTGTTTGATGGCTTCGGAGAGCTCGTCTCCTTTGCACCGTTTGAGGTACTCAAAAGAGCGATATTGCCAATTTAATACTTGAAGTAAACGACAATGCAGTAAATGTTTTTATTCAAAACATCCGGAGAAGATTGTCCATTTTAGAAAGACCTTTAATGACAGCTCGTGAAGACGGTAAAAGTTATATCTATTCTAATTTTAATCCAAAATACGCACGAATGGTTCTAACGATACTTCGAACCCATTATAATTTTTGTATGCTATTTATCACAAAGGAAGGAAAAAAGAAAACAGTAAAAACACCAGCACAACGATTGGGGATTACTGACAAAGTGGTTGATTTAAAAGATATAATTTACTTTACATAGTTCACTCAAATAATAGTGGACTATATTTTTTAAAATGTAGATGGAAAATTTATGTTAAAATAATGATAGAGATTGTGAAAAAATGTTCTTAAACTAACGGTCAGGTTACTTTAAGAAGAATTTTTCAAAGGAAATGGTGAATATCATATTTTGAAGGGGTGATTGCAGTGAAGTAAGTGATTTTTTAATCTTGGTTAAATACTTTGAAGGAAGGGATTTATAATTATGAATACAAAACTAATAATAGTAGAAGGTTTACCTGGATTTGGAAAATCAACCACTGCAAAGCTAATAAATGAAATTCTAAGCCAAAATAAAATTGAAATTGAACTATTTTTAGAGGGAAATTTGAACCATCCAGCCGACTATGATGGTGTATCTTGTTTTAATAAATTTGAATTCGATAGATTATTATCTAACAGTGGAGATTTTAAAGAAGTGCTTCTTAAAAGAGTTCTAAAAAAAGGAAGCAATTATTTATTGCCATACAGTAAGATGAAAAATGAGTTTGGTGATCAGTTTTCAGACGAATTATTTAACATTATTTTTAAAAACGATATATATGAATTACCATTCGATAAAAATGTTGAATTAATTGCTGACAAATGGAATGACTTTGCTGAAATTGCTCTAGAAGACAATAAGGTTTATATCTTTGAATGTTGTTTCATACAAAATCCATTAACGATTGGCATGATTAAATATGGTGAACAAAAAGAAAAAATAATAAATCATGTAATGAAAGTTGCAAAAATCATAGAGAATTTAAATCCAATGTTATTGTATGTAGAACAAGATAATCTTGAATTTTCATTTAGGAAGGCATTAAAAGAAAGAACTCCAGAATGGTCCACAGGAATTGTCGACTATTACACTAACCAAGGCTATGGGAAAGAACATAACCATTCAGGTGTAGAAGGAGCGATTAAAGTTCTTGAAGCTAGAAGGAATTTAGAGTTAGAAATATTCGATATGTTAAAAATGAAAAAAGAAAAAATCAATAATACAAAATATGAAATTGACTCATATAGGTCAATGTTAAAAGATAAGTTAACAATACAAATGGTGAAATAGCTTTTTACACTAACTGGTGCAATTCTTTAAAAAGGCATCGCTGTTTTTGATACTTAAAGTAACATATTGCGAAATATTGTACTTACGCTAACGGGTACTTTAGTTGAAGAAGGAAATAAAAACGCTCAGAATATTTTCTGAGCGTTTTAGTTTGCTATTTATAGTGCGAAATGCATACAAATTATTGTATTATTTCTAATGGTTATTAGCATTTTTCTCTCCCTAAACGGAACCCGTTACTCATACGAGCAGGCTCTTTCTTTTATGTATTCATTTTCTATGGTTAATAATTTGGCTGAATATACCCTGATTTTATTCCCTTTGTGACAGCTTCTAAAGAAGATGAAACAATATTACAAGGAGCACCACCTTCAAAAATCTCATCAGCCTATAAAATAAGGGAAGTTCAACATAATGGACATAAACGGTGCTTATACATGTAAAGTAAGATGTCACGAAAATGAATAAAGCCTGATAATTTTTGTGCGCTTTGATTATGTAGAAATAGGGGGAAATGATATGAAAGAAAATATTCCTAAGAAAATTTTATTTATTCAATCGGGAATTCCTTTTTATTATCCAATGATCGAAGCAGCAATTTTGAATAGTTTACAAAAGGTAAACAGCAATACGATTATGGTGAGTCCAGAAAAAGCTATAAAAACTGCATTGAAAATGAAACCAGATTTTATTTTGGTACTAAGTGGTTTAAGTGAAGAATTTAGTAGTGTCATGCCAGTCCTAAAGAACGCAGGCTTTACTACTGGACTTTGGCTGACAGATGATCCTTATTATACGGATGTAACACAAAATCTTGTTCCGTATTATGACTACATATTTACGCAAGATTTAAATTGTATCAAGTTTTATAGGGCGATAGGATGTAAGAATGTGTTTCATCTCCCTTTAGCAGCGAATCAGGAGGTATTTAAGCCTTCTCTTAAAGAAGATACATATAAGTATGATCTTAGTTTTATAGGTACAGCATTTGAAAATAGAATTAACTTTGTTGATTCTATTTCAGAGTATTTAGCAGAAAAAAACACAAAAATTGTAGGGTTCGGTTGGGAGAAGTTAAAGAATTATGAAAGGTTAAAGGATAAAATACAACTCTTGCCACTTGCAAACTATGAAGATGCGTTACAATTTTACGTATCTACTAAAATCAATATAAATTTGCATCGTTCACTAATTGATCAGGAATTGAATTGTAATTCTGCAAATATTCAAGCGTATTCAGTAAATAATAGGACGTTTGAAATTAATGCCGTAGGTTCTTTTCAATTAACTGATATACGCCCAGATGTAGCAAAGCATTACATACCAGGTGTTGAAATAGAAACTTTTAATAGTGCATCGGAGTTTATACAAAAAGCGGAGTATTATTTGGAACATGTACAAGAAAGAAAACGTATAGCAAAAAATGGGCTGGATAGGACTTTGAAACATCACACATATGATAAACGAATCATACAATTATTAAACTATATTACTTTGAGGGGCGTGAAGATGTAGTTTAACCATTAACTTAAATGAATTATCATCGGTATACATGAAGTTAAGCGTTTGGTGCTTTCAACGAGAGTTAACTCTTGCATTCTACAAAAATCATTTACGAAAAAGGATTTGGATAATTTTTTTAAATTTATTTATTCTGAAAAGACAATTTTGCATTGGAACTAATTTATATCTAATAATTAGAGGAGATTAAAAATGAATCACTTTTTTGTAGAATTTGGTGAATATAAGGCAAGTGTTTGTGAATGGGGGGATAAAAGTAACCCTCAAATCATTTGTTTTCATGGTTTAGGAAGTACAAAATTAAGTTTTATAGAAATAGTGGAACTTTTAAAAGATAAATATCATATCGTATCATTTGATTTACCTGGACATGGGAAAACACCAAATTTTGAGAAGGATGAAGATTACGGTGCATACCATTTAACAAACTGGGTAGTAGCGTTACTTGAGCAGATAGGAAAAGAAACATTTCATATAGTAGCACATTCATGGGGCGCAAGCGTTGCGCTTCACTATGCAGCAGAACGGCCTGAAAAAGTGAATAAAATGGTTTTGTTAGATGGTGGTTATCATCATGGAAAAATGAATGCAGACTATTTTGCGAAGCTATATAAAGATGCGAAAGAGGGAGAGTGTCCACCGCGATCATTAGAAGAAGAAATCATTCATTACGAAAAAGATTTTGATGAATATATTTTTGATAGTAAAGAAGCGTTCATCCAATCAGAAAAAACGGTTTACAGCAGGTGGTCACCATTAATAGAACATGCGGTTTATGACTTAATGCGAGAAGAAGATAGTAAAGTAAAATGGCATGCTACTGGCGATACCGCTAGAGGTGTAATTAAGTTTCAATATACGGTGTATAAAACATTGAAATCGTATAAAATTAAAAGCGATATTTTATTATTGTATTGCGACCTTCCCGATAATTATTTAGAAATAAGAGAATTGCAGATAGCAGAATGTAAGAAGCGTATTAACATTACGACTAAGCTTTACAAAGATACAGGGCATTTAATGCATTGGGATAGACCAGAAGAGATTGCTGAAGATGTTTTAAAATGGTTCATATAAAGAAAGTCCGTTGTTCGAATGTGAGCAACGGACTTTCTCTTGAAAAACTTAATGTAGTTGTCATAGCCAGTTCCTTTTAAATAGACGCAATAAAACCTAGTTATAAGTTCAAAAGGCAAAAAGTGATGAGAATAAAGAATTAACAAAGCAAGCCAATGCATTGCAAGGTAAGATTCAACAAGAATTTTTAGCTACATTTAATAAGTTGAACATGAAAGATATTACTGGCGATGTAAAAGAATCCCGTAAATCTTTAGATGATCTTATGGCTTGGAGAAGGTTGAGAGTAATAAGCTTGACAGATTGTTCTGTAGTCGTTTAAATGAGTTATCAACTACAGAAAGAAGTGAAGAGAATGAATGAAGTTATCATTGAAGAAGGATTTTAAAAAAAAATAATGGAATGCAAGCAATGCGGATGGGAGGCAGAATTTATTACTTCCAAAAATGCTGCAATTTTGAAAAATGAACGCCGGATTGCAGGAGAAAAGGTCACGTACCAATGCAGAATCCTTAGTTGTTCTGCAAAATCGGAATATTACTTTAATCGATCGTAATTAAGCACTAAGCATCCATAATGGGTGCTTTTTTCTTTGTTATATAGAAATTACACATTAAACGTATTTAAATACTGTTTTAGGTATAACATGAATTGACTCACCCAATGGTACAGATAACGGATATTTTTCTATTTAGATTAGATGTTAAATGTACCGTGAAACTCTTGGAAATACAATGCTGGAAAAATATAATGATATTGATATATTACAGAAGAAGGCGCAATTGTAGGAGTAAAGGGGATATGACCAGGTTGCATACCATATTGACCATATGAAGGATGGTGAAGTAAATGTTGCCAAGTCGAAGTTGGAGCTACAAAAATCCTCATCGGGAAAGGATTCATAATATAATCACTCCTAAAGTAGCATTCATGTAATAGGGTATGCACTTACTGAATATAGATGTGCATAATCTAGGTTTATAAACATAATAATCAACGGACAGAAAATAGGGTTACTAATCTTATGATGTGTTCATTATGGGTGTTTTATTTTACTATGTAGATAGAACAAACATGTGTATAGCAATTATCGTAGGCGCTGCCGTGATCTGGTGGTGTCTTGTTCGTTGTCAAGCAAAGATAAGGGGTAAATAAAAAAAGAGAGCTAATGCCCTCTTTTTTTGATCTGGTAATTAATCGCAGATTGGTATTCCAAGCACTCTTAGAGCTAATGCAACTTGAAGAGAAATCTCTAATCTAGCAATTTCAATACCAGCTACTGAAAGAACTAAAAAAGGTTGTCCATTTACAAACACAACGCAACTATCCATGGTTACGCCTCCTTTCTAGTAATCTAATATAGTATATGAATTAATCATTAATATGTAATAGTTGGATTAATTGATTTGATAAAATTGATAGCTTTGCCCATTTAAACAAAACAAACGAACACAACGATTGAAAATAGAGGGGGAAGATAGACTCGCAAATTGAAATATTATTAGTCTAAAACACAAAACATAGACTAGTAAACAAGCTGTTTTCCCTTTTTAAACATAGAATATGATGAATTCTATTTTTAGAGGAGGGAATCATATCTATGGGATGGAATAATAATTTTGGGCATTCTCGAGATCGTAATAACTTTTGGGATGATTTAGTATTTTGCGGATGCGGTCGTAGACGTAGAAGAAACGATTTTAACGATTGTCATTGTAGACGTGACTGTGATTGTGATGAGTGTCGTCGCAGACGTAATCATGACCGCGACCAAGATCGTGAACATAATCATGATCTTGGTGATCATCGAGATTGGTAAAATCTTTTGAAAGAGTGCACATCTTAATCGCACTCTTTTTTATTATGTTTTTATGAATACTTATTAACTCGAAGGATACAGTTTCAATTTGATTTAACATCTGACAAAATGAACGAACACAACGAACAAAAATAGAGGTGAAGAATTATGAACTCTAACGTTACATTTTCCATGCAAATGAATGGCGAAAGCAAAGATGCTACGGCTTATGTTAGTGGTATTGCAAATATATCTGCATTTCTGTTAGCTAACGCAGATAGACATATAGTTGATAAGTTGATAGCTCAAGTTGACATAGAAGAGAAGATGTTCATCGAAGCTACTTTAGCAGGATTAAAACATCATTATTAATAAGTACAGTGTCTCAAAAACATTTTATTAATTAGCATGATATACCATCACATCATCAGAAAGACTAATATAAATTAGTATCCATACAATAAAAAACGTCATCATTTCTAATCTGGCCTGTTTAGAAATGATGACGTTTTTTTGTATTTAAAGGTATTAAAATTTCTTAAGTTGATGGGCATGGGGTCTCACCACATCGCTATCAAGCTAAGAAAACAAGTCACCCCCAAAACGAAAAATTTATAATCCTATTAGTACACACGAGTTTAGGAAATTCTTTACAAGAATTTTGACCATTAAAATAGGAATTAGTTTATATTAAAATTAGTTACATAGATTGAATATTGGAGGTATAGAATTAAGTTGGAAAAAGAATTTATGGTAATCAATAGCTTTTCTGGTGAAAATTTAACTGGAAATCCCGCTGCTGTTTTTTTTGATTCCAGTGGTTTAGATAATAATACTTTGCAAAACATCGCTAAACAGATAAACCTTGTGGAGACAGTATTTGTCTATCCCTCTTATAATGCGGATTTTCTATTTCGTTATTTTACTCCTAATAAAGAAGTATCGCTTGCTGGACATCCAACAATTGCAGCATTTATGGCACTAGTAAATTCCAAGAAGATTGATCTCAGTAAAAAGAAAATATATCAAATTGAAACTCAAAATGGAATACGTGAAGTTGTTATTGAAAATGTTAGAAATCAAGTGCTTGTAAAAATGAAGCAAAGCTCTCCTAAGTTCATTTCACCAATAATAAACAAAAAGACAATCGCTAATACTTTTGGAATTAATGAAGCAGATATTGCTTTCAATCTTCCAATTCAAACGATTGATTTAGGCGTGAAATATTTAGTGATAGCAGTAAATTCTTTAAATGCATTAATGTCAGTTAAACGCGATATTCAATTGTTACAAGAGTTGTGTGAGAATTTGGGTGTTCGTGAAGTGCAAATATTCACATTTGATACTTATGGAGAGAATTTTGATTTCCACACTAGAAATCTGTGCCCCAGGGAAGGTATGGAAGATCCTGCTTGTGGAATGGGGAACGCTGCTGTTGGAGCATATCTTGCCAATAATTATTATAATAAACAAAAGTGTATTCACCTTCGAGCCGAGCAAGGTACGATTGTAAAAATGCCTTGTTTAATAGAATTGTTTATATCTAAAAAAGAAAAAGATATCGAACTTTATATAGGTGGTACTGGTAAAAAAGTGGTTGAGGGTAAGTTCTTTATTTAATTTATAGTAGAGACATCAACCTAAGATGAATTTATATCTATAATTCCCAAAAAACGCTATTCTTTTTGTAGAAATATATATAGAAAGGATGGCGTTTTTGTATGTCTATTTCTGCATCTGATGAATTACAACTATTCGCTCAAGAAATTCAAAGCTTCTTATCTCCAAATATCTTACGAGATTTTGCTAGAGATGTTGGTTTTGTTCAACGAACCAGTAAGTACCAAGCAAAAGATCTAGTCGCTTTATGTGTATGGATGAACCAAAATGTCGCTACGACGTCTTTAACTCAGTTATCTAGCTGTTTAGAAGCATCAACAGCAGTACTCATCAGTCCTGAAGGACTGAATCAACGATTTAATCAAGCAGCCGTCCAATTTTTACAACACATACTAGCTGAACTACTAAACCAAAAATTGGCCTCATCTATGCCGATTTCTTCTCCATATACTTCTATTTTCAAGCGTATCCGTATTTTAGATTCAACCGCATTTCAACTCCCAGATCCCTTTTCGTTCGTTTATCCGGGTGCAGGAGGATGCAGCCATACAGCGGGGGTGAAGATTCAACTTGAGTATGATCTATTAAGTGGACAATTCCTTCATATTCATACAGGTCCAGGTAAACAACATGATCGAACCTACGGTTCCCTGTGTGTCCCAACTGTAACAGCGAATGATTTATGTATCCGTGATTTAGGTTATTTTCATTTGAAAGATCTTCAACATATACAAGATAAAAAGGCTTATTATATTTCACGTATCAAATCGAATACACGTATTTATCAAAAAAATCCTAACCCTGATTATTTTCAAGATGGCAGAATCAAGAAAGGTACAGAGTATATCCGGATAGATATGGAGGTTTTAATGAACTCTCTTCAACCAGGACAAACATGTGAAATATCCAACGCTTATGTAGGAATGATTGATAAAGTCCCAACTCGTGTGATTGTTCATCGACTAACCAAAGAACAACAACAAAAACGATTACAGGATCAAGTTGTACGAGAAAAAAAGAAAGGAATGAAATATTCTCCTCGTAGTAAACGACTTAGTGGTATCAATGTTTATATGACCAACACTCCGGCAGATATTGTTCCGATGGAACAAGTACATGATTGGTATTCTTTACGTTGGCAAATCGAAATTTTATTTAAAACGTGGAAATCATTCTTTCACATTCATCATTGTAAAAAGATAAAACGAGAACGATTGGAATGCCATTTGTATGGGCAACTGATTGCCATTCTACTTTGTTCTTCTACCATGTTTCAAATGCGGCAATTACTTCTTATAAAAAAGAAACGAGAACTGAGTGAATATAAGGCCATATATATGATTAAAGATTACTTTTTTCTTCTTTTCCAAGCGATACAGAAAGACACCCAAGAGCTATCAAAGGTGTTACTTCGCCTGTTCAATCTCCTACAACAAAACGGGCGGAAATCTCATCGATATGAGAAGAAAACAGTCTTTGATATATTAGGTGTCGTTTACAATTGTGCCGTGTCTGATAATCAAGCGGCTTAATTCAAAAAAGTAAACCCGTTAGGGTTTATTTCGTATGCAAATCTTTAAATTCCCTACACGTAGCCTTTAGAAAAAAGAAACAACCTTCTACTATAATTGACGTTGTATGAGCTTAGCTTGATAGCGATGTGGTGAGACCCCAATAGGAAAAATTATCTATGATTATTAAAGTGGCCCACCTTCAAAACCGATCGGCCATCCATTGTCTTTAAATTTTACTTTATACTGAAACTCATAAGTGCCTTCATAAATAAACGTTAAACTAAAACCAGGCAATATATAATCGTCAATATTAGCCATCTTTCCAAAAGATATTGTGGATAGGTAGTAGTTATTCATTTCTTGATTAGGGAAAAATTTCTGTAGATATTTTAATGCACAGCTTATATGGAGATAGAGTTCATCGAATATTTTTTCTGCCATATCTATAATCTCAACATTAGGATTTTCATTATTTCCTTGAATGATAATTTCTACATCTTCCCACTCTCCAATATTCATACTACAAAACCACCGTGCCTGTATGAGATACTTCTCATTTTCGCATACAGTAGGATTAACTAGGTTTAATTTTTTTACCTCATCTTTAGTTATTGGTTTATCAAGAATGAGCTTTTTATACAGAATATCTTTGATGTTAGAGATAATATATTTAGATTTATTTAATTCTAAAGAGTCCATTTCCCACCTCATAAATTATAAAATAAAGTAAATTCCCACTTAATTATATCATCATCCTAATTGAAGATTCCGCCTTATTCCTTGCTACGTGTTGACTAATCCAAATACATAAAGCGGCCAAATCTCGTGCGCCATACTGACTTTTACGTTTTACGAAAACCGTCTCCTGTGTGAGCTGTTGAAGAATACTTGGAGATAAATATCGCTGTAGTTCTTCAGCGAATAAATGAAACTCATCTTGAATCGATAGATTCATACAAAAACGCCATCCTTTCTGTATATTTCTACAAAAAGAAAAATAGAATTGAAAAACCCCTGTGTTTCTATTTGATAAATATATTTATTGGAAAATACTTTGAACTTTCAGGTACAGATTCTCCTTCTATCCTATTATAGAAGCTATTTTGAACGTAAGTAATTTGTAAGGAATAGGTAAGAAAAAAGAGATTTTCATTGTGTAGGATAAAAATATAAGGAGGTGTGAAAGGCGGAACAGATATGACTTATATATGAAAAACAAATCAGTAACAAGAGTGTTTCAAGGAAAAGAAGTAATTTCTGGGGTTAACATACATGTGGAAGAAGAGCGATTTACCGTTTGTTAAGACAGAATAGCGTTTGTAAAAATAATAATTATGAATATGATTACGAATTCAATTCTGACTTTTTGTCATTGGTGGAGATAATAGCTGTGTGATTAATACGAAACAGCAAGCAACTAACTTTACAATTTAAATAAAGGAGAGGATGCTTTATGAAAACATGCAGTAAAATTACATGTGCAAGTCTATCACTTTTAATAGCTGGAAGTTCCCTGTTATACATAACACCAGCCTCAATTGTAAAAGCAGAACCCACGCAAAATGTATCTAGTTCGTTACAAACAAGTAATCAAAGCGATCGTACTTCCGTTAAGAAAGCAATGCGGGATTCACTCCAACTTGGATACCCTGGAATACTCGCTCAAATTTCTAAGGGTGGTAAAAATTGGAGCTATGCCGCCGGGATATCGGATCTGAGAACCAAGAAGTCGATGAAAACAGATTTTCGCTTTCGCATTGGCAGTACGACGAAGACATTCATTGCAACAGTTCTACTTCAATTGGCTGGAGAGAACCGCTTGAATCTAGATGACTCCATCGAAAAATGGTTGCCTGGCGTCATTCAAGGAAACGGATATGATGCTAACCAGATTACGATTCGGCAGATATTGAATCATACAAGTGGGATTGCTGAATACTTAAAGTCAAAAGACTATGATATTATGGATACAAAAAAATTGTATACGGCTGAAGAATTAGTAAAGATGGGAATTTCTCTTCCACCAGACTTTGCTCCAGGTAAGGGCTGGTCTTATTCAAACACAGGATACGTAATACTGGGTATCCTTATTGAAAAAGTAACTGGAAACAGCTATGCGGAAGAGGTTGAAAATCGGATTGTTGAACCGCTCGAATTGTCGAATACATTCCTACCTGGTAATTCAACTGTTATTCCAGGTACCAATCATGCCCGTGGATATGAAAGATATGACGGAGAAAGTGAGCTAAAAGACGTTACTTATTCTTACCCAGGTAGCTCGGATGGAGATATGATTTCTACTGCTGACGATTTAAACAAATTCTTCTCTTACTTACTCAGTGGCAAATTACTGAAGGAACAGCAACTAAAACAAATGCTTACTACAGTTCCTACAGGAATTGCTGAAATCGGCAGATATGGTCTTGGAATCTATGAAACTAAACTTCCAAACGGTGTCTCGATATGGGGACACGCAGGTGCCTCTCCAGGGTTTTCTACTTTTGCTGGAGGTACACTTGGAGGCAAGCACACATTGGCTATCAATTTGAATGGCCATAAAACTAGCCGTTCTAATCCTTTTAAAAATATTTTACTTTCCGAATTTAACAAGTAGTCAAAAAGGAAAGTCAAGTAAATTTTTTTATATTTAAAAATATACGTTATAAAATATTTATAGACTAAAAAGAGGATTTTTATGTTACATGATGATCCAAAAAGTATACATTTGCAACCGGCATCCAACTTTGGATAATTGGCTCTTGATTTCCTGTCCCATCACTTCTATTTCATAATTCTCTAACTAGAATTTAGAAGTCTTTAAAAACTTGAAATCTGCACCAAAAGCTCAATACAATTCGTGAATAATTTTTAAATCTCAGATAATCAAATTCTAGCAGTCAGGATACTGACTGCTAAAATTTGATTATAGAACTATTTTTCTGTGGCAAAATAAAGCAAGGCTATGGTCGGAAAAGCGATTCCTATCCATAATGTTAGATTCCATCCTCCTAAGGCATATGCCCATCCTCCAATAAAGGATCCAACAGCACCTCCTAAAAAGAAAATAGCCATAAATACCCCATTTAATCGACTACGAATTTCTGGACTCAACGAGAAAATTAAACGTTGGCTAAGCACAAGGTTTGCAGATACTCCCATATCCAACAGGATTGCAGCAATTACTAAAACAGCTATTCCAAAGGGCGAGCTACTTTGAATAAAAAGTGGGAGTATTAAAGAAATAATAACAACAGTGAGAGCTACCCCAGTAGCGGGTCGTGTCCAGCCAAGATCAGCTAGACGACCACCTATTGGAGCTGCTATTGCACCTGTAATCCCGACAAGTGCATATAATGCTATGGCAGTCTGAGAAAAGTGAAAAGCAGGACTAGATAATAATAATGGAACAGTGGTCCAGAATAAGCTGAAAGCCCCAAATACACAAGCATGATAAATGGCACGGCGGCGTAAAATTGGAGTAGTTCGTAGCAGTTGCCACATTGAATTAAGTAAGGCTATATAATTTGTTTTTGCCTTTGGTTTCCTAGTAGGGAGTACTTTCGATAATACAAATGCCAAAACAATAATTACAGTAGCAGATAAAGCAAATATTGCATTCCATCCCCAGATATCAGCTACTAGACTAGATATCGGACGCGCAAGCATAATACCTAATAACAGGCCACTCATAACATTACCAACTACACGACCGCGTGCATTTTCCGATGAAAGGTATGATACAAAAGGTACGAGCACTTGCGCTGCGACCGACCCCAGTCCGATAAAGAATGAAGCTACTAATAACATGATTGCGCTCTTTACAAAAACTGTGGCAGTTAGAGCAACTGCACTTAGTAATAACAATATAATTATCAATTTTTTATTCTCAACAATATCCCCCAATGGTACAAGAAATAGTAAGCCAACAACATATCCAATCTGGGTTAGCGTTACAATTAATCCGGCACTACTATTAGAAAGACCAATTACATTACTAATTAACCCAATTAAAGGCTGCGCATAATAAAGATTAGCCACGATGATACCACATGCGGTTGCCAGAAGAATGATTAAACCCGATGAAATTTCCTTATCACTTGCTTTATTTTTAACATTAGACATAATAATTTCCCCCCATACTTTTATTTCAGAATTACCTTGGTGTATTTTGGAACTTAGATAAAGCCATGGCCATTACAAGATTTCTTAACAATTAATAAACTAAACGTTTAGTTTATTAATTAGCTAAAATATATACTAAACGTTAAGTTTTGTAAATGGGCTATTTTATTATTTGTTCATATTAAGTATACTAAACGTATAGTTTATGTTCTTGAAAGGAATGATTAATGTGCAAGGTAAAAGAGGTAGACCGCGTAATATTGAAACCCAAAAAGCTATCCTTTCTGCATCTTATGAGTTATTACTGGAAAGTGGCTTTAAAGCAGTCACAGTCGATAAAATTGCAGACCGTGCTAAAGTTAGTAAAGCTACGATTTATAAATGGTGGCCTAATAAGGCTGCTGTAGTAATGGATGGTTTTCTTTTTGCTACCGCAGCTAGATTGCCTATACCTGACACAGGTTCAGCATTGAATGATATTTTAATTCATGCCACAAGTTTAACCAAATTTTTGATAAGTCGGGAAGGGACTATTATTATTGAGTTAGTTGGCGAAGGACAATTTGATTCAAAGCTGGCAGAGGAATATCGTACTCGATATTTCCAGCCACGTCGCCTGCAAGCAAAGCAACTTCTGGAGAAGGGAATTAAAAGAGGAGAATTAAAAGAAAATCTCGATATTGACTTAAGTATCGATCTCATTTACGGACCAATTTTTTATCGGTTGCTAGTAACCGGTGAAAAGTTGGATGATTCCTATGTGCATGACTTGGTAATAAATGCATTTGAAGGAATATGCTTGAATTGATTAATATTAAAATAAAGATTTAGAAATTCTACTGTCTCCTATGCGAAGGCAATTTATATTAACTTGGTAAATAAAGTATTTTATTTTTTAAAAACTGATGTATATGGAGTGGTTTCCCTATACATCAGTTTAAGAATTAAGTGGATGTTAAAAATAATCAAGATAATTACTCTAAATATAAAGTAATGCAATTAATTTTCGTTATGGGGGAATCTAGGATCAATCCATTTTCTCAGTTCCTTGGGACTCATTTCTAATACTTCCGTCAATATAATCACTCCTTTTTTCTTGCTATTATGTACGATTGCGGATGCTTTTAAACCATGAAAATAGAATTCTAAAATATAGATTGAAAAAAGTAGTTTGCTCCATTTATTAAATTTTCATCTTATCTTACATAGCTTAATCTGCTTCAACATCTTTTTTACCTAATTTTTGAACAAATCTTAATAGATAACCATCAGGGCCCATAATTAAAAATTCTTTTTGTCCCTTTAATTTTAGTATCAGCTCTATACCAATTCTCTTGGATATCAAATTTAATTGGATACTCGTTCTTTTTCAAACTATCATATAGTGGATCAATATCATTTTATGATAACTTGAAAATTAATTCCTCTTCCGTAGGGATAAGATAACTCCCCAGTACTCCAATGACCATTTACTTCTTCAATTATAATCTGACAGTCATCTAAAGACAGTAAAGCAAACTTATCCTCTGGTCTTTGATATTCAATTTTAAACAGGAGAATCTCCGAAAAAAATTTAAACTTTGCTCCATATCTGAAACCGATAGCTCTGGTATTAATGCATTAAGTTTGTGCAAAAATGCGTCCCCCTTTGCTTAAGTTAGTGAATATTATAACACTTACTATAGTTTCTTCTTCCATTAAACTACTTCGTTAGTCCTATAAGAAGTAAACAATTTTATTATTTTTTAAAGGACTTTATTGTCACTGAACACTTATCACATTTAAATTAAAATACGGCTCTAAGAAGAAATTGAGTCGATCCTTTTGAAAATAAAAAAAAGACGCGATAAAGCGCCTTCCAGGGAATTATGTTGAATACAATAATGAGGAGAAATGGTTTATGTCTATATTATTTTCTCTTCCAATTACTATATATTTTTAGCATACTATTAACTATAAGGAGGGAGTGCAGAAGTGGAAGAAAAGAAAGTGACGTGGTTAGAACTCTTTTATGATTTGTTATTTGTGGCGGCAGTGACGGCTGCGACTCATGTTTTACTTCATGTTGAAGATGGTCAAATCCATGCAGAGTATTTAGTAAAGTTTGTCTTAATTTTTATTCCGATCTGGTGGGCTTGGGTAGGGCAAACTATCTTTGTTAACCGGTTTGGAAAAGATTTATTTCATCAAAGGATTTTTTTGATCCTGCAAATGTTTTTTGTCCTAATAATGACATCAAGCTTATCAGCTGATTTTGATCCTTATTATCTTTCTTTTTTAATTGGCTATATTGGCTTAAGGGTCGTGACTGCAATTCAATATCTTGTTATCCAGCGTATAGAAGAGGGGGCTCGAAAAAAAGCAGCACTCTTTTTAGGAAGATATTTTTGGATTGGAATCGTTATTTCATTATTATCCGTTTTTTTTGATTCTTGGATTCGATATGCTGTGTTATATTTTGGGATTCTTATCGATATTGTTGTCCCACTGCTTGGAAGGAAGTGTCTAGAAAAGGTTCCTACAAATACAGCCCACTTGTTAGAGAGATTTGGTCTATTTTCCATTATTCTCTTTGGGGAAGCTCTTGTAAGCACTCTTGTGGTCATTCAACCTAAACAAGGAAATTGGGATTCAATAAGCTTTGCGATCATTTCATTTATCCTCATTATTTCGATGTGGTGGCAATATTTCGATAACATGGAGAAGAAACTCGACAAGTCTAAACAAACTTCTGGTCAAATTATTATTTACGGTCATCTATTTATTTTAATGTCTTTGAGTATGGTTGCAGCATCCATTAGATTATTATTTTTACATGAGGTCTATTATTCTTTTATCTTATATTTTGTTTTTGGTTCTGTATTGCTCTATTTCCTGTCAACTACAATTGTTTTTCATCAATACAGATTTGAACAACACCGCTTGAACATTTATCATTTATGCTTGTTTTTAGGAATTTTAGCAGTCTTTTTTGTTATTAATTTAATTATAGCAGTGCCGAATATTGTGATAATAGGACAATTAACCTTATTTTTTATCATCTATGCTAAATTAACAAGTACATAAATAAAAGCATCAAATAAATCAGTATCAAACTATAATACTGGTTTCTGTGTATATATTGGTAGCTTTTACATTTTGATATTAAATCTTATTATTCACGGTGACTCTGATGCAACTGTACCTTTTGAGTTAAGTGGAAAACGCACATATGATTCCATTCCTGATAGTAAACTTGCTCTAATACAGGGTGGTCCTCATGGATTAAACGCAACTCATGCAAAAGAATTTAATGAAGCATTATTAACATTTTTAAAAGAATAATCTTTGAGGAACTACCGGAGGTGGTTCAACAGCAATATCAAGAATAATAACACGAATTTATCGATTATATGTAGCGAAAGGTTATGAACTAAACAGGGAAAAAGTTGAACCAGTAATTACAACAAAAAAGCTGAATCCTATCATTAGGTCAGAATATAGAGCCGGGGAGTTTGGTTATACAATTTATCAATCTGACATTTTAGAAAGAGGAAGAGATCCATTTTATCAGTGAATTAATGACAATGACAAGATAGAAAATTATGAACTGGAAGGAGCACAATTCATATTTGGTAAAATGACCGGAAGTAATGTAAAGGGCATGAAAATGATTGTTCCTGCAAAAGGAAAGGACAGTACTTATCAAGTTGTAATCATTGATGATGTTTTAAATAAGGCTGAATTAGAGAAAATCATGATTTCCTTTTTATTTCAGTTCGAACGAAATCTTCATGTGATAAAAGAAATTAATAATCTATAAAACAAAAAAGTGAGATAGAATTTTTTTGGGTTACTTCAAAATTTTAGCTTGATGGCGATGGGGGACTACCCCATACTAGAAAAAATGATATTTTGATGCAAAGTTATGGTGCAAGCAAGAGCATTACAGTTCTATTACCAATTCATTTTTTGATATAATAGATGCGTGGCAGAAAACAGATAGAAAGATACTGCTAGTAATTGATACTTAAATGTAGGGAGATTGAACAGTGTTATGGGGACAGAAAAAGAAATTAGTTCCGCTAAATTAATATGGAAGATGACGCGCCCGCATACGTTAACGGCGACATTTTCTCCTGTAATTTTAGGGACGGTGGCATCACTTTATGTTGCCGAAATTGATTGGCTTTTATTTATTGCGATGATGGTTGCATGTTTAGCATTGCAAATCGCAACGAACTTATTTAATGAGTACTATGATTTCAAACGTGGATTAGATACAGCTGATTCTGTTGGAATTGGTGGTGGAATTGTTCGTCATGGATTGAAACCAAAAAATGTGTTAACAGTTGCGCTTTTATTGTATGTAGTAGCAGCAATTATTGGAGTTTATATTTGTATGAATAGCAGCTGGTGGTTAGTCGTCATTGGTTTAATTGGAATGGCGGTTGGCTATTTATATACAGGTGGTCCATTGCCAATTGCGTACACTCCGTTTGGAGAATTAGTTTCTGGATTGTTAATGGGGACATGTTTTGTACTCATTGCTTTCTTTATTCAAACGAATACGATAACGACTGAAAGTGTATTGATTTCCATCCCAATTGGAATTTTAGTCGGTGCAATCAATATGTCGAATAACATCCGAGATATCGAAGAAGATATTAAAGGAGGAAGAAAGACATTGGTAATCCTCCTTGGGAGAGAAAAAGCAATAGTAACACTAGCTGTAGCCTTTTTCATTGCTTATTTATGGATCGCGGTGATTGTATTGATGGGTTATATAAGCCCTTGGGCATTAGTTATGTTCCTAGGCTTGAGGAAACCAATCTCTGCCATTCAAAGTTTCCAAAAAGGGGCAAAGGATCCCGGGTATATGCGCATCGCAATGAAATCAACAGCGATGACAAATACAATTTTTGGCTTCTTATTATCAGCAGGATTATTAATTAGTTACTGGTTTTAAATAAAAAATATTGTTAAATAACTTAACCCCAATCTCTCTATATTAAAATTGAGAAATTGGGGTTTTTATTTTGCTTTTGTTTAACGGTAAGAACATTTTCATTTGAAATGCAAATACCAATACATTGCAACTTCATCACTTGTCATATCCAAGCCTTTATAAACAAGAAAATCAAATCCACCAATTACAAATCCGCATTTTTCATAAAATTTACACGCTGCGACATTATTATTTTGCGTTTCAAGCATGATACCCGTCATATTGTCTTTCTTTGCCCATTTCTTTGCTTGATCAACTAATCTTTTACCAACCCCGAGTGTACGATATTTTTTATCCACCGTTATATCTTCTATGTAAGCATAGTGATTCCAATTCTTTTTCAATACTATGAATCCAATGATTTGGTTATGTAACAGTGCTATGTAAATTACTTGATTAGGGTTATTAATATATTCATTGTACTCGAGTTCTTCATTATCATTTTGATTTTGTAAATAACTTTTTTCATAACTCGGAACGTCTTCTACTGTATATTCTATGCGTCTATTTACTTTTGAAAGAGAAAGAATTAACCGAGCATTCACTATAAAACTGTCATCAATCTCCGGGAAATTATCTAAATCATTTGTTTCTAACTCCCTAATTAAAAGGCTCATTGTGATACCTCCAAATAATAGTATTTCTTCTGGTTCTTTATTTGATCCGAATTCATTCCAATTACAAAATTATAATAGAATTTCAATAGTAAGGCTATCATTACAAGCTTTTCCTGAAAGTATTAAATTTTATAAAGAGAAAGGGTATGAATTTGGAATATATAGTGATGAGGGGCATTTTCGTTTAAACTTCCAGAAAGATCAATGTCTATAGTATAAGCTTATTTCTTTTAAAAAGTGTTTTTATTACTAAATCAATAATTAAGACAAAAGTCGATTTACTATTTTATCCCGCTTTAATGGGCAGTAAGACCTCCACCTCAAAATTCAGCGAAAGCAAAGAAGTTAGGTGGGGGATCAACTGCCCATAAAAGTCCGATTGATTCAACTAATAATCAGTGGGGGATGAAGAAAACCCCCACTGATTAAAGTTTCACTTTATAAAGAAATCGGCTCTTTCGTTTATGTATTACGTTACAAGAGCTTTCTTATTTTACCTGGAATGTCCTTTTTAGAAATACATGCAACAGAGTCTTTGTAGTAAGAGTATTTTGTTTAGGGATAATCAAAAAAACGTATATCGCAATATAAAAATTTATTTTAATACTAAAGGATACTTTACAACGATTCCTATAAATCTTTCTCAATAATTGAAAATAAAATCAATCCAGATTATTATATTGTTATTGTAAATTTATTTTATTTAAGGAGGATACATAAATGAAAAACTCAAAAGGCACTATTGAAGCAGAGATAAGCAAAGCAATTACGCACTGGGAAAAGGACTACTTAGGACGCGGGTCTATATCCGTTAAGACAGATATATTACGGGATATGATTATCGTAAATTTACAAGGTATTTTAACGCCGGCCGAATATACTGTTTGTGAAACGAAAGACGGTATGCTAACGATAAAGAAAAATCGTTCGGAGCTAGTTGAATCTGGAATTGAAGATCTGAAAGAGATTATACTCGAATTGACTGGAGAAAAAGTGAAAAGCTTTCATACGGATATAAGCTCTCGTACAGGTGAACGAGTAATGATTTTTAAATTGTTTCATAATCTTGAGGAAAAGTTTTAAAAATTAAAACCACCGTAGTGTTAGTGGGAGATAACTAAGAAGCCTAAAAGTTTTGCACTTTATTTATATTTATTAACATGATAATAATTAAAAACTTGAAATTATTTACGTATAATGAATTTTGATTGAAATACCGCTTGAAAAAATGGAAAAATAAATTGACAAACTGCTTAATATGGTTTATCTTATAATTGTTTTAAAAATTAATAGATGCTTATTTTAACTGTTTGCTATAATTAAGGCTTTAGCATTTTTTTAATATGTAATATTGACTAAATGAAAAAGTTTCTTAATTGAAAGAGAGCGCATAACATAAATTGATATATTGATTGCATAATCTAGGAGATCAGAGATATACTGCTATTTTTAATAGGAGTAATACATACATTATTATCCTCTATAAAATGGGAGCTCTTCAAAAAACTTTATTGAAGTTAGTTGAAGTGAAACCGACAATCTCCATAATTTAATGATGATATAAAATCATTGAATTATGGAAGTTGTCGGTTTTTTTTATGGAAAAAACGATGTACGAAAAAGAATTTTTACAAGTTATTTTCGTTTGGAAGGGAGTATTTTACATGTTAATTTCGCTGAGTTCATCAACACTGTTAACATTATTTTTTATGGCGCTTAGTGCTTCTTGGTTAAGTGGATTATTGTTTTTACATGCAAGGATGCCTTTACGTTTTGTTCATATCCATATTGGTATCGCTGCATTGCCTTCATTGGTTTCTTTACTCGCACTTGTTAATCACAATGGAGATAGAGTTGTAGGGCCTTGGCATCTAGATACTTTAGCTTGGTTCATGGCTTTCTTTGTTCTTACAATTGGTTTAATCATTCAGCGTTTTTCTGTACGTTACTTAATGGGAGATCGCTCATATCGAAAATACTTTGCACTTTTTACATTTACTACAGGTGTATCTTCGGTTGCATGGTTAAGTAATGATCTTCGTTTCATGATTATTTGTTGGGGAGCAACTCTTATAGGATTGGTTCTACTCATCGGGCTAAATAAAAGGTGGAAAGTAGTTAGTGAAGCAACTAAAATCTCAGGCTATTTATTTACAATAAGTTGGATTGCCTTGTTATCAGCTATCATTTGGCTGTTTCAAATAACTGGACAGTGGCAGTTAACATCAGTTTTAACGAATGAAAATGTAGCTCAATTTGGAACATTGGAGAAAACAGGAATTAACTTATTGATTATAGTAGCTGTGATGATTCCAGCAGCACAATGGCCTTTTCAGAGATGGTTAATTGAATCAGCTGTTGCTCCGACGCCTGTTTCTGCTATTATGCATGCAGGTTTAGTAAATGCTGGCGGTATCATGTTAACTAGATTTTCACCTCTTTTTCATGATGATATTGCACAAATTATTTTACTTATTTTCTCTAGTATTTCTGTCTTAATAGGAACAGGAATTAGTTTAGTCCAAGTTGATTACAAACGTCAGCTAGTAGGATCAACTATTGCCCAAATGGGATTTATGCTTATTCAATGCGCATTAGGCGCTTATTTAGCGGCTGTTATTCATTTAATTTTACATGGTTTGTTTAAAGCTACACTGTTTTTACAAGCTGGTTCTTCAGTACAACGTTTTGGGGTAGTGAAGCAGTCTAACGAAAAGATGTCCAATTTATGGATGATATTCGGGCGTGTTTTAGGATTATTTATAGCAATTGCTTTCTGGTTTATGACTTCTAGAGAGGGATATCAATTAGTTAGTGCGATCATCTTAGGCTGGTCATTATACTTTTCATGGAAACAGCTTGTTGTTTTTGGAGAGGGAAGAATGGGACGAATTGCGGGCTTAATTGTTTTGATTGGATTTTCTCTCATTTACTTTACCGTTCATAATTCTCTTTATAAATGGTTGCATACTGACATGTATCAAAGCGTTCAACCTTCAGCTCCAGCCGTTATCTTTGTTATATGTATCTTATTATTTGGTAGTGTTATTAGCACTTTCGTTACTCGTAATCAATCTTCTACTTTATTCGCTGTACTTTATCTTTGGTTCGTTCGAGTAGGTGAGGCGAGACGAAAGTCAGTAGAAAGTCACCCAAGCTATCTGAAACATTATGTATCAAAGGGAGGTAATTCGTGATGAGCATACCGTCAATATTAAGGAAAGAGACTTTAAAAAAGAAAGATACAAACATTGATCTACAAGAAAATAATATAAATGATTTAGTTGTATTTGCTAGCCGAGTTATTGCACCACTTTGGCCTATCTCTACATTTGCAGCTCATCACCCTTGGATGGGACTTGAAAAGCAATCATTTGAACAAGTCGCAAATTGGTTAAAAGAAGTTCGTAATGTGGATATTTATCCTAGTGCCTCCATGATTCATTCGGCAAAGGCGAAGGGTGAGATTAAGGAATCGTATTTACAAATTGGCTTGTCTCGTTGGCTTGATTCACAATCTTTTCATATTCCGCGAGAGACAGCGGAGCGTTTTTGCCAAGAAGCTTTAAAGTTAGAAAGATTACCTTCTAGTTTATTATCATCGCCAGAATTAAATAAATTCGCAAAGGAAATGAGTTATGTAAATACAGGAAGTATGGAAGACTCTTCTATGCAGCCAATCAGTTCACTTATAGAGAATCAAAATGGTGACAACCTATCAGATGTTCTTAATTATCATATTATTAAATGGTGTAAATTATATCTTGATGACGCTGGGGCAAGTTGGACGATGCCAAATCGGGAGAAAGGTTTTTATCGTGCATGGCACCAACTTATTAAATTCGATCCAGCGCTCAGTAAAAATGAGCGTAAAGTTTTAAAAGATTGGCCACAAGATGCCCATGTAGCTTTAACAAAAGCATTATCTGAACTAGGAATTTCTGAATCTAACATACAAGCTTACCTTGAAGGGCACTTACTTTCTTTGCCTGGGTGGGCAGGAATGATACGATGGCGCTCGCAACAATCAATTGAGGAACAGGAACTTATGATTGAATATTTAGCAATTCGAATTTCTATGGAACTGACCATTGTAAAACCTTATTTGCCTTTAACAAATCAAAAGGCTGAGAAAAAAGTTTCGATTGTCCCACTTATAGCTTCTTGGATCTATTGGGGTAATATTTCAACCCAGGAATGGTCACAAATGCCTGCAGCTGAACAAAGTGAATTATTAGCATTTGCATATCGTTTTGATGAAAATATTCGCAGGAAACTGTGGCTGGAAGCTTGGGAACAGACGCATGCAGAGCAATTAAGGGAGAAAATTGCTTCTAAGCAATGTGCAACTAATGATAAAAAACGTGTATTAGCTCAATTAGCATTTTGTATTGATGTACGTTCAGAACCGTTTCGTCGCCACCTAGAAAAATTAGGTCCGTTCGAAACGTTTGGAATAGCTGGTTTCTTTGGGTTACCAATTGCGACTAGTGAACTAGGTAGTAATGACAGCCATCCTTCTTTGCCAGTTATATTAAAACCGAAACATCAAATAAAAGAGCTCACAGATGAAAATGAATTTAAATCTTATGAACAACGTAAGATGGTAGGCAGTTCGTTACGTTATACATTTAAAACGATGAAACAGAACGTACTGACAAGTATGTTGCTACCTGAAGTAAGTGGTCCTTTACTTGGTTTACAAATGGTGACAAGGAGTTTTGTGCCAAGAAGAGTAGGTGGCTTCATTCGTAACCTTCGTAAAAATATGTTGCAAAAGCCTGATACAACTTTCTCGCTTAATCATGTTCATGATACAAACTGTGAGATACCGATCGGTTTTACGAAAGAAGAAAAAGTGAACTATGTGCGTCAAGCTTTAAAAATGGTGGGATTAACAGAAGGTTTCGCTCCTTTAGTTGTAATGTGCGGCCACAGTAGTCAAAGTACGAACAACCCTTATGCTGCAGCGCTTGAGTGTGGTGCTTGTGGCGGAGCAGCGGGAGGATTCAATGCAAGAGTTTTCGCTACTTTATGTAATCTTCCAGAAGTGAGAGAGGCGTTGTCTGCTGAAGGCATTAAAATTCCTGATGACACCATTTTTGCAGCAGCTGAACATAAAACAACAGTGGATGAATTAGAATGGATTTACGTCCCAGAACTTTCGGAAACTGCGCAAGAAGCATTTGATTGTATTGAGTCGATTATGCCGAATGTGAGTCAACATGCAAATAGAGAACGTTTAACGCAATTACCTAATTTTAAAACGAAAATAAAAAATCCGAGTAAAGAGGCACACCGATTTGCAGAAGATTGGAGTGAAATACGTCCGGAATGGGGATTAGCTCGTAATGCATCTTTTATTATCGGGCAGCGTGAATTGACTCAGGATTGTGACTTAGAAGGTAGGGCTTTCCTTCATAATTATGATTGGAAACAGGATGAAAGTGGCGATATATTAGCTAACATCATAGCGGGACCAGGAACAGTAGCTCAGTGGATAAACCTGCAATATTACGCTTCAACTGTAGCTCCTCATTATTATGGTAGTGGAAACAAAACAACCCAAACCGTAACGGCAGGTCTCGGTGTTATGCAGGGAAATGCAAGTGATTTGTTGCCAGGCTTACCTTGGCAATCCGTTATGCAGTCAGATAGTGAGACGTATCATTCACCACTTCGTTTACTAATTGTAATTCAAGCGCCTATTACATTTATAGAACGTTTGCTAAATAGTAATTTCACATTTCGAGAAAAAGTTCAAAATGGATGGGTTAGACTTGCAAGTATGGATCCAGAGGGACGTTGGAAAAACTGGTAACAATCATGTAATGAATAATCAACTATTGTTACTAGTTTAAAAGTTTCATAAATACAATCATGAAGAAGGAGTGCTATATATGAATGCAAAGAATAAAAAGGTTTTATTGTTAACAGACATTGAACACGGAATAGAGCCTATCATACAACAAGTAACTAACATTCAACGAGAAAATATGTTGACTATACACAGTTGCGATTCTGTAATTGTACATCCTTTTGGAGATATAATGAGGTCTATTATTATTGCTATTTATCAAGAAAATGTGGAAGAAATTTTTATTGTCGGAATAGAGGATAAAGAAACTGATGTAGTTAATCTACAAATTCAACTTGATTCCATAAAAAATAACAGGGAACTAGACTATCTCTTTGAAAATTGTATGCCTGAATTTTCAAGTGGTAGCCTTGATGAATGGCTAAGCGGAAAAGAAAATGTTAGTGAAAATATTGAGAAGAGTATAGACATGATTCGTCATCATCCATTAGTACCGTCGGATGTTAAAGTTTATGGTTTCAAGATTGATAAAACAGGTGGAAAAGAAACTGTTATTAAAATTCCTACTAATAAAATAGTTGAAAAAGTTAACTAATTTATTAAGGACAAATAAATTCTTATGTATGAATTGCTGTTGTATAATAAAATTTATTATGTTTTAAGAATCAGAAGGGGTAGCCATGCAAAATAAAATTATCGTTATGTTTCAAAAAGATTTTCGTTTATATGATAACCCAGCTCTATTTGAGGCTGCTCAGTCTGGTGAGGTTCTTCCGGTATATGTACAAGATGAAGCTTTTTCAATAGGAAGTGCGTCAAAGTGGTGGTTACACCATACTATAATAGATGTAAAGAAGCAACTTGAGGCATTGGGTTCTACTTTAATAATCCGCAAAGGAAATACACAGGCAGAAATACTTTCTCTCATAGAACAGTTAGGTATAACGGCCGTATATTGGAATATTTGTTATGATCCGGACAGATTACAATCTAATCAAAAAATGAAAATGATGTTAGAAGATAAAGGTATTATCTGTAAGGAATTTAATTCACATTTATTATTAGAACCGTGGATTATTAAAAAGAAAGATAACACTGAATATAAGGTGTTTACGCCTTTTTACAATGCATTTCAAAAGCAGGTAATACATAAGCCTATTAGTAAAGTGCAGAGTATAAAAGGGGGAAACTCTTTACCATCAAGCTTATCTGTTTCAGAATTACACTTGCTACCGACTATACCTTGGACATCTCATATTGAATCAATATGGGAGCCTACAGAAGGAGGGGCATACAAAACATTTAAGAAATTTTTCTCTAGCAAATTAGTCTCTTATAGTGAAGAAAGAGATTTTCCAAATCAAAATGCTCATTCGATGTTGGCACCGTATCTTTCATTTGGTCAAATATCAGTAAAGCTAATGTATCATTTCTTAATAAATAAAAGTACTGAAAAACAATGTAGTCTTTTTGAACAACAAGTGAATAGCTTTATACGTCAATTAATTTGGCGAGAGTTTTCTTATTATTTGCTATACCATTATCCATTTACAGTATATAAGCCTCTTAATAAGAACTTTGAACATTTTCCGTGGAATAATGAAGAGGAGTTATTAAGAGTATGGCAAAAGGGCGAAACTGGTTATCCGTTTATTGATGCAGGAATGCGGGAGCTATGGCAAACAGGTTTTATGCATAACCGAGCAAGAATGGCTGTGGCCTCTTTTCTTGTCAAGCATTTGTTAATTCCGTGGCAAGAAGGGGCAAAATGGTTTATGGATACACTACTAGATGCTGATATTGCAAATAATACAATGGGATGGCAATGGATTGCTGGAAGTGGAGCGGATGCATCACCATACTTTCGTATTTTTAACCCCATCACACAAGGAGAAAAGTTTGATAAAAATGGGGAGTATATAAGAAAATGGGTACCAGAATTAAGAGATATACCGAATAAATAT
Organism: Bacillus sp. SH7-1; assembly: GCF_008042405.1. Lineage (NCBI taxonomy): Bacteria > Bacillati > Bacillota > Bacilli > Caryophanales > Bacillaceae > Bacillus > Bacillus sp. SH7-1. The sequence goes on from NZ_QNUD01000007.1 coordinate 371,361, forward strand.
ATACATAAACCGTGGGAAGCACCTGAGCATGTTTTACAAAAGGCCAATATACAGCTTGGTCATACATATCCTTTGCCAGTTGTTGATCATAAGGCAGCGCGGGAGAGAGCACTTTGTGCATATAAAAGTATGAAAGAATTTGTATAAAATCAACGAGTCAATACTTCCAATTTATCTAAAGTATCGGCATGGTTGTTCATTCCATATTTTTTACGGGCTGCATTTGCTACATATTTATCTTGGACAATTTACAGTATAAATTAAAGAAGTAAATAAAAACTTGAGCATAATAAAAATGCTCGAGTTTTTATGTTTATTAATGATAATCTAAAATATAGAATATATACATTTTAGGGAGGTCATCTTTGTGAAGAAATGGATAAAAATTACGCTGTACTCTTTACTTGGTATTTTACTTATAGGAAGTATTAGTTTTTTTGTTTGGTCTCAGTTTAGTTATAAACCGACGAAAGAGGCTTTGTCGTTAGTGGATGATAAAAAAGATGAAGATCATATAGTTTTTGGAGAGAAAGATGCTAAAATAGGGGTTATTTTTTATCAAGGAGCTAAAGTAGAAGCCGAGGCTTATAGTTACTTAGGGGAAGCACTTGCAAAAGATGGACATTTTGTAGTAATGCCTAAGTTACCATTAAACTTAGCGATACTTGGAATAAATGAGGTAGACAGTGTAATTGAAAAGTATCCTGAAGTTCAAAAATGGTATGTTGCAGGGCATTCAATGGGCGGAGCTATGATTTCTAAGTATGCCTCTCAGCATGAAGACAAGGTAGACGGAATCATTTTCTTAGGTTCTTATCCTGCAGAGGACTTCTCTACGAAATCGATCCCGATGTTATCAATTTACGGAGAAGTAGATGCTTTAGCAACTGTAGAAAAAATAGAGAACAATAAAAAGTTCATGTCAAAGAATTCAACTATGCACATGATAAAAGGGGGAAACCATGCTCATTTTGGCATGTATGGTGAGCAAAAAGGAGATAATGCGAGCTTAATTACGCCAAAAGCACAACGAGATGAAACAGTGAAAGTAATGGAAGAATGGCTATTGAAACAATGATAACAAGTTTAATAAATTGATGGAGATCATAAAAAAAGATTCTTACTATGTAAGAGTCTTTTTTTTAAGTAATTGCTAGCATTTTTGATGTATATCCATATCTTGAATGGATCAATTCGCATGAAATAACCTTATTTGGGTATAAATATTAAAAAATTGAAGGAGTTTAATATGAAAAAAATTATAGCGGTTTTGTTTACTTGTAGCTTTCTTTTACTAGGTGTACAAGGGATGGTAGAAGCAGCGGATTCTTCAAAAGAGATTTCCTATATAGAAAACAATGCAAGTAAAATCTTTGAAAATCCAAAAGTTTTTTATAGTAAGGTTAAAAATCATACGTATCGTTCTTTCTATGTCCCTTTTAATGACGCTGAAAATCATATACAGAAAACAGTTCTATATAAAGATTTACAATCGACTATGCAATCCGAAATAGGACCGTTTGTAAGTAGAATGGCTGGCAAAGAAAAATTACTGAACATTAATCCGAATAGACAAGTTTACTTAATAGCATCATGGACAGAAACGGAAAAAAATTTCCGTGTAAAATATCTTATCGCTGATGCTGAAACAAAGACTACTCTTTGGACTGGAGAAAGTAAGGGAATGAAAAAAATAAGCTGATTCAATCAGCTTATTTATTATTTATTATTTATTATTTATTATTTATTTACTAAGTTCAATTGTCCTCTTATTTTCTCCGGAATATCCTTTTCTGCAATAATATCGTAAGAATAAACATATTTTCCTTTTACATGAATCTTTAAGTAAGTTTTTCTAATAAAATCATTAGGGGTGTTCGTTCCCACTTTATATTCTTTCTCATTGCTTAATTCATCAACACTTTTTAGTGAGTAAATAGCCCGGCCTTTATAATGATAATCTGGAACGCCATAACCTTGCGCAATGGCGTATACATTTTTTTCTTCAGCAATCGGATTAAATCTGTCTAAATCCCCGTGTAATATGAAAGGTAGTAAGTATATAGGAAGACCTATTCCTATTATGCAAATTACAAATTTCTTCATGATCGTTTCTCCTCTTGTTCATTTACATGCTTCAGTATAGAAAAAAATTCTTATGAATAAAGAGAGATTTTCTTAAGTTTTTCTTAAAAAGAGTTTTAAGGGTATTTTAACCAAACATCATGTTACTAGAACATATAGAAGAGAAAAGAAAAACTATCATCAACATGTTAAACATCTACTTTGATAGGGGAGCGAATATAGGAGAATTTACGCAATTTAGATTCTGAAATTGCACGATTAGTAGTCGTTAGGGAAGAAAGAGGGTTTAGAGTTTCAGATGTGTATCAGTTACAATTGAAAAGTTTCATCAACAACAAGAGGGAATACATGAGTAAACAAGGTAGCGAGAGATGTATTTAATGTCTTAATAGTGTAATTGTGGGAACTATTAGGATATTTTTCCTTAATATATGCATACTAAACATACTATAAAAGGTACATAGAAAGTGAGGGAATCATGGCTAAATTTTTGACACGTTTAAAATATAGAGACAACCCTAAGTCATGTTCAATACGAGACAATACTCATTTTCAGGAAAAAAATATTGAAGACTCCCTCTTAGACGCTGATTTATCCGAAAACATAGCTCATATTCAGAATATATTTCGTCAAGCGCCTGATTTAGTAATTCGGCAGTTTCAAATAACAGTAGGTGGATTAGAAGCAGCTTTAGTATATTTATCTGGATTAACAGATAAAGAATTGATTCAAAATCATGTTCTAAGCCCTTTGATGAATAGAGATTTTGATACCAATACAGAACTTCCAATTCCATTAGGACAAATTAAGATTATTAAAACATTGAGTCAGATTGAAAATGCTATTTTTGGGGGAGATAGTGTTTTATTAATTCACAGTCGAACAACAGCACATCAATTGGATACAAAAGGATGGCCACAAAGAAGTGTTGAAGATGCACATAACGAAATAGCTCTAAAAGGTGCACATCAAGCATTCATAGAAACTGGAAGTCAAAATATCGCAATGATTCGAAGATATATTCCTCATCGTGAATTAGCGATAAAAGAAATAGTAATTGGTGTACGAAGCAAAACCAAAATTTCTATTTTATATTTGAAAGATGTAGCTTCTGAAGATGTGCTGAAGGAATTAGAAACACGAATTCAAAATATTACAATCGACGCAGTGACTAGTAATGGCGAACTTATAGAATTCATTGAAGATCACCCTTACTCGCCGTTTCCGCAATTTATATTAACTGAAAGACCTGATTTGGCTGTATCTCACATTTTACAGGGCAGATTTGTAACTGTAATGGATCATTCACCTAATGTATTAATTACTCCAACAAATTTTATTTCCTTTTTTCAAGGAGTGGATGATTACGGTACAAGGTGGTTAGTTGCTTCGTCTATTCGGTTGCTTCGTTTTGTCGCCTTTATGGTTGCTTTATTTCTGCCGGCGAGTTATGTTGCGTTTATTTCCTTTAATTTTGAAGTTATTCCTGTAGAGCTATATTTATCTATTGCTGAATCAAGAACACGCGTACCCTTTTCTCCAGTTATGGAAGCATTACTTATGGAAATAACATTGGAAACGATGAGAGAAGGGGCTTTACGGATACCTACTCCGATTGGTCAGACAGTTGGAATTGTAGGTGGTATTGTCATTGGTCAGGCGGCTGTTCAGGCGGGAATTGTAAGCAATATTATGATTATTGTTGTCGCTGTTACCGCTATCTCTTCTTTTGTTATTCCTAACTATGATATGGGAGCGGCAGTAAGACTTTTACGTTTTCCAATGATGCTAGCAGCTGCCTTATTTGGAATTGTAGGACTTGTTATCGGGTGGATGACTTTAATTGGGCATCTAAGTAGTCTTAAATCGCTAGGTACTTCTTACGGAACACCATTAGCACCCTTTCGTTTTGCAGATATGAAAGATGTTTTTGTACGCTTTCCTTTATGGACAATAAGAAGGCGTCCTAAGGGGAATGGAACCAATCAAACTATTCGACAAGGAAAGAATCGTAATAAAAGGTGAAATTATGAAAAAGTATGCCTATAATGAAATCACTCTTATGCAGTATATTATTTTAATTAATGGAGTGCAGGTGGGCACTGGCGTTTTATCGCTTCCACGTGTGCTTGCAGAAAAGGCTGGAACAGATGGATGGATAGCTATATTGATTGGTTGGATTTTCTCCACAATATCAGGTGTGTTTATAGTGAAAACAGCTGCAAGATATCCTGAGGATACGATTTATGATATTCTTATACGATTGTTTGGAAAAATAGTAGGGAAAGCATTCGTTGTTATTTACATGATGTACTTCGCTTTTTATTCTTGTATCGTTCTTATAAACGCTATGCTTTACCTTAAGGGATGGCTTCTCCCGAAAACGCCTGACTATATCGTTATCTTTTTGTTTTCGATTCCTACCTATTTTGTTGCACGTAACGGTCCTAGTATTTTAGGACGATACGCCGAACTTTTTTTTTATATGGCGCTTTGGATTCCGATATTTTTTTTAATCCCTCTTATAGGGAATGGAAGTTGGATGCCGTTCTTTCCGCTTTTAAAAGAAGGGTGGAAACCTATACTAACCGCTGTACCAAGCACTGTTTATGCTTATTTAGGGTTTGATATTGCTTTCTTTTTATATCCATTTTTACAAAAAAAACAGTATGCAGTTCATGGAATGGTTATAGCAAACACCTTAACAATGTTATTTTATTTATTTGCTACTATTGTTTGCTTTGCCTATTTTAGCCCTGATAGCATTACGCAATATAATCAACCGGTAATAAATTTACTGAAAGTAATTGAATTTCGTTTTTTAGAACGTTTTGACATGATTTTATTGGCTGTTTACTTAACCATTGTTTCCACATCATGGATCCCTGCCCTATACTGTTCTGTATTTTGTTCTAGCCAATTACTTAGAAAACAAAATCACAGCTCTCATGTAGTTGTTCTCTTATTGCTTATTATCGGATTCACATTTTGGACCCATCCTAGTTGGAATGAATCCGAAATTTGGCAACAGGTATTATCGAATACTGGATTAGGAGTAACATATATATTACCTATTATCTTATGGCTGTATTGCTGTCTATATGAGAAGTTTCGCCAGGGGAGGATACATTGAAAAGAAAAGTACTATGTTGTATTTTGTTATTGGTGTTCTTGATGACTGGATGCTTTGATCAAAGAAATGTTGAAGATGTTTCTCTTACTCTTATTCTTGGTATCGATTTAGATCCTAATGATAATTTATTAGTGTATATATCAAGCCCTGTTTTCAATAAAGAAGCAAAAATAAAAGAAGAAACTACTGGTGTGAAATCTGCTACGGTTCGAAAAGCAAGAGACCAATTTGATGCTACGGTTATGGCGCTTACCGCCGGAAGTAAAACGCAGGTTATTTTAGTTGGAAAAAGGCTACTGAAACAAAAAAACTGGGAAATTTACCTTGATCCATTTTACCGTGATCCCAAAAATACAGTTACCGCAAGGGTTGTCGCTGTAGATGGACCTGTTTCAGACGTCATCTTCTATAGTCCAAAAGATAAACCGCGACTTCCTATATATTTAACAAAACTAGTTGATACCGCTTTTTTAAGAAATATCACGGTGAAAACAACACTTCAAGAATTATATGAACAAAGAGCAGACAAAGGGCTAACAGCAAATATTACTGAACTGAAAAAAAAGAATAAAATATGGGTGACAGGTACAGCCTTATTGGATGAAAAAGGAAAGTATAAATTAACGCTGAAACCTGATGAAAACAAACTCTTACGCATTTTGCAACAAGGAACTGCAGGGGAGTTACCATTTACAGTTCCAATTAAGCTAAATTCAGATAGTCAAGATAAAGATTTGATAAGTTTTACTGCCTATGGTATTAAAGTAAAGACAAAGGCAAGATATGATGATCATTTTATATTTAATGTAGATGTAAAGATGAGAATCGGTATTACAGAACGACTTTTTTCGTTTAACACTAGAAAGGACGCAGCAAAATTACAAAAGGCGATTGAAACTAAGTTGGAAGCTGATTTCAAGCAATTAATAAAAAAAATACAAACCGCCAAAATTGATCCTATTGGGCTTGGAGGATATGCAAGAACATACACATATCCGGAATGGAAAAAAATACAAAATAATTGGGGTAACGAATTAGCAAAAGGCGATGTAAACGTCAAGGTTAAGATTAAAATTGCCGGAATGGGTACGATTAAGTAACATGAATTCAACTGTGATTCGTACTAAGATTGCAAGTACTGTCTGTTTTAGAAGGAGAAATGCCTTTAATAATAGTGCCGCCACATCGCTATCTGGGCTTTTCCGTTATAGGTAACATTTTTCAATGCGTAAATAAGAAGGTTCTAGTGTAAAAACTTCAGAGCAATTGCGCCAGAATCACTATTGGATCAGTTTAGTTCCATAATAATTAAAAAAAAGATTCGATATTCTGAAGTTAAAAGTAAAAAATGAAATTATGAAAGGTAAATTTCAAATAATGCTAATGTTTTATAAAAACATTGTATACGAAGGGATGTACCATTTATGATTGATGAGAAAACAATACAAATTGTGCAGTCAACGGCTCCAGTATTAAAAGAGCACAGTATAGAAAAGGAATTGATTCATTATGAATCGTTTAGCCCATTTGCAATTTTAGGTGAGTAACTAATACCGGATAGGGTTATAGTCATAATAATGTAAGTAAATAGTTTTTTTGCGATACTTCAATAGTGAAGTATCGTTTTCTTTGTATAACTAAAGTCCAACTATGGATTCTGATGTAATGTTGAAAAAGGATCCCAAGTAATGATTGGTCTGTTGTAATACTAAGTAACTATGATGAAATTGAATCTAAAAAGTATTATGCTAATAAAATAGCGAAAAAATTTTTGGAAAAGCAAAAAATAATAGAGCTTAGATTTGCAATAATAAATGTTTTTTCATTAGATAATTACTTTACCAATAATCGGGATGTTTGCGGATACATTTATTTTTGGGATACATAATTATATTTAGAGAATACCCAGTTACAGTATTTGAATTTTTAATAAGAAGGGATGCGAAGGAATGAACTCACAGAGACAAGGCTATGCAGGCTGGTGGCAAGGCGGACACGGTGGTTGGCCGGGGGTGGTTGGCAAGGTGGACACGGTGGTTGGCCGGGTGGACACGGTGGTTGGCAAGGTGGACACGGTGGTTGGCAAGGTGGACAAGGGGGTTGGCAAGGAGCAAACGGCGCTAGGAAAGGTGGACACGGTGGTTGGCAACAGGGACATGGTAGATGGGTAGGTGGAAAGGGGGATTGGCTAGGTGGACACGGTGGTTGGCAGGGTGGACACGGTGGTTGGCAAGGTGGACATGGTGGTTGGCAAGGTGGACATGGTGGTTGGCAAGGCGGACATGGTGGTTGGCCGGGCGGACACGGTGGTTGGCAAGGCGGACATGGTGGCTGGCAAGGTGGACATGGATATTAAAAAGATACTATAAAATCATTTTTTTATGCAAAGTTTGTATATTTAGTATAATTGTATATTTTCATTTGTATAGTAAGGATATAATGAAAACAGCAAAAAAATCCTGTGAAGTAGGGATTCTATCCGTAAAATTAAAGCAGTGGAAATGTCAAAAGAACAAAAGACACCACTTTTTATTATTCAAGAAGAAAGAGACTATCAAGTTCAAGCGAAAATCGAAATTCCTCTTTGGAAAGAACAACTAAAAGAACGAGATAACATGGATTATCGACTATATCCAAAGTTAAATCTCTTATTTACAGAAGATTATAGAGAAATAAGTAAACCGGATGAATATTATAATTCTGCTAATATCCCTGAGTATGTTATAGATGCTATTGCTGCTTGGGTGCAAGGAAGATTGCAATTAAATTAGCAACCATATGTTTTAATAAAGACTTTCTTTCTGTAATCAAAATAGAAACATTTTTATTAGGTTATCTGTTTTTTAAAAGCACTCTTTGAAAAGGAGTGTTTTTTTTATTTTTCTTTTGATTTAATTACCGAAAAAAGTATCTTGTACTCCATTTGTAACTTTTTCTAAATAGAATTTTTCTATAAAATAAGGGGCTTGCCTTTTAAACAAATCGTTATTTGTAACACTTTTATCAAAGCAAAGTTCTCGTGACATCACTTTGATATTCAAAGACATTAATAACCTATTGTATGAAATTTTTCGAAAATTTAGGTTTAACATCTTTAAAATAGGTGTATTACATATTACATAACAACTAAATAAAAAATCTAAAGGAGGAAAAATACAATGCATAAGAATGAAAGAAAACCGGTGGTTCATGAATATGATAATGAACATGAAGTAGCTATGAAAGTAAAAGAGCTAGAATTACAAGGGATTCACCAAGATGACATTTACGTCTTAACACATGAAAAACATCTAACAAAAAAGATTGCGGATGATACAAACATAAATACGATTGGAGTAAAAGAACAAGGATTGGGAACAAGTATTATCAACTTTTTCTCCAAAAAAGGGGACGAACTTCGAAATCAAATGGAAGAAATGGGGTTGTCGAAGGAGGAAGCTAACTTATATGAAGAAAAACTAGATCAAGGGAAGATTTTACTCCTAGTAACAGCTGAAGTACCAATGGCGAATGATAGGCAGCCGCAAAACTATCATTCTCTGTAATAAATTGCAACATCTGATAAATAGGTAAGGTAATTATTTTAGGTTGTAGCATGGAAAAAAATAGAAGTAGAGAAGGGTGAGAAAAATGAAACATACAATATTTAAATATGCTGTGATTGGGGTTACGACCGGAATCATGGTCTCCTTATTAAAAAAAGAAAATCGGAAAGCTATACAAACAGCAGGAAAAAGCGTAAAAGACAAACTACAAGAAGGGAACATAAAGGAAACATTAGAGAAGGTAACTGAGACAAGTAAACAATTCTCTGTAAATGCAGCTAATGTTGCAAAACAAACATTACCACAACTGCTTACAGCCACACCAGTTGTCATTTCTACCATTAAAGATTTAACAGAAAACGAAAATAACAAAAAGAAAAAAGATGAAAAGGATTACGAAATAAATCAAAGTAGTAAGGACATAGACGGAGAAAAAACGAAAAATGAAAAGAAATATATGAAAGAAGGGAAAGAAGAGAGTGCTTAGATTTAATTCTAAAAAGAGAAAGTGAGGAAAAAAGTATGAAATCTCTGTATGCAATTGACGTAGGAATTGGCTTTACCAAGCGGGCATATCGACAGGATGTAGATTCTGAGGTGACGATTAAGAGTGAAGCCTCTACACTAGCACCTGTACCCAATCATGCTGAAAGTGAAGATTTAACAAAGGTAAGTTTTATAGACTTAGACTTTGCATACTACATGGGAGATGAAGCACATCAATCTGACGCTTCATTTCTTCCTCCATTTGGTGAAGAAATAGAAAATTATTATGAAAGCGACCGGTTTAAACAACAAATATTTGGTTGCATTGCAAAGGATTATAAAGAAAATGTCGTGTTGCCTTTAGTTGTTACCGGGCTTCCCGTTACTTGTTTTGGTAGTCAGCATGAGCAATTACAACGTGCACTAAAAAAAGAAACTTCCGTGCAAATTGATGGGAAATTTATTCATATTACGGTGGAAAATGCTTTGATTCTTCAGCAACCGGTCGCTTTACATGCCTATTTCTTAAAAGAGGGAATCATTCAGGAACGAGATCGTATCTTAATTATTGATGGCGGATTTCGTACATTAGAAATGACAGATATGAAACAGAATGTCATTTTAAATCATTATGAGACGGAACTAGGATGTAGCAAGCCTTTGAAAAATATTAAGAATATCGTGCAGAATCATACGGGTGAAAGTAATCAATTCCATATTAACGACATGCCAAACATATTAGAAAAAGGATATGAATGTCGAGAAGAAAATCATCAGACAAGTCAGGTTGATACTTTGATTCAAAAAGAGTTGGATGCACACTTCCAAGATGTTATGCGTGTATTACAAGAACAATTTAAGTTAGACCAGTATGACACTATTATTTGGACAGGAGGAATAGTAGATCTCCACAAAAAACGAATTGAAAAAATGCAAGGTGAAATTTCTTCTTTCCGTATGGTAGACGCTTCGAAAGAGGCTGCACTTCATGGATACTACATGATTGGAAGTCAAGTATTTGACGACATCACCAATCAATCTGCATATGAATCTAAATTATAATAACGATCGAAATGGATTTCGTTGAATAGACGTGCCAAATTATGTGGCTTCTTTGCCACATATAAATAAGAAAAGATAAAAAGTGCTTGTATAGAGGAAATGTTTAAAATTGAGAATAAAAATAGCTAATATATAGGGGGTCTTCCTTTTAACAGAATAAGACCTCCTATGCCATTTATTTTGTAATTTAGTTGATTTAAAAACTTTTTCTCCAAGGCATGAATACCTACATACAAATTTCATATTACGGATATGATTCGATCAAACATAAAACTATTTAGAAAGGAAGAATAATATGGAATGTATAAAAATGCCGAAATGGAGTTGGTATCATGTGAAAACTAGTGAGCTTGAAAAACTTTCTTCTATAATCCCTCGTGATGTAGCATCTTATTTCTCTCAATTTGTAAAGAAAATAAGTTCTCCTTGTGAAAATGGATTATATGTTTATACGTTATCACCAAGTCAAACTTGTGTATATGGTTCGTTTTTATTTGATCAAGATAAAAAGGACGCCAAAATTCAAAAATTCCTTCATTATTTCGTAGCTCATGGAATATTGATAACGTTTCAGGAAAAAGAGGAAGAGGACTTTCAGAAATTAATACATAATGCCTCTTTTAGTGCAAAAAATTGTAATAGTTCCGCTGAAGGATTATGTGCTATCTTATCAATGTTTATATCTCACTACTTACGAAAGGTCGACTATTTCGAAAACAATTTTAGGAATGTCTTATGGGATTTTTATCATCATAATAACATAGCAGTTTTAGAAAGGATTTATCATATTCGTCATGAATTATTTATGAACACACATGTGTTTCGCTTAATACAAGAAGTGTTACAAGGCCTGGAGGAAGCTTGGTTAGAAAACCTAACAAACACCCTTTGTTATAAACAAACAAACGTAAAATTAGAGCGTGGATTACAACTTGTTAAAGAGTATCAAGAAGAATTAGACACGATGATTCATTTACAAGAAGTTGTTTCTTCTCATCGTGGGAATGAAATTATGAAAGCCCTTACTGTATTAACTGCTGTAAGTACGCCTTTGACGGCCTTAGGAGCATTGTGGGGGATGAATTTTAAATATATGCCTGAACTAGAATGGAAATATAGCTATTTAATTGCTCTCTTATTTATTATTTTCACAACAGGAGGTATGTATATGTATATGCGATTCAAAGGATGGACAGGTGATTTATTACGAGTAAAGAAAAAGAAATCTTTTTTTAAATCAAATTAATCCTGTTTATAAAAAATATGATAGATATATGGTTAGTAATATTTCTTAATTGGGGTAGCTTCACATCACCATCAAGCTAAGATTTTGAGACACCCCCATAACGGAAATTTTACCTTTTTACAGTTACTTATGAGAGTTTGGCTTATTTCTTTCATTTTGGAGAACAATTAATTTCTAAGTGGATGGGCATGGGGTATCGCTAGCATTTTGGCAAATAACCACGCTAAGAGTATGCAAGATTATATACAGTTAAAGGCGAACCCTAAAACCGCGCCAGGATAGGAATATATATAAATATGCATAGAATTATAGAAAAAGAAAAAGGTGAATCCCTTGTGAGAATAAGATTTCGCCTTTTCCTTGCTACCGATAATAAGACGTTATGTCTACAAATCTTGTATAGAATATACATAGAAAAACTGTAAAACTACTACTGATTCAAGTCACGATCTTCGTTTACATATTTTAGGTTTTGTTTCCGTATAACACCTCATTGGGATTTATAACTATATTAAAACCACAACTATTAAATAAAAAATTGTATTTTACATAATTAATTCAATCAATTGACTATTTATTATGCCTATAAAAAAATTTAAAAAAAGTGGATGATAATTGGAATAATCAAATTGCAATTTAAATTATAAAATGTTGGCATGAGTATTGTAGTAGATATAATTGAAACCATAAAAAACAAAATATATTTGATTAAATGAATGCCTGTAAAACCTGTAGTAAACTATATAGGAAAATGCCACATTCCCCACCAAAAACCGATAATTATTGAAGGTTTTAATGGGGAATATTTTTTTGAAGCTCCATTAGTGTAACACCTCTCCAACCTAATTTTTTCTCCTAGAGGTCCGGAAACAATAGTTTTAACAAAGTAATAAATTAACAAACCCCATGAAGTTCTATTAAAAATTGAATCCGCTTCACTGTTAATTGACACAAGAAACAACATCATCAAAAATATAATTACTTGAATGGTGCTTACTGTAAGAATTATAGATAACCTAATCTTATTTTTAAATCTATCTTTTACGAATTGTAAGAAACTCTGACCAGGATAGAGTTTCTTAAATAGCAAGACAAAAGCAAAGATGGAAGACCATGCTGATATAGCATTACATCAAAAATCCAAACTGGAAAATTTAATAACTTTATTACTCCTACAAGAAGAAACAGTGGACAAAAAATAATGTTGGTTAATCAAATAAAACTTACCACTGTTTTATTTGATTTTTCATCTCCATTTACATACATTCCCACCTTAGGTTGAATTTTAGAAATAATATTTTTGTTCGGCCCAGCATTAAAATAACGCCGAATTTCCTTACTATTATAGCTGTATATTTAAAAGATATTACATCAGGACCAATACTTGAAATAGGTGCATCTACATTAGCTACCGAAACTCCATTCACAAAGAGATAGTGAAGAGATACATTATATTCATGAAAAGTTAACATAGTACCCCTATACTTAAACTTCACCATTTTCACTTCGCTTAGAAGTGAGGAATTCCTAAGTAAAGTGTTCAATAGAAATCAAATTTATTAGGCTACCCCTGCAGTCTTTGCGGTTAGAGGCCTTATTGCATCATCATTTAGATTGCTACTTGTTAATATTCCAATCACGAGGTGCGCCACAAGAAGTGCAGTCCCATTAGATTCAGATTTTTAACGTCTTTGTTTTGATATCCACAAATAGAAGTGATTTGAACGTAAGGAAATTGTAAGAAATGCATAAGAAAAAAGAAATGTTTATTGTATAGGATACAAATATAGAGAAGCGTAAAAGAGGGAGGTAAATAGGATATATTTATGTGAAAGCCAAACTAGTAATAAGAGCATTCTAAATGAAAAAACATTTATGGTATTAACATACATGTGAAAAAGAGAGGATTTACCGTTTTTTATCACAGAATGGTGCCTGTAAAAATAATCAATATGAAGATGCTCTCTGTTTAGTTAGTAAGAAATAATATACAACCGCCCATACTATATGAATAGAGAGCAAGAGTGTTTTATGAAAATATATAGTTAACTTCCATTTGTAGATATGGCATTTTTCATTGCCGGAACTTCTTTATTATACCTAACACCAGTCTCAATTATAAAAACAGGCTCCACTCAAAATATACTTAGGTCATTACAAATAAGTAATCAACGAGATCATACTTCCGTCGAACAAGTAATGCAAAATACATTGCAACTTGGATACCCCGGGATAATCGCTATAGAAAAACGTGGGGGGATGCAGTGGCTGTAGCGGATATAAGAACTAAGAAACCGATGAAAACAGATGTTTGCTTTGACATTGGAAGTGTAACGACTTAAACAATTTTTTTCTTATTTGCTTGGTGGCAAATTACTGAAAGAACAGCAACTAAAACAAATATTCACTACAGTTTCTACAGGAAAGGGAGGAATCAATGGATATGGTCTAGGAATCTATGAAATTAAAATTCCTAACGTTGTCTCGATAGGGGGACATACAGGTGTTATTCCAGAATTTAATACTTTTGCTGGAGGGACACATGGAGGGAGGCATATGTTGACGGCAATTTGAACAGTATGGGTAGAACCGAGAATCCTGGTCTTTTTAAAAGTATTTTACTTGTTGAATTTAGACAGTAGGGATAAAGACGGAATAGTAGTTTATGTGATGTTTGTAATTGAACAAATAAAAGATGAAATCAATCATTTATCTAAGGAGGCATTTTTCTTATGGAAAATAAATTATCTGGGGTGTTAGCCGCTACTTTGGCTCTAACGATGAGTCTACCAACAGGAGCTATAGCCTCTTCTAGCAGTAAGACTCCGGTTGTATCTAGCCAAGAAGTTGGAAGCAAAGATTTGGAGAAGATTGCTGCAGAGAACGCTGAACTACTCACGAATTCCTATGAGACTACTAGCGTGCAGTATGCGCTGATTGATAATGGTAAACTTATTTTGTCGGGGCAGACAGGCAAGAACGACATAGAAGGGAAAGAGCCACTAACCAAAGATACTCTATACGGAATTGGTTCAACCAGTAAAGTATATACAGCTGCGGCTGTTATGAAACTAGTAGACGAAGGAAAAGTTGATTTGGATGCCCCTGTTGCCCGCTATATTCCTGAGTTCAAAATGAAAGATAAACGATATAAGCGCATCACACCGCGTATGTTGTTGAATCACTCTTCGGGTTTGCAAGGTTCCACGTACAATAATGTATTTTTATTTAAAGATAATGATGCTTATGCCCATGATATCTTGTTGCAGCAATTGTCCAACCAAAACTTGAAGGCAGACCCTGGTGCGTTCTCAGTATATTGTAATGATGGTTTTACGCTGGCTGAGATCTTGGTAGAGAGAGTCAGTGGTATGAGTTTTACTGAATTTCTACATCAAAAGTTTACAGAGCCATTAAAACTGAATCATACGATAACATCGCAAAACAAATGGGAAGACGAAAAGCGGGCTGGACAGTATTCTCCGAAATACCAGGGACAGCTTCCAAGTGAAATGGTAAATGCGATTGGTACGGGAGGAATCTCTTCTACTGCAGAAGATGTGGTGCGATTCTCACAAATATTTATGGGACAGGGAAAAGAAATTCTCTCTAATAAAGCAGTCAAGGCGATGGAACAAGAAGAATATAAAAGAGGCATGTGGCCGGAAGATAGCGAAAACGTGTTCAACTATGGTCTTGGCTGGGATAGTGTGAAACTATACCCATTTAGTGAATATGGGATAAAAGCGTTGACTAAGGGTGGGGATACGGTACTGCAACATGCCACATTGGTCGTGCTTCCAGAGCAGAAGATGGCAGCAGCTGTATTGTCCTCCGGCGGCTCCAGCACGACAAATCAACTGTTGGCAAACAAATTACTGTTAGCTAGGCTTAAAGAGAAAGGGACAATTAAGGATATTAAACCAGATAAATCCTTCGGCAAGCCAGTCAAGGCTAAAGTACCTCAAGATGTGGTAAAAAAAGCGGGTTTTTATGGAAATATCCAAAGCCATTTCAAAATAGAAATTACGAAGAAGGGAGAACTGTTTTTACCAACTAAACTGGAAGAAAAATATGTATATACGGCGGATGGAAGCTTTATAAATGAGAAGGGTACCTCCAAGCTTAACTTCGTTACTGAGAAGAATGGAAAAGTTTATTTGAGAGAGAGCACATATGAATTATCGCCGGGATTGGGGCAAAATGTGTTGACTCAATATTTAGCCCAAAAATTAGAAAACAATGTGTTACCGAAGAAAACAGCTGCTGCATGGGCGAAGCGTGAGGGTAGCAAGTTCTACCTTGTTAACGAAAAATTTAATTCAATGAACTATCTAGGACTACTAATGCCACTAAACACACAAATTACGCTCAAGGATGGGTATTGGGACGGCAAAAAAATTACAGGTCCAAATTCGGCGGCACATCAAATTCAGATTCCCGTGATAAATGGGCGGGATACGACGGAAGCTCATTTCTATACAGAGAATGGTAATGAATATATGGAGATGGCCAGCTTTTTATACGTCAGTGAATCTAACGTAAAATCCCTTGACACAGGTCAATTATCGAAAGTTACACTGCAAAAAAATGGGCATGCGAAATGGTTTACAATCCCGCAAGAGGCAGCAGGGAAAACGATGAATGTGGAGTTGCCACCAGGAAGTTCATTTGCGGTGTATGATGAGAATGGAGTATGCGTCAATTTTACCGTTGTTAGTGCCAATAACAAAGTAAAACTACCAGAGAACGGGACGGTTGTATTTGCTGGCGCACCGAACTCAGAATTTACAATTGCGTTGAACTAGCTACAATTTAAGATGACCTTTAACAAAACCAGTAAGGCACAGAAAAGATGTGTTACTGGTTTTGTTTGTATTTATGCATTCTCAATGAAAAAACTTAAATAATACCACGTTTAAGCACTTTGAACTCCCAAAAATTCTGATATTTTTTGTCCTATGCCAATTAATTCATCTCCACCTACTCACTTCGCGTTCCTTGAGGAAGGAGTCTCCTTGGCTAAAATGATAAAATTATCGATAAGATTGGCACTTTTTCATGTAACCAATAATGTACCGCTATCATTTCTACTTAAGAAATTAATAATCTAAAAACGAAAGAGCTATCTTGTTACAAGTTAGCACAAAATTTGTGCTGGGGGTAGTTGTATTTTCTTAGCTTGATAGCGATGGATCCTGCCAACAAAACAAGAATTTCGTACGCTAAGGAATTATTAGGTGTCTTACATCTATATTTGCTAATAAAATGATTTATATAAATAATTTG
Source organism: Bacillus sp. SH7-1 (assembly GCF_008042405.1). NCBI lineage: Bacteria > Bacillati > Bacillota > Bacilli > Caryophanales > Bacillaceae > Bacillus > Bacillus sp. SH7-1. Next base: position 388,208 of record NZ_QNUD01000007.1, read on the forward strand.
TTATAATTCCGTTTTTCGTTTTGAGGAAATTCTGAATTCTCAACTTGATGTGCATGGTGTAGTGCCATATCCTCATCAAGTTAAAGTTTTGATGTCCCCGCAATGATAAAAATGGTGAATATTTATTTGAAAGATTAGAGCTCTCCTTCTTATAGGAGGGCTCTAATCTGTGTTTAAAAACTATATCATATACATGGGGGGCAGACTCATTATCTGAAATTTGTCCGGATTCAATTTAGAACATGGCAAAAGAGAACTTGCGATTAAAAACAAGCTCTCTTTAAAAGAAATAACGTAATTGAGATACTTGTATAGTAACAATTGTTTTCTTTTAATTCCATATGTCTTATGTTGAGAAATAAATTATAAGTGGCTTGATAAAGCTAAAATGAATGATTGACATAATATTTTGACGATAATATAATGAATCTCGAATTCAAGATAACTTGTAAAGGATTGGTAATTATGAGCGTGATTAACGATGAAAGCCTATCTTTAAAGTTATTTGTTATATTATCAAGGGAATTACAGTCAATCACTAAACGTATTGAAAAGGATAAAAAAATTTATGGACTTAAACCAACTGAATTTGCAGTGCTTGAGCTACTATACAGTAAAGCCGATCAGCCTATAAAAAAATTTGGGACAAGATATTACTTGCAAGTAGTAGTATCACGTATGTAGTGGATAGGTTGGAAAAGAAGAGTTGAAAACCATGTCCTAAAGACTGCCGTGTCACGTATGCATCAATTACTTCAGAAGGTATTGAATTGGTGGATACTATTTTTTCTCAGCATAAAGAGAGGATTCAGCAAATATTTGGTAGTTTGGACTATATTGAGAAAAAATGATAAGTAAACAGTTGAAAAAGTTAGGATATTACGCACAGAAATTGTAAGTTTTTAGAGATTATTTCTGTTTAGTAATATCCTAATTAAATATAAATTAAATAAATAGGAGGAAAAATTAATAAATGGTAGTAATTTTATTATAATGAAAAATGAATAAAATATGTAATTTCAATTGGTATAGTAGGAAAGAAAGTTGTTCTGTTAACGTATACATATTGTCCTTTTCATTATAAATCTTTCATAAAGCGGAGAGTGGGTATCAAGAATGGAATTACGTCATTTAGAGTATTTTATTCAAGTTTGTAATAATAATAGTTTTACTAAAGCTGCGGAAGTTCTAGGTATTTCACAGCCGACTTTAAGTCAACAAATCCGTGTGTTGGAAGGTGAACTTGATACACCCTTGTTTCATCGAGTTGGAAGAGGTATCAAAATGACAGAAGCGGGTAAGCTGCTATTTGATAAAGGAAAATTTATCATGCAACAATTTGATGACGTTTATAATGAAATTTTTGAATTAAAGGGTGTAAAAAGAGGTGTGATTACTATAGGAGGTTTATTAGAGGATCTCACTTATCTAACACCTTATATTATGAAGTTTCAACAACAATATCCCAACATCATTGTAAAAATTATAGAGTCCGAAGTTGCTGTAAATCAAATCGTTGACAAAAATATTGATATAGGGATTACACGTAGTGCTCAAATTCCAGACACATTAACAAGCACCCTTTTGTATAGCGAAGAGCTTGTCCTTGTCATTCCAAAAAAACATCCTTTGAATGAAACATCATTTGTTTCTTTTCGAGAATTAGTAGGACTGAGTAGAATAATGGTTTCATGTAGTTGTCGTGAATCTATTAAAATATATTGTGAGAGTTTAGGATTATCTTTATCTGAAGCAAATATAGAAACAAAATCTTCTATTTCTCTATTGAGCCTTGTATACAATGGTCATGGGGTTGCCATAATACCTCTTTCACTGGTTGATTTTGTTAATAATGATACTTTGAGCATAGTTCGTATTACTGATCCAACACCAAGGCAAGATATTAATCTTATTCACTTTGATGATAAATTTTTAAGTTTTGCAGCACGTATCTTTATGCAGAAGTTAAATGAACCTGAAAAAGTATTAGTATAATAGAAATAATAATGATTATAGTGTGAGAATTAAAAATGATACATAATTCTTAGGATAAGACCTAAATTACAGTCAAAGGGCAAGTAGATTTATCCCGCTTTAACGGGCAGTAAGACCCCCACCTCAAAATTCAGCGGAAGCAAAGAAGTTAGGTGGGGGATCAACTGTCCGTAAAAGTCCGATTGGTGAGGGCTGATAATCAGTGGGGGATGAACAAAACCCCCACTGATTAAAGTTTCACTTTATATGTGTGGTGTAGTCGCTTCAAAAGGGAATATCATGGACTTTTACTTAAGGGAAAAAGGGCAGACTTTGCAAGGAGAGAAGACTGTTAAAAACAAGTCAAGTTAATCAATAATTTCTTCGGTCTTATCGCATAGTAATAGATTCCATTAGGGATATACTGCTATTTCTTTCTACATATCCTTATTGCATAAAGAAAACCACCGGCATTATACCGGTGGTTTTGACTTAGAAAGCAAAGCAAGTACAACCAATACCCCATTTAGTTCCATCTTTTCCTATTACGGTATGAGTGTGTTGATGGAGAGGGTTACTGCAACTATGTAACTTGTGATCATGGGCATCGTGAGAAAGTATAGTGTGGGCTAGATTAGCACCACCATAACCATAAACTCCCGTCGGTGACCAATCAGGTGATGCTGGCGGCAATTCAGGTGATAAATTTTTAAATTCATCATTTCCATAAACAACCTGCCCACCCATAATGGTGAGTAATGATTCAAGGTTCTTGATTTCTTCTTCTGGCACAGTAAAGTAGTCAGCAGACAATACAGCAATATCAGCAAACTGACCTACTACAAGGGTTCCCTTTTTACCTTCATCACCAGAGAACCACGCACTTCCTTTTGAATATAATTCCAGGGCTACTTTTCTATCAAGTTTATTTTTTTCATCGTATATCGAAAGACCACCAATGGTTTTTCCGGCAACCATCCAGTAAAGAGCGACCCAAGGGTTATAACTGGAAACTCTAGTTGCATCACTACCAGCACCAACAGGTATACCTAGGTCTAACATACGGTAAATCGGGGGAGTATGCTTTGCAGCTTCCTTTCCGTATAAATCAACAAAGTATTCACCTTGAAAAGCCATGCGGTCTTGAATGGCAATACCACCATTTAAAGCCTTAACACGTTCCATACTACGAACTGAGATTGTTTCTGCATGGTCAAACCACCATCGTAGACCATTGAAAGGAATTTCTTTGTTAACTTCCTCAAAAACATTTAAGAATCGTGTGATTGACTCGTCATAAGTTGCATGTAAACGGAATGGCCAACGGTTTTCTACCAATAGAGAAATCACTTTCTTTAAGTCAGCTTCCATCATCGTAGCTAGTTCGGGCCGTGGCATTTGAAATTTTTCAAAATCGGCTGCCGAGAATACTAACATTTCTCCGGCACCATTCATTTTATACTTATCATTTCCTTGACCTGGAGAAACAATTTTTGCCCATGAAGCAAAGTCTTCATATTCATGATTAGGATTTTGCGTAAATAGATTATAAGCAATACGCAAAGTTAATTGTTCCTTCTCGGCTAAATATTCAACAACTTTGTAGTCGTCAGGATAATTTTGGAAACCGCCGCCTGCGTCAATGGCACTTGTAATACCTAATCGATTTAATTCGCGCATAAAATGGCGAGTTGAGTTAATCTGGTCGTCAAAATTAAGTATTGGAGCTTTACCCAAACTTGAATAAAGAATAGAAGCGTTAGGATTGGCAATTAAAAGGCCCGTAGGATTACCTCGTTTATCCCGCTCAATTAAACAACCTGGAGGGTCTGGGGTATCTCTTGTGTATCCCAGTGCACGCAGCCCTGCACGATTTACAAGTGCTCTATCGTAAAGATGTAGCACAAAGACAGGTGTGTCTTCAGAAACAGCATTAATCTCTTCTAAAGTTGGCATCCGTCTCTCTTTAAATTGAAATTCAGACCAACCTCCAACTACTCTTACCCACTGAGGAGCAGGTGTACGCCTTGCCTGCTCTTTGAGCATTTCGAGAGCAATGGTAATTGAAGGAACGCCTTCCCATCGTAATTCCATATTATAATGAAGACCGCCACGAATAACGTGTATATGAGAGTCATTCAGGCCTGGAATAGCTCTTTTTCTTTTAAGGTCTATTTTTTTTGTTTTTTCTGTGGCACTATTAAGAAGCTCATCTCCACCTACTGCAGTTATTAAACCATCAGTTATGGCGATAGCAGATACCTCAGGTTGAGAGGGATCAAGGGTAGTAATTTTTCCGTTATATAAGATTATATCCGGTACATTCATATTCACACCTCGCCTACTTCCTATTATTTTGTAACCATGGATGAAATAGTTTGCCGAAAATCGGCATAACTACCCATGATAGCAAGGACACTATACATACAGAAACAAAAAAAGCCGACATAATAGGATTCATATGTTTTATAATAGGTCCTATCAATTTAGGAACTAACATGCTAAGAGGCCATACCCCCAGAAGGGTAACGATAGACATTTTCCATTTTGGCGGTGGAAATGGTGTTTTCGGAGTAACAAACCAATAAGCCAAACTGCTTTCAGTTTTGTAAGTTGGATTAGTAACTTGAAATTGTTCTGCGGTTTTTAACAAATCTCGGCGAATATCTGATTCTTGCCAAGCACGTAGATGCTCATACGTATCAAAGCGAAAAATAACAGTATACTCTCTGGATTCGTTATTGGGGACTATTAGATTTACGCCTAAATGCCCTGGGAATTTAGTAGCGGCAGCTTCGATTTCATGTCTCCATGTTTCAAACTGTTTTTCTTTCCCTTGTTGAATTTCCCATGTAACAATCGTTGTTACTGGATCAGCAGCATCCATCGTGTTCCCTGTATAAGTCTCTTCGACAGCTACTCCTTCTTGTTTCATATTTTCCTGCTTGGAAGCGCGCCATGCACCATAGTATATGCGTATTCTACACCTTGACCATAAGCACCAGTGTGTTCCTTTACAATCTCCATTACAGCATCATAAGTGTCTTTGTGTGCCCAGTCACGTTGGTATTCAAGTAAAACTTGAATGGCTGTCACTGGAATTGCACCAGCTTGTTCTACACGACGCATAGCAGCGTTATGTGCTGTCAAACTAGTACCACCTGAAGCATCGTCAACTGCATACACCTCATAGCCAGCTTTCATTGCTTCAAGCACAGGGAATGCAAGGCAAACTTCAGTCCAAAGTGCTGCAAATATTAATTTCTTTCTACCGGTTGCTTTAACCGCTTCAACAAATTTTTGATCTTCCCAAGAGTTCATTGAACTGCGTTCTATAATTTCATGGTTTGGGAATATGTCAAGAATTTGTGGCCAAAAATAGCCAGAAAAGCTGCGTGTCTCAACTGTAGTAAGAATAGTAGGTACGTTAAAAGTTTTTGCTGATTTAGCAAGCAACATAACGTTATTAATCAATGTTTGTCTATCAATACTTGCAACTCCAAAAGTCATTTGAGGTTGAAAATCAATCAAAATTAAGGCACTATTCTCCGGATTTAACAATTCTAAATTACTCATAATAAAACACTCCTTTTGTAATTGTTCAAAATATTTTTGAAAGTAATGTTTTTTCTGTTAATTAAAGTTGTAATCATAAAAATAAAAGCTCTGCTATACTTTTCAATTTAAAAATCTAGTGCTGATTTAATCAGCACTAGATTTATACTATCCACTTAAAGAAGGGATTTAAAGCGGTACATTTATGCATTTTGTTTACTAAGATCTCGCTGAGCTCCCATATAGCTTCCAATTATATTTTGATAGCCTGGAAGATTACTAGCAAGCAAATTACCAAAACCTTCGACATCGTTGCGCCAATCGCGTTGTAATTCGCAAGCTACGCTAAACCAGTTCATAAGTTGTACACCATTATGTGCCATACGCGTATTGGCAGCATCTGCAACTTGTTTGCTGAAAGTTCCTGAAGCATCAGTAACAGCAAATACTTCATATCCAGCTTTTATAGCGGAAAGTGCCGGGAAAGCAACACAAACGTCCGTAACTACGCCCGCGATGATAAGTTGCTTTTTTCCAGTTTCTTCGATTGCTTTTACAAAATCATCATTATCCCATGCGTTAATTTGTCCAGGTCGAGCTATTTTTTGTGCGTGAGGAAAGAGATCAACCAATTCTTGCATTAAAGGTCCATTAGGCCCGTTTTCAAAGCTTGTTGTTAAAATAACTGGTAAATCAAAAAACTTAGCAGTGTGAGCAAGAGCTAAAACATTGTTCTTGAATTCATCAACACCATAGTCACGTACTAGTCCAGACATAAGACCAGTTTGATGATCTACTAAAAGCACGACAGCATCATCTTTGTTAATACGAGAATAGAGATCAGTCATTATGTATTCCTCCTAAAAATTAAGTAATCGAAGAAAGTTTAAATAGTCGAATACTATCATAAGTTTCTTCGTTTATAACTAAGCTGACCAATAATATTGGTTATAGCAGCATTCACAGAACATGAAGTGCTATACAAATTTATAGTATTTGAAAACCGATTCGTTAATCAATTCTAAATTATCTATAATTTGTATAGGTCGTAACTATAGTTATTTTCACTATAAAATAGATTGATTTTACCTATACATTCTATAGATAGAACGATATTGATAGTCACCTATTTTTGTTATTACAATTGAATAGGAGTAATATTCAGTAATTATTTTATGATGAAAAAGGTATTAGAGGGGGGATTGTTCCAAAAGGAGAAAATGAATGCATTGGAACAATAGAGTTTCATACTTAGAGTTCACAACATAAACGTGCATGAATAGGTTATGAGATTCATCCGAATTATTGAAGAAAAGGATACATATTAGAATATTTTTTGGAGGTAGAAGCATGGCTAAAATTACTGTAGGAACCGAAAATCAAGCACCAATTGAGATATATTATGAGGATCATGGCACAGGAAAACCAGTTGTACTAATTCATGGTTGGCCGTTAAGTGGTCGATCTTGGGAATACCAAGTTCCCGCTCTTGTTGAGGCTGGATACAGAGTTATAACATATGATCGTCGAGGATTTGGACAATCATCTCAGCCGTGGGAAGGGTATGAATATGATACCTTTACTTCTGATTTACATCAACTATTAGAACATTTAGAGCTTCAAAATGTCACACTTGTTGGTTTTTCTATGGGTGGAGGCGAAGTAGCCCGGTATATTAGTACGTATGGAACAAATCGTATTGAAAAGGCTGTTTTTGCTGGGGCAGTTCCTCCATATTTATACAAATCAGAGGATCATCCTGAAGGGGCATTAGATGATGCAACAATTGAAGCATTCAAAAGTGGTGTGATAAATGACCGCCTTGCATTTCTTGATGAATTTACTAAGGGATTTTTCGCGGCTGGTAATCGAACAGATTTAGTTAGTGAGCCATTCCGTTTATATAATTGGAATATTGCATCCAGTGCATCACCTAAAGGAACACTTGATTGTATTACCGCCTTTAGTAAGACAGATTTTAGAAAAGACTTGGAGAAGTTTAATATACCTACTCTTATTATTCACGGTGATTCTGATGCAACTGTACCATATGAATATAGTGGGAAATTAACACATGAAGCAATTCCTAATTCTAAAGTAGCCTTAATAAAGGGTGGTCCACATGGGCTAAATGCAACGCATGCTAAAGAATTTAATGAAGCACTCCTATTATTTTTAAAGGACTGATTACAACTATATAATTGTTAATTGATAAATTATAAACAAGTAAAAAATAAAGCTTTATAAAAGATGCTCTTGGATAAATCCAGGAGCATCTTTTTAAATGGTGATATTGAGATGTTAGGTTGATAAATCTCCATTAATTTTGGATTGAATACTCTTCTTAACAGCTAAAATATATTGATTAGAGTTTTTTAGATTTCTTAGAAGTATTGTTATATTACTATCAAGATAATATTTTGAATAATCCTCAAAACAAAGAAATATACATTTTTTTGAGGAAGAAATATCTTGTCAGAAAACAATAAAATCTTATTAATTTTTATAATTGGTAGAATTTTTGTGGAAATAATTCTCTTAATATATTAAAATAACATCGTATTATGTCAGATTTTAATTAGGGGAGAGAAATTTTATGTTGAAAAAAATCATTCCAGTTGCTTTAGCATTAAGTACAGTTACTTTTACTAGTGTATTTGCTGCGCCTTCAATCCAAGCAAGTACAGAACAAAACCGCTACATAGATGTACAAATGCTCGGTATTAACGATTTTCATGGGCAACTAGATACTGTAAAAAAAATTAACAATAAAGATGCAGGGGGAATTGAGTACTTAGGGGCTTATTTACGTGATCGTGAAAAACAAAATCCAAATACATTAAAGGTACATGCCGGCGATGTTGTTGGAGCAAGTACTCCTGTTTCAGCATTATTACAAGACGAACCTACAATTGAATTTCTAAATGATTTGAAATTCGATGTTGGAACGATAGGAAATCATGAATTTGATGAAGGTGTTGAAGAAATGAACCGCCTTATTTATGGTGGATACCATGAGAAAACAGGAAATTTTAAAGGAACAAAATTCCCATATGTTGCTGCAAATTTCTATAATAAATCCACCGGTCGTTTATTTTTACCACCATTCACTATAAAAAAGGTACAAGGAGTTCCTGTTGGATTTATCGGAGTCGTAACAACGGATGTTCCTAACCTTGTTATGCCTACTATGCTAAAGGATGTAGAAATTACAGATGAAGTTGAAGCTATTAACAAATCCGTAAAGCAATTAAAAAAACTAGGCGTTAAATCTATCGTTGTTCTTGCACATAACGGAGGTATAACAGATGGGAACGGCGTAACAAATGGTGATATCGTCCGATTAGCAAATGAGACTGATCCAGAAGTCGATGTTATTTTTGGTGGCCATAGCCACACCTATGTAAATGGAACTGTTAATAATAAACTTGTCGTACAAGCAAATTCATATGGTATGGCTTTTGCTGATGTTGATGTAAAGATTGATCGTAAAACACAAGATATTGTTGAGAAAAAAGCAGAAATTGTTACAACTTATCATGAAGGCATAGAGCCTGATAAAAAAATAAAGAAGAAGATGGAGAAATATCAAGCAAAAATCGCACCTCTTGTTAATGAAGTTGTAGGTAAGTCTATTGCGCCACTAGATCGCAAACTCAATATGGCTGGTGAATCTACTCTCGGAAATTTAGTTGCTGATGCCCAGCGTACAACAATGCAATCCCAAATTGCACTTATGAATCCTGGTGGTATTCGTAATGACTTAGATGCTGGTGATATTACATGGGGAGAGATATATGGTATTCAACCATTCGGAAATCAATTAATAAAAGTAAATTTAACAGGTCAAGACATTCGTGATATTTTAAATCAACAATGGCAAAAAGACATAACAAGAATGCTTCAAATTTCAGGGATCCAATACACTTGGGATGCGAACAAGCCTAATGGAGAAAAAGTAACAAGTATTAGCTTAACAAATGGAGAAGAAATCATTCCTTCTAAAACTTACAGCGTCGTTGCGAACGCATTTCTAGCTTCAGGTGGAGATGGATTTGTATCCTTTAAAAACGGTAAAGATGCTGAAACAGGACCAACTGATTTTGAAGCATTAGTAGATTATATAAAAAAATCAAAAGAACCAATTCAGTCTATTATTGATGGAAGAATTCAAAAAATAAATTAGTTTTTTATTAATCTCAAAAACAAATAGATTACCTATACTTTTTAGTGTACAGGTAATCTATTTTTTGTAGGTTTGAAATAAAGTCTTACTGTGTCCAATTAATAGTGACGGTGAAGTCGGCCCATATGGAACATTAAAATCGGATGATTCAAACAGTTATAACTACATTTTTGGACAGGTCAAAAAAGATCAATTTTTTATTGATTTACGTAAGGCGAACGGCGTGACAAAAACTTGGTTAAACGAACAACATCCAATTTTCGCTGGAATAACTACCGAAGGGCCTGATATACCAAAAACTGTTGATATATCATTGGGTAAAGCGTTTGATATACTTGTTCAAATTCAAAAAGTGAGTCCATCTCAACTACATCAATAAATTTAGAATCATGTGCCTTAATGACAACTTGAGAAGTGTTTCATATAATACTATGAATTTTGTTTTATATAGTAAGAAGAATAATTGTGTTGGAAAAAAATAGCAATTCAACCTGTTAAGAGTAAAATGAATCTTCAATATGTAAAGCGCAAAAAACACTGAAGCGAAAAGCATCGGTGTTTTTTGCGCTTTCGGGCACAGATGCTACTTCAATCCTATTGTAGAAGTGATTTTGTATGTAAGGAATTTGTAAGGAATAGGTAAGAAAAAAGAGATTTTCATTGTGTAGGATAAAAATATAAGGAGGCATGATGGGGGGAACAAGTACGGCCTACATATAAAACAAATAATCAGTAACAAGAGTGTTTTAAGGAAAAGAAGTAATTTCTATGGTTAATATGTATGTGGAAAAAGAGTGATTTAGAGATTGTTAGAACACAATGGTGTTTGTGAAAATAATGATTAGTACGTTGATTGCAAATTCAGTGTTGACTTTTATCATTGGGAGAGTTGATAGCTGTGTGGTTAGTATATGAGACAGCTATCAGCCATCAATACAATTTAAATAGAAAAGAGGAATTCTTTATGAAAACACGCAGTAAAATTACATGTGCAAGTCTAGCACTTTTAATAGCTGGAAGTTCCCTGTTATACATAACACCAACATTAATTGTAAAAGCAGAACCTACGCAAAATGTATCTAGTTCGTTACAAACAAGTACGCAAAGCGATCGTACTTCCGTTAAGAAAGCAATGCGAGATGAACTGCAACTTGGATACCCGGGAATACTCGCTAAAATTTCTAAGGGGGGTAAAACTTGGAGTTATACAGCTGGGGTAGCGGATCTGAAAACTAAGAAACCAATGAAAGCAGATTTTCGCTTTCGCATTGGCAGTGTGACGAAAACGTTCATTGCAACAGTTCTACTTCAATTATCTGGAGAGAACCGTTTGAATCTAGACGACTCCATTGAAAAATGGTTACCTGGTGTTATTCAAGGAAACGGATATGATGGTAACCAGATTACGATCCGGCAAATATTGAATCATACAAGTGGTATTGCTGACTATATAAATTCAAAAGACTTTGATATTACGGATATAAAAAAATCGTATACGGCTGAAGAATTTGTAAAGATGGGGATTTCACTTCCCCCAGACTTTGCCCCAGGAAAGGGTTGGTCGTATTCAAATACAGGATATGTAATACTAGGAATCCTTATTGAAAAAGTAACAGGAAACAGCTATGCGGAAGAGGTTGAAAATCGGATTATTGAACCGCTTGATTTGTCAAACACATTTCTACCTGGTAATTCAAGCGTGATTCCAGGCACAAAGCATGCCCGTGGCTATTTGCAACTAGACGGAGCGAGTGAGCTAAAAGACGTTACTTATATTAACCCAGGTAGCTCGGATGGAGATATGATTTCTACTGCTGACGACTTAAACAAATTCTTCTCTTACTTACTAGGTGGCAAATTACTGAAGGAACAGCAGTTAAAACAAATGCTTACTACAGTTCCTACAAATAGAGAGGGAACCGGATATGGTCTTGGAATCCTTGAAATTAAGCTTCCGAACGGTGTCTCGGTATGGGGACACAGGGGGGCCGTTCCAGGGTTTTCCACTTTTGCTGGTGGAACACTTGGAGGAAAACATACACTCGCTATCAATTCGAACAGTTTAAACATTAATAACCCGGAAGTTTTTAAAAACATTTTACTTGCTGAATTTAGAAAGTAGGAAAAACGGATAAATTTTGTCATTTGTAATTTCCATCGGAATGGATTACCGCTTGAAAGAGTATAGAGGGATTAAGTATCTAGAAACAATCAAGCCAATCATGAAGAATGGCTAAGTAAAAGGATTTGTTTATACATTGGCCAATTAAAAGAGCAACAGATATAATGAGTGATTAGTATGTATCTAGTATTGCATTTGTATTGGTATCGTCACGGATTGTAAATTTGTATAAGGTGCGAAGTCTAATTTAAGACTTCGCACTTTTGCTGTTTAACAGCTTTTATTACGAAGCTATTAACAATAGAAAAAAGGAGAATGTAACTAGTTATGTGGATACTACTGTATGATTGGTGCAACAAATTGTGACTCTAACGTATTTGAAAGGCCTGATAAATTCAACGTTTATTGTCCTGACATTGATATTAAAAAGGCATTTAGTGGTACTGCAAGACATCTTGCTTTTGGATCAAGTATCTATAATTGTGTAGGAGCAGCATTTGCAAAATTAGAAATTGAAATAGATTCAACCATCAAAGATAATATTAGCGGGAAAAAATTGAGGGACATTAAGGATTTTGTGAAGAAGACTTCAAAAATGAACTGAAATCTAATAAACAACGTAAAAGCTAAAAGATTTTCGCTGTGAGAACATCTCAAAATATTAAATTGATGGTAACTTTGTTGTAGCTCTTTAAACATACCTATATTAAAACCCAAATATCTCAGCATTAAATTGAGAAATTTGGGTTTTTCTAAAGGAATCAATTTTTTAAAAAATTTTTAGAAATTTAAAGATAAAGTATTGTATACATGTAAGTATGATTAAAAATGAAAAGTTGTAAATGCTAAATTTAATTAAATATGCCTTGCTCTCTTCACCATTGACCTGGGTGAATAGTTTATAGGAAATTACACTGGCTAAAGATGCGATAATTGTTCCAAGCCCTCCAATATTTACTCCTAGTAATAAAGCTTTCCAATCAGAAGTAAAGTTTGATAGAAGAATTGAAGTAGGAAAATTGCTAATCAATTGACTCAAAAATATGGAACTAAAGAATACTGAAGTATCTCCTCTTAAATTAGCGCGAGCGAATGTCTCCAGCGCATCTGAATGGGAAATGTTCCCGATAAAAATAAAAAAACAGACAAAGGTTATTAGAAGAAAGTAATCAATCTTAAATAGTAAGTTTCTATCTAACGTAAATGCTGCCATCAATGTGACTATTAGCGCAATGTAATAATTAATAACACCAAAAATAGATGCAATGATAGTGATAAGTATCAAAATCCAGACGGTAGCTTTTTTTCGATTTTTCACGGTAATAACAGGTAGTTCTATTTTCAAATCTGTTTTTTGAAGTTTTTGAGTAAATATAAATAACAAACTAATTCCAAGTACAGCTAAAAGCAGGATTGAACCTAAAAATGGGATGAGCTTAATTCCATAGTAAGAATATAGGTATAAATTTTGTGGGTTTCCCATAGGCATCAAGCTACTACCGATGTTTGCCGCAATTGTCTGCAGGATGATTGTATCCATCATGTTCATTTGTGTTTTTTTACTAATGACAAGTGTTATTGGCACAAAGGTGAGGAGAGCGACATCATTTGTTACAAACATGGAGCAAATAAAGCATAACAAAATTAGAATAATAGATATTGATCTGCTGTTATTGCATTTATTTAAAATGGCAACGGCAAGTTTGTCTAATATCTTTAGCTGTTCAAAGGCCTTAATGGCCACCATTAGATTAAATAAGCTAATTAACACTTCAAAGTTAATATATTCGATCTTTGGCGAATGTATTAGGCAGCTTACAATTGCTAGTATCAGTGAAATGGTAAGTACTAAATCCTTTTTTAAAAATTTGAATTTCATAAGGAGTCTTTTTTTATTTTGAACGAATACTATTTCTTTCACAATACACCACCTGTAATCTATGTTAGTAAATATACGTTTTTTGGGATAACTCGATATTGCTAGAAAAGAGGATGTCATAAGGTCCTAAATAAGAGTTTTGTAATGTTTCATCCCTTCAACAAAATGCTTTTTTTCTTAGTGTCTTTAATGTTGTAAATATGTGCAATATAGACGAATCCAGCTAGGGGGATTAATTGAGAAAATAAATGTTTTTTGTATGATACCATAAATAAATTAAATGTTTTATTTTTTTAATATTCTTATAATATTCTATTGATTCTTGATTTCAAATACTTTATAAGAAGTTCTAAAAGAGAAAAAGTATGCATGTTTTTATGAAGAAAATAGAGGCTTGTCAAAGGATAGGTAGAACAAAATCTGCGACGTTTGGATACTGTATAAAATTCAGAAAATCTCACTGTTTTTTAGATGAAAAAAACTTAAAATATTTTTTTGTTTTTATAAAAATCTGTACTTTTTCGTAACATTCTGTACTTTTAATTATAAATTAAAGACAAGCTTCTCTTAGTTGAATAGTGAAAGCGCTTTATAGATTTTTCGCGAAGTTTTTACCTAGCCTATTTTTGAGATTAGTAGTGAGAAAGGAGATATTTCCATGTTCTTGAGAAAATTAACAAAAAACCACTTAATCACTATTGATTATTATGATTTAAATCACCGGTAAACGAAACAAACATAATAGTACAACAATGTTAGTGGATAAAAATATTAGTTTGCAGAAAGGGGTAGAGCATCCGTTTGTATAAGCGTTAAGTACTTCAAAATTTCAGTTTTACGGTTACATGTTGTGATTTTTGCTTAAACAGGCCAATCCGATTCATATAGAAAATTTTTATCCTTGTTGTATTTGAATATGAAAGAGGTATTTATACCAGGAAATATAGGTGATTTTATATAGATTATGATATATAAATTTTGGCATGGAGTGATGATATGGAAAGGTTTTTTGTAGAGTTAGTCGGATCAACAAATGATTTTTTATGGTCTAAATTGTTAATTATTATGCTTGTTATTTGCGGAATTTATTTTACATTTAAATTGAATTTTGTACAGTTTCGAATGTTAAAAGAGATGGTCCGTGTATTAATGGAGGGGAAAAGTGGTTCTAAAGATCAAATCTCTCCTTTTCAAGCGTTTTGTATTGGTATGGCAGCCCGCGTTGGAACAGGGAATATCACAGGAATTGCGATTGCAATTGCATTAGGTGGTCCTGGAGCTGTATTTTGGATGTGGATCATTTCTATTATTAGCTCGGCCTCCAGTTTTGTCGAAAGCACATTAGCACAGATATATAAAGTAAAAGATAAAACTGGTTTCCGCGGTGGTCCATCCTATTATATGGAAAAAGGGTTGAATAAACGTTGGATGGGAGTATTATTCTCTATTTTAATCACAATTACTTTTGGTCTTGTATTCAATTCAGTACAATCAAATACAGTTACAATTGCTTTTCAAAACTCATTTGGTACAGATCGTCTAACAGTTGGGATAATCATGGCCATTGCTTTCGCTGCGATTATTTTTGGTGGTGTACAACGTATTGCAAAAATGGCTGAATACAAGGTGGTATTTTTAGCGGTATTATACATTGGAGTTGCATTATTTGTTGTAGTTACCAACATATCAAAAATGCCGGAAGTTCTTTCTCTTATTGTTCAAAACGCATTTGGTTTTAAACAAATAGCAGGCGGTTCAATTGGTGCAGCACTTATGAATGGAGTTAAACGTGGTTTATTTTCAAATGAAGCTGGTATGGGAAGTGCACCAAATGTTGCTGCAACAGCAACAACAAGTCATCCGGTGAAACAAGGACTGATTCAAGCATTTGGTGTATTAACGGATACACTAATCATTTGTACTAGTACTGCCTTTATTATTTTGCTGTCTGATGCATATAAACAACCGGGGTTAAATGGTATTGCACTTACACAAGCAGCATTAAGTGAACACATAGGTCCTTGGGCATCGGGTTGTCTTGCTATCTTTGTTTTTTTATTTGGATTTGGTGCGTTAATTGGCAACTATTATTATGGTGAAACAAATATTCGCTTCTTACATACAAGTAAAGTGTGGTTAATGATATACAGAATAAGTGTATTGGCTATGATTGTATTTGGTTCTGTTGCAAAGATTCAAATTGTATGGGATTTAGCGGACTTATTTATGGGCTTTATGGTTATTATTAATTTAATTGCTATTACCTTACTTTCAAAAGTAGCATTTGCGGCGTTACAAGATTATATAAACCAGAAAAAAGCTGGTAAAGATCCTATTTTTTATAAAGAAAACATTAAAGGGCTTGAAAATATTGAATGTTGGGATAGTTATGAGAAAACTTCAAAAAAGAAAAGTGTGTAATAAGAAAGATATTCAGACTGCAATATGTCTGAATATTTTTCTTGGTTCTAGTGCAAATATTATTGATTATAGTAAAGAAAAAATCATTCTATATAAAGTTAATAGTACGGGGGAATATGATTAAATGATAAAGGATTCTAGCGTTCAAGTTGAGGGTCAAGAAAAAGTTTGCTTAGATCAATGGGTAGCTCATTATCGAACGTATGCAGCTAAGGGACGAAGCGCCAGTTATATTCCCGCTCTGGGGGAAATAAATGTATCGCAGTTAGGTATTTGTATAGTAAAGCCAGATGGAGCAATGATAAAGTCAGGAGATTGGGAGATACCTTTCACATTACAAAGTATATCAAAAGTAATCGGTTTTATAGCCGCTTGTTTAAGTCGCGGTATTTCTTATGTATTAGAACGAGTTGACGTAGAGCCAACTGGAGATGCCTTTAATTCAATTATTCGTTTAGAGATACATAAACCAGGAAAACCTTTTAATCCTATGATTAATGCTGGAGCGATTACGATAGCTTCACTTTTGCCAGGGACATCGGTGCAAGAAAAATTAGAATCTATATACGTATTAATTGAAAAAATGATAGAGAAGCGTCCCGCTATTAATGAAATAGTATTTCAATCAGAATGGGAAACGGCTCATCGTAATAGAGCATTAGCATACTATTTAAAGGAGAACGGTTTTCTAGAATCAGATGTGGAGGAGACACTAGAGGTTTACCTAAAACAATGTTCGATTGAAATAAATACAGAAGATATTGCCTTAATAGGGCTTATACTGGCACATGATGGATATCATCCTATTCGCAAAGAACAAGTGCTCCCTAAAGAAGTAGCTAGGTTAACAAAAGCTTTAATGCTTACTTGTGGAATGTACAATGCTTCTGGAAAATTTGCTGCTTTCATTGGATTACCAGCTAAGAGTGGGGTATCCGGCGGAATTATGACACTTGTTCCCTCAAAATCTAGGATGGATTTATCGTTCCAAGATGGATGTGGTATTGGTATTTACGGACCAGCCATTGATGAATATGGGAATAGTTTACCAGGAATTATGTTGTTAGAACATATTGCAAAAGAATGGGATTTAAGTATATTTTAAAAAGGAGCACAGATATTTTGGTGTTAGAGCGAGTCCAAAAGTGTTCAGACCTTATATTGTGTCTGAACATTTTTGAGTTATAAAGTATCTTTCTAAAGTAGAAGAGTGTAATGAATACTCACAATCTATAATGCTTTCGTTTATATCTTATTTATCAGTTTTTGAAAAAAATAGAGTAAGTATTGTATTAATGCAAATAGGTTTGTATACTGACTGTTAGGCGAAAGTGAGAAGTGATTATTTTGAATCTTAGTAATTTAGTAAAAAAAGACATCTATATTCTCGTTTTAATGATACTTACTGTACCCTTAGTAGGTGAAATAAAGTCATTTCCCTTAAATGAAACATTTAGAATGAGCTTTGGTGCACCAACATTTTTCTTTTTTTTGTTATTGTTTCGACGAATTCCAGCATTTTTACCGGGTTTTTTAACAGCGATAGTCGTGGTAGTATTTCGTATCTCAATGGATGTCATTATAAAGGGAAATATGGATTGGCTAGCCGCTTTTCATACTCACTATCCTAGTTTTTTCTTTTATTTTACTTATTCGTATCTCTTTCATTTAGCAAAAATCAAACGTTTTTATCATCAACCACTAATGATTGGTTTGATTGGTTGCATGATTGAAATACTGTCAGACTGTGTGGAATTAATGATTCAATATTTCGTATTAAAAACATCGATCACATC
Organism: Bacillus sp. SH7-1; assembly: GCF_008042405.1. Taxonomy (NCBI): domain Bacteria; kingdom Bacillati; phylum Bacillota; class Bacilli; order Caryophanales; family Bacillaceae; genus Bacillus; species Bacillus sp. SH7-1. Next base: position 406,141 of record NZ_QNUD01000007.1, read on the forward strand.
CGAGGCAATAAATGAGATCATTGTTATCGCATGTTCCCATAGTTTTATAGTTCTAAGCTTTTTCAATATGATGAAATTGTATGAAGCGCAATCAAGGGAGAGACACATAAAGAAACAAAATGAACACATGCTCATGCTCATCTCTAATTTATATGAAGATGCTGTTCATTTAAAAAAAACATTACAAGATGCTGAGAATATAACAAAAAAATCCTATGATTTATATAAAACTTTAGACTCTTTTGAGCACAAACAGATGGATTTTCATTTTGGGGATTTAAGGCAACAGGCATTACAAATTGCTGGTGAGGTCCATGACGTTAAAAAGGATAACCAACGTATTTTTGCAGGACTTTCAAAATTAATTTCTGATGAAAGTTTTACAGATTATATGTCTGTACATGAACTAGTAAATATCATTATACGGGCAAATACGAAATATGCACGGTTGCTAGAGAAAGACATCCAATTTGTGTATAAAATTGATGGTGTGCATCCTCATTATCATATTTACACAATCTTATCTATTATAAATAATATCGTTACAAACGCTGTAGAAGCTATCCAAGGTATGGGAACCATCACAATTGACATTAATAAAGACCACCATTTTGTTGAATTTCAAATAGGCGATAATGGTCCCGGTATTTCTTCAAAATATAAAGATTCAATTTTTGAGCCTGGGTTTACTTCTAAATATGATGATTTAGGCAATCCATCGACAGGTATCGGATTATCGTATGTTAAAGAAATGGTCGAACAACTTGAAGGTGATGTTACGCTTGAGGACAGAACCGAAGGAAAAGGATCAATTTTTATAATTAGATTAGGGATTGATCATATAATTTCGAAAGGGTGATTCTATGTATTTTTATATAGTAGATGATGAAAAAGCGGTTCGCTCAATGTTGGCTCAAATTATCGAGGATGAAGATCTTGGGGAGGTTATAGGAGAAGCTGAGGATGGTTTATCTTTAGAGCAACAAATGCCAATCCTTAAAAATATAGACATTTTATTTATCGATTTGTTAATGCCGATTCAAGATGGAATAAAAACAATTCGTCAAATAAAACCTTCGTTTAAAGGGAAAATCATCATGGTCTCTCAAGTAGAATCAAAAGAATTAATTGCTGAAGCTTATTCGCTTGGCGTTGAATACTATATTATTAAGCCAATTAACCGGATTGAAGTATTAACAGTTGTTCGGAAAGTCATTGAACGAATTCGTTTGGAAAAATCGATAAAAAACATTCAAGAATCGCTTAATACGGTACTAAAATTGGATAGTAATTCAAGTGTGCAAGAAAAATACCGTAATGAAAAACATTTAAATACTTTTAATCATTTTCAAAATTCCATTCATTTTCTTTTGTCTGAATTAGGAATAGCCAGTGAAAATGGAAGTAAAGATTTAATGGATATGCTAGATTATTTATATAAATATGAACAAGATAACACGTTGGAACAAGGTTTTCCCTCACTAAAAGAGATTTTTATGAATTTAGCTCAAAAAAAACTTGGGAATTCAGCTGAAGATACCGAATTAAAAAGGTTCATAGAAGCTTCCAAACAACGGATTCGGAGAGCAATTTATCAATCATTAAACCATTTAGCATCCCTTGGACTTACTGATTTTTTAAACCCGAAGTTCGAAAATTATGCTTCTAGATTTTTTGATTTTACTACCGTAAGGAGAAAGATGACAGAATTGAATAATGAACCAACATTACCTGCTCGTATTGATACGAAAAAATTTATTCAAGTTCTTTATTTTGAAGCAAAACGAATACACTTGGAATTAAGATGATAAACTCTTGCTCATTATTACTTTCAATTAATAGATTGATAGTTGTTTTCATGTTATTTGTTTTATATAGTTTTTCTAAGAAAGGATTTTCCTTTATTTCATATTGAATTTAAAATCAGAAAATTCCGTATCGATTTGGTAGAAGTGTATGAACTTAGAACAAAAGAATATGTATTTTTTATTTTTTTAAACATTAATATTCATTTAAAAAAACGAGTATTTCCACAATAAAATATAAATACATAGTAAGTTGAGTTGAAAAAAAGATGCTATCTTATAGCATCTTTTTTTCTTTAAGAGGAAATATCATCGATCCTTATATTATTTAAAATTCAAATGCGGGCATATAAATAAGGGAAAAGGAGATAATATCTAACAAATTATAATTGGAAATGGTATTTTAGGTCAGAAATGTTTTTATACTAACTAGGTTATTGGTACTAAATAAGCATAATGTCTCGCTTTTCTGCTCTTTAATTTTATCGTTATTTTTTATTAAGTACATATCGTTTTTTAGAAATCTCAATCCTAGCAGAGTATATAAATTGGGTGATAAAAATGTGGAACATAATTACCTCTTATCTTCCAGATTGGAAAGTCTTTGTACAAGCTTTTATCTTGTTTTTAATTCCGTATACTATCTCAAGATTTTTTCATTGGGTTCGTATGTCAGAGAAAGAGTGGGAAGAATGAGTTGGTGGAAGTCAAGAGACAAACAAGTGAAAAAAAATAATATTCAAAGTAAAACGAAACAAGAGCATAAACCTTCTCAAAATACAATCGTTCATTTCACAAATGATTTTGCCTCTAACTTAGAACTTATAAAGCAACAAATCGGACATAATTCTGATGTTCGCTTTCGGAAGTTTAATATTGGACGCACAGATATTCAGGCTGGGATCGTTTTTGTTGACGGTCTATCAGATAAAGAGATAATTGACAAACATATTATGAAATTACTAATGGATGATTTTTCTGATGAATATAAAAATGAATCTTCTTATGTGGAGGGGACTGTTTCAAAAGAATATATTAAAAATAAAGTTCTTACAATTAGTGAAGTAGCAGAAGTCCATTACATAAAAGATTTAATACCCAAAGTATTGATAGGTTCAACAGCTCTTTTAATTGATGGTTTAGCAGATGTGTTTATTCTTGGTACAACAAAAGCAAATAAACGAAACATTGAGGAACCGGTATCGGAGGCATTAGTCAGAGGTCCACGGGTCGGATTTACTGAAGTATTAAGTGATAATACCTCACTTTTGCGACGGCATTGTGCAGATGATAATTTATCATTAGTAAAGCTACCAGTAGGAGAACGTGCAAAGAAAGAGTTAGTTGTCGCATTTATTAAAGATCTTGCTAGTACGGAATTGGTGGAAGAAATAAAAAATAGAATTCAGAAAATTGACATAGACAGTGTACTCGAATCTGGTTATATAGAGCAACTCATTGAAGATAATTATCTCAGTCCTTTTCCGCAGATTCAAAATACAGAACGACCTGATCGTGTTATTAGTGCTTTGCTGGAAGGGCGAGTAGCTATTTTGTTAGATGGAACACCATTTGTTTTAATTGCTCCAGTTACATTTAGTATGCTACTGCAATCACCAGAAGATTATTATGAAAGGTGGCTTCCTGGTACACTTCTCCGCTTATTACGCTTCATGACAGCTTTTGTTTCATTATTTGCTCCAGCACTGTATATTTCTTTCATTTCATTTCATCCAGGATTAATTCCCACTAAGCTCGCTATTTCTATAATCGGATCGCGAGAAGGAGTTCCTTTTCCCGCTTTAATAGAAGCGTTAATTATGGAAGTAGCTATCGAAGTTTTACGAGAAGCAGGTTTACGTCTGCCTAAACCGATTGGACCTGCAATGGGAATTGTGGGCGGTTTAATAATTGGTCAGGCTGCCGTAGAAGCAGGAATTGTTAGTCCAATAATGGTTATCGTTGTTGCGGTAACAGCTATTTCTTCTTTTACTATTCCGCAATATAGTGTGGGAATTACGTTACGCATTCTTCGTTTTGTAGCTATGTTTTGTGCTGCGATATTTGGATTGTATGGAGTTATTCTCTTCTTTCTTTTACTTTGCAGTCATTTAGTGAAACTGAAAAGTTTTGGCGTTCCTTATACCAGCCCTGCTGTTCCATATCGATTCAGTGACTGGAAAGATTTTATGGTTCGCATGCCATTAAAAATAATGAGACGTCGACCGAAAATAATGCATACCAAAAAAACTATCCGCAAAAGGTAGCTGATGACGAAAGGAAGTGGCCTTCAGTGATTACTATACCTAAAGACCGAATAACAACTTCACAAGCAGTTGTTATTATTGTAAATTACATACTTGGGACAGGAATTCTCACTTTGCCCAGAGCATCTGTGGAAAAAGTGAAAACACCAGATGTATGGTTAAGTGTGATATTAGGTGGGATACTCGCAATGGTTTCAGGAGTAATTATGGTCAAATTAAGTCAGCAGTTTCCAGAAAAAACATTTTACCAATACAGTCAAGATATTGTAGGGAAATGGATAGGCAGATTGCTTAGTTTTCTTATTATAGGGTATTTTCTTACAACTTCAGCATTTCAAATTCGTTCAATGGCAGAAGTAATAAGCTTTTTTTTGCTCGAAGGAACCCCCACATGGGCTATTGTTATGCCTTTTATGTGGATAGGTCTCTATTTGATTATGGGTGGTATTAATTCAATTGCACGGATGTTTGAAATAATATTTCCTATTACTGTTTTTATTTTTTTAATCATTTCCTTTATGAGTATCGGAATATTCGAGATAGATAATCTCCGTCCCGTATTAGGTTTGGGAATTAAACCAGTGTTAGATGGGATAAAAACAACGTCTCTCGCATATACAGGTCCTGAAATTATGTTAATTCTTTTGGTATTTATGGAACGACGAAAGAAAGCAGTAAAAGCTATTTTAGTTGGAATTTCTATTCCGTTAATCTTTTATGTAATAACTGTTGTAATGGTCATTGGTGCATTATCAATTGATGGGGTTGTAACAAGAACATGGCCGACAATTGACCTTATGCGCAGTTTTGAAATTTCTGGTTTGATATTTGAACGTTTTGAATCTTTACTGCTTGTAATATGGATTATGCAAATATTTGCTACCTATACGATTAGTTATTATGCAGCTGCATTAGGATTAGCGCAACTCTTTAAAAAGAGTATTCATCCGTTTATTTTTGCTTTGATTCCAATCATTTACATCATTGCTATGACTTCGAAAAATATAAATGACTTGCTTAAATTGGGGGATATGCTTGGTAATGTTGCATTATTTTTATTTGGTTTACTGCCACTGCTTCTTCTTATTATTACGCGATTAAAAGGAGGAGTAGTGTGAAACATAAATTTAATTATATGCGGTTCTATTTGGCTTTGTTATGGACGCTTTTGCTTCTATTTTTAACAGGGTGTTGGAGCAGCAAAGAAGTAGAAGAGTTGAGTTTAACTGCAGGTATAGCACTAGATAAAGAGAAGGATTCAACAATTGAGAAAGAGGATGAGGAAGGAGGTTATCCTAAAAGAAATCTTATAACAGCTACTTATCAAATTGTTAGTTCGCAAGCACAAAGTAAAGGGAACGGACAGCAAAAACGTTATATAAATGTTTCTGAGACCGGTGATTCCATTCATCAAATTGTTCGTGAGTTTTCATTGAAAAGAGAGAGCACAATGTTCAGCCCACATTTAAAAAACATTGTTATCAGTGATAGTCTTGTACGTACATACAGTTTAGAACAATTACTTGAACAGTATCTCCGTGACAATGAAGTTCGGCTTAGCTGTATGATCTTAATTAGCAAGGGTCTAGCGAAGGAGGTACTGGAATCAAACAAAAAAGGAGAAATCCCAGCATTTCGTTTGTCTGGAATTGCAGATAATAGAAATAGAACAACAAGGATTTTACCTCCTGTATCGCTCGCTAAATTGGAAGGAAAGATGCGGTCAGGGGCCAGTTTTCTTTTGCAAAATGTAATCTCGATAAATGGGGAAACAAAATTTGCAGGAGCTGCTGTAATTAAAGGGAAGACAAAAAAGTTGATGGGCTTTTTAAATGAACAGGAATTGGAAGGAGTAGTATGGATAAACGGAAAAAGGAATGGTGGTGTGGTAAAAACTTTTGATAAAGAATCAAAGAAACTCATTATATACGAAATAAAGTCAATAAAAAGCAAAATCATACCACATGTTAACGGAAATAATATTTCCTTTGATGTAAACATTGAATCAGAAGGGCGTTTGTCCGAAAATTGGATGCAATCAGGAAAAGATTTTGAAAATGAATTTTTAAAAAAGGAAGAAAAAGCTATTGAAAAAGAAGTAAAGCACTTAGTACATCATGTTACAAAAAAAATACAAAAAGAATATCAAGTCGATATTGCGGGTTTTGGAAACCAATTAAGAATTAAACACCCGAGAACATGGGAGAAAGTCAAAAAAAATTGGGATCGAACATTTAGTAAGGTACCGATTAAATATCATATAAATGTAACTATACAAGATTATGGAGCATCAAGTTTAAAACGATGAGACGTCTCAATTGACCTTGTATTTACATAAAAACAAAAAGTTACGAAAATTTTAATTTGAAAATTTTTGTAACTTTTTGTTTTTTTATGTCCTTCTTATTATAGATTAAAGGAATGATTTTATCCCGCTATTTGCCGGGCAGTAAGACCCACACCTCAAAATTCAGCGAAAGCAAAGAAGTTATTAGAGGTATATGTAAGCTCTATATAGGAAGGAGAATTTTGAAATTCTATTGATAAACCAAGTAATTGTAATAGCCCTTATTTAGACTAATAATTTCAAAATCAATAAAATTTAGAGTAGAAGGAGCAAGAGCAAATTATTATGAATAAACAAATAGGATTCATCGGATGTGGAAACATGGGTATTGCTATGATAGGTGGGATGATTAAAAAAAATATAGTTTCTCCAGATCAAATAATTTGTTCAGATTTAAACGTCATTAATTTAAAAAATGCTAGTAATAAATATGACATAACTATAACTACTAACAACAATGAAGTCGCTAACAGTGCTGACATTTTAATTTTATCAATCAAACCAGATTTATACTCATCGGTAATTAACCAAATAAAAGATCAAATAAAAAATAATGTAATCGTTGTAACTATTGCTGCAGGAAAAAGTATTAAGAGCACTGAGAATGAATTTGGTAGAAAGTTAAAAGTTGTTAGAGTAATGCCTAATACACCGGCACTTGTTGGAGAAGGAATGTCTGCGTTATGTTTTAATGAAATAGTTACAGAAAAAGATATAAAAGAGGTATTGAACATATTTAATATTTTCGGCCAGACGGAGGTCATAAATGAAAAACTAATGGATGTTGTTACATCTATTAGTGGTTCTTCTCCAGCATATGTGTATATGTTTATAGAAGCCATGGCAGATGCTGCTGTACTTGGCGGTATGCCGAGAAAACAAGCTTATAAATTTGCGGCTCAGGCTGTATTAGGTTCTGCAAAAATGGTATTGGAAACAGGAATACATCCAGGTGAATTGAAGGATATGGTTTGTTCTCCAGGTGGAACGACGATAGAAGCTGTAGTAACGCTAGAAGAAAAAGGTTTAAGAACAGCTATCATTTCAGCTATGAAACGTTGTACGCAAAAATCTATGGAAATGTCTAGTTTAACTAGTAAGTGAGAAGTGAATTTATATAATATTTCAAATCTATTTAATGTAAAAGAAATATTATGAGGCTAGTTAATAACTAAGTAAATTTATATACAACACTAACGAGAAGAACAAACCTTATTTTAAAGGGGATACAGAAAATATGAGTAATTTACTAAAAAAGAAATCCGTTACACAATTGTTAGAGCATAATCAAAGTAAGACTTTAACGAAAACATTAGGAGCATTTGATTTAATTATGTTAGGGGTAGGCTCGATAGTTGGAACGGGTGTTCTTGTGTTGACTGGATTAGTAGCAGCAAGAAATGCTGGTCCAGCAGTTGTTTTTTCATTTATACTTGCAGCAATTATATGTGGATTTATAGCATTATGTTACGCGGAAATTGCTTCTACACTCCCGGCGTCTGGTAGTGTATATACGTACTCATATGCAACAATTGGTGAGTTTGTTGCTCATCTAGTAGGTTGGTCATTGCTGTTAATATATATCGTGGCAACAGCGGCTGTCGCTGCTGGATGGACAGGCTATTTCCACAATTTAATAAAGGGATTTGGATTGGAGATACCTAAAGCTCTTGTAACGATTCCTTCGCATGGTGGTATTGTGAATCTACCAGCAGTAATCATTACATTGATATTAGCATGGATGTTATCCCGTGGTACGAAGGAAAGCAAACGAATCAATAATACAATGGTATTGATTAAAATTGGAATGATTCTGTTGTTTATTACGGTTGGTATATTCTATGTAAAACCAATGAACTGGATACCAATTGCACCATACGGTTTAAGTGGAGTTTTTACGGGTGGAGCAGCTATTTTATTTGCTTTTACGGGTTTTGATATATTAGCAACTTCAGCAGAAGAAGTAAAAGATCCGAAACGTAATCTTCCGATCGGTATTATTGCATCATTAATCATATGTACAATTATTTATGTTATGGTATGCCTTGTTATGACAGGAATGGTTTCCTATAAAGAATTAAATGTTCCTGAGGCAATGGCTTATGTAATGGAAGTTGTAGGACAAGGAAAAGTCGCTGGTGCAATTGCTGCAGGTGCTGTAATTGGCCTTATGGCTGTTATTTTTTCCAATATGTATGCGGCAACACGAGTATTCTTTGCAATGAGTCGTGATGGATTGTTACCGAAATCATTTGCGAAAGTTAATAAGAAAACTGGAGCACCCACTTTTATAACTGGATTGGCAGGAATAGGGAGCTCTTTAATAGCTGGGTTTATTGACTTGAAAGAATTAGTTAATTTAGTTAATATCGGTAGTTTGGTGACGTTTGCGTTAGTTTGTCTATCAGTTATTATCCTACGTAAATCACACCCAAATTTAAAACGTGGATTTATGGTACCTTTTGTACCTGTATTACCATGCATTGCAATTGTATGCTGTGTGTTTTTAATGCTAAATTTACCGTTAAGGACATGGGTGTACTTTAGTATTTGGATTATTATTGGGGTAGTAATATATTTCCTTTATTCGATAAAACATAGTAATTTAAATGAGGAAACGATCTCGAAATTACATGATAAAATTGCGAGATAATAACGATAGAAAATTTTATTAATAATTATATTGATAGTTGAGTAAAATAGAAACAGTTTTTTGATATTTAGCAAGAACTAAAATGAAAAATCCTAGGACAGCAGAGTGCCTTTTTTAGAAACCTTGCCTGTTTTTCATGATTTAAAACTAATAAGGAGAGGAAAGTATGAGTGAATTGCATTTTATGAGTCTAGAAGAACTGGATAATGAATTAGAAAAAGATGACAGTGGTATTTATTTCATTAAAGATTATAATGACAATATTATTTATATAGGCAAGGCTTTTAGTATAAAAAGTAGAGTATTAGCTCATTTTAATAGTTATTCCAATATTAAGGAATATGTACATTTATTTAATAAAGTAGCGTATCTCATTGAAGATAGTTTGTTAAAACGCTCATTGTTACAAGTTACTTATATGATTAAATATAAACCAGTATTAAACAAAGAAGTCCAAAAAGAATTCCCAGAGTTATATACTCAATACATTAAGCAAACAAATAAAAAATCCATGTTGTTAGAAATTGATGAAGCTAAAGAAAAAAGGGATGAGTTAAAGAATAGATTAGTAAAATTAGTGGGTGGAAAAACTATGTTTTATGACATAATTTCTCTGTTAAACAATGGATATAACTATCATGTTCTCGCAAAAGTATTGAGCATAGAACTTCAAACTTTAATTATAATGAAAGAACACCGAAACAAATTCCCGATACCACATAATTATAAGAGGACAATCAAGCATCAAGATATAATGTATGCTTTATCTGGAAAAAAGAATTTAAGTACGTCAAGGTTAAACACTTAAATTTAAAGTAGTAAATTCGTTGCTTTTGTAGCTTTTGTTGTTATATTGAAATGCAATTTTCTGCTACTACAAGTACTATTGAGCAAATGAAGTATGAAATTGCTTTTGAACTAGGAGTCACACTGGGACCTGATACATCATCATCTGTAAATGGTTCGGATCGGTGGAGAGATTACAAAACGCTTAGTTCGAATGACTGAAAAACAGTTAACAGGTCAATGCAGATTACACTAAGAAAATAATCCGTATATATACGGATTATTTTTCCTTTAATTTACAAAAAAATAAATTTTGGAATTAAAAAAACTTCTCAGATTCCTTTGTAATGATCTTTTGTAGTTGTGTTAATGACATAGGTATCGAAAGAGAATTAAATCAATACGAATGATGTATGAGTCCTTAAAAGAGTTTTGGTGTTATTTGCAATTTTGATTCCATAATACTTAAGCCGATATAATAAAATGTTTTATGTCTAAATCGATATAAAGTAATAATTATTAATTAATATTTCTTTTTTTATAGAATAAGTAAAAACTGATACTGTAGTAATTACTGTTTTGAGGTCAATTTACTGTGCACCTTAATTATTGAAGTTTTTTTGTTGATTAACAACTATTGTATTTGGAAATTAATAATAAGTTTATCCCGCTATTTGTGGGCAGTAAGACCCCCACCTCAAAATTCAGCGGAAGCAAAGAAGTTAGGTGGGGGATCAACTGTCCGTAAAAGCCCGATTGGTGTGGGCTAATAATCAGTGGGGGATGAACAAAACCCCCACTGATTAAAGTTTCACTTTATGTGATGCGGTAATAAAACTATCTAGTTTGATATTCTTAGTATTTGTAAAGTATATATATTTTTTCCTCTTTTGTGGAAATTAAAACTAATGTTGCGACCAGTAATATAATGCCAATTAGATAAAACTATTTGGCATTATACCGACAATATTTCGAATATTCCATTCATTTTTTATTCTTATTTTTGTTGATGAAAAGACATTTCTCTCAATTAAAAGTTTAATTGAGTACTTGAATTTCCTCCACCTTGTACTTTTCAAAGCATAGTGCTTCAAAAATAGCCTTATCGCTTTCATCTTTTTCCGATTTCACGACTTCTTTATTATCTTTTTCTAAAATTTGGAACAAAATAGTTTTTCAGTTTCACATTTAAATTGGCAGTATTTATTTTTTGAATTCAATTTGTATAAATGATTGAATTGGAACTTTGACTGTTGTTTCTTGCGGTGGTACAGTATCTCCTTTTACTTTCGCTTTATTTTAAATCTTTTTCCAGCTTGGTCCTCGCATTGACTACCACTGTATTTTGTAGTACTTCACTGTTTTCTCAAGTTCAATAATTATATCTTGTAGAATTAAGAAAAGAACTTAGCTTATTTCATTTACTTATCTACTCTGATATTTAGATGCTAACTACAATTAAATAATATATGATTTTTATAAAAAAGATATAGTAATATTTTGTTGTGAATTGTACTAATTTGATATTTTATAGTATTATTTGTCGTGAATTATATATAACAGAATATATTTTATGGATCTATAAAGGAGAAAGTAATGAATACTTCCATCGATATACAACACTTGTGTGATCTTGCACATAAAGCATTTAATGCCCCTGTACATATTTTATCTACAGACAGAAAAATTTTATATCATTCTATATCTGATAATGTTTGTAGTCCTTTTTATTCTTCAAAAGAAGAACATCTTAGTGATATTTATCAAGAAAACGATCCCTGTAACTTGCCACTTTTCCGAAGTAACAACTATCTTGAAAATTTTGTTCTAATTCATATAGAAAATCATGATGATATTAAAGGGACTATTATAATCGGTCCTACTATACATCCAAAAGATTCAGATGATATGATCATAAAATTTCAGAAAGAATTTAAATCAAATGATAACATTCAAGAAAGACTTGCCTATTATCAGTGTTTATCTGAGATTAAAAAAACTACATTAATTGATATGGGAATTTTATTACATTACATGATTTTCAATGAAAAGTTAGATGTAGATATTGTCCTGGAAAAAAATAAAGTGCTAGAGGAAATTCCTAATAAAAATGTGAAACCTGATTTATATATTTTAAAACGCCGACAAAACAAACCTAAAACGCACAATATGGCATTAGTAAATGATTTCTTTTCGACTATTAAAGAAGGGAATAAAAAAAAGTTAATACAGTATATGTATGCGGTTTCGCAAGAAGATGTTGAACTTATGCTAATAGAGGATCCGCTCAGGAATCAAAAAAACCTTGGAATTATTGCGATTACCTTAGCCACTCGATATGCAATAGAAGGAAACCTGCCACCAGATATTGCTTTTGCTCATAGTATTTTATATATACAAACCCTGGAACAATTAGATAATGTAGAATCTGTAAAGCGATTGTCAGGGGATGCTTTACGTACCTTTGCAGATCGTGTGAAAGAATACAATGCAAAAAAGTATTCTTACGCGGTTACTACATGTATAAAACATATTAATAAAAATGTTTACGATGGAATATCTCTGAATGAACTTGCTAATCATTTAGAAATTACGCCTACTTATCTGTCTAAACTATTTAAAAAAGAAATGGGAATCACTTTAAGCGAATATATTCAAAGAGAACGAGTAGAAGAAGCAAAAAAATTATTAACACTCACCACTTATTCGTTATCAGATATCTGTGCTTGGCTTAACTTTAATGACCAAAGTTATTTTATAAGAGTTTTCAAAAAAATCACTAGCATGACTCCTAGGCAGTACCGTGAAAAATATACAGTAATATAAGCTTGTTATCTGCTGTCTCCAATGTAAAGACTTAAACATGGGTGTAAGTATCCCTAAAAATGAAAATACTGAACTTATTACTCTAGAAAGAGTTTGTGATTTGTCTAGAAAAAGAACCTATATTCAAATAGACGTATGAGATTAACCTGATATTATCTTGTTAGCGGAGCAGTTCAATTTTTAGAAGTTAGAAAAATAATGGAGAAGCAAAGTGTATCTATTTTTTTAATAACAATCATGTGCTGAATTTATCGGTATAGTTTTGAATTAGATAAACACCAGTCTGACGTCAGCTCAAACAAATAGCTCTTGAAGATTTGATAAACACATATGTGAGCAAAAGCTCAATGGAAATGTTTGTACCGTATAGTTAACTTGAAAAATACACTAACCATTATTTTGCTAAAGAAAACAAAAAGACAGAAGGCTGCAAAGTGTTTCAAGGAAGCTTTGCAGCTTTTTTGTAATTTAAAACCTACGTTTATAACGAAGATAAGTTTATAGACTAATATCTTCATATAGATATTTATTAATAATGATATTAGGATGTTTTGTAAAAAAATCAACAATATAACATATATTACTAAATATATCTACATTTTATGCAATTATACATAACTAAATAAAGGTAAAAAAGTATAAAAAGACCTATTATATTATTCTATAAGTATTTTTTCTAAAATAAAATTTCTTGGTTGAGCTAAAATAGTTCTTTTTAACCGTATACACATTAATTTGTAATCATTACAATTACAGAAATGAAATTTACGAATAACTATATTTATATAATTTTTTTGGGTGCATATTTTTATTTAACAGTAAATTATCGAGCTTAATCGACAAAATTTTTCTATTTACGCATTAAAAATTTAATGTTTTAATGAACAACATAACTGGTATGACCAGACAGAAAGGAGAAGGTTACGCTAATAGGAATTATAGTGAAGTTGTAAGTAACATTATGTTGAAAATAATTTTCTAAATAGTCTATTTATTTACAGGTGGTCAAGAATCAAATTTGTAATAAACGTGTTCTAAGTTTCTGCATAACAAAAGTGAAGTTATTCCGCAATAAAAGTATAAGCGATGTACAGTATAATTTCACCTTTTGTTGTCTAGTCAGGAGTTTGCTGACAAAACTAAGAGATATATTATCAAATTGAAATTAAACAATGTTATGACAAGATTAACTGTAAGCATTGGTTTATGGATTCTCGCGGTTCTGTAGGTTAAACCGCAATTCTAGAGAAGAATTAATAATTTACTATTCATAGGGTGCTTGATTCAAATATAGTTAATAAATTTTTGTTATTTATATTTGAAAAAATAGAGTATCGAAATGAGAGATAAGTAAAATCCTTACATCCTATTAGAAGTAAAAAATAACGATATTACCCTATCTGAAAGATTTCTCCTTCCTAACCAGTTTACAAAGAGAGAGGTCGTACAAGTTATATGAATTAAGTTATAAAAACAGTGGTAAAGGAGTGTACGGAATGAAAACTAAAATAATTACAGGATTATTAGTCACATCCATTGTAACTGGAGGAAATATTCCTATCAATACTCTTGCAACACCAATCGTCCAAGCAGAAACTCATCAGGAAGGCATGGATATTTCCTCTTCATTACGAAAATTAGGTGCGCAATCTAAATTAATCCAAACGTATATTGATCAATCTTTAATGAGTCCTAATGTACAGTTAGAGGAAGTCACAGCTTTAAATACAAATCAATTCCTAATCAAACAAGATATGAAGGAATGGTCATCGGAACTCTATCCACAGTTAATTCTATTAAATTCAAAAAGTAAAGGATTTGTAACAAAATTTAATAGCTATTACCCGACATTAAAATCGTTTGTAGACAATAAAGAAGATAGAGAAGGGTTTTCGGATAGACTTGAAGTACTTCAAGAAATGGCTATGACGAATCAAGAAAATACGCAACGGCAAATCAATGAATTAACAGATCTTAAATTACAGCTTGATAAAAAATTAAAAGATTTTGATACTGATGTGGCAACTGCGCAAAGCATACTAAGTACAGATGGAACAGGAAAAATAGATCAGTTAAAAAATGAAATATTAAATACCAAAAAAGCAATTCAAAATGATTTACAGCAAATTGCATTAATACCAGGGGCTTTAAATGAACAGGGATTTGCTATATTCAAAGAAGTTTATAGTCTTTCAAAAGAAATTATTGAACCAGCCGCTCAAGCAGGGGTGGCAGCGTATAACAAAGGAAAAGAAATTAACAACTCTATTCTAGAAGCTGAGAAAAAAGCAGTGCAAGAAGCAACAGAGCAAGGTAAAACTGCTCTAGAGATTGAATCAGCAAAAAAAGCAGCTCGTGAAGCAATTGAGAAAAGCAAACAAGGTGAAATAGCAGCCGCAGCCGCAGCAAAAACACAAGAGTATGACCTGATGAAGGTCATTGATACCGAAAAGATTAAGAAAACATTTGGCGTTTTTGCTGAAGTAAATAAATTAACAGCAGAACAGCGAGCATATTTAGATGATTTAGAGAAACAAAATCAAAAAATATATGATTTAACAACGAAACTATCAATAGCTGATTTACAAAAATCAATGCTTCTTCTTACACAAAATGATTTGCATACGTTTGCAAATCAAGTAGATGTAGAACTTGATCTACTAAAGCGCTATAAAGAAGATTTAAATCTAATAAAAAATAGCATTACAAAATTATCTACTAATGTTGATACAACTAACGAGCAGTCTCAAAAAGATACATTAAGACAATTAAAAAATGTAATAAGTTACCTTGAAGAGCAAGTATATAAATTTTGATATTACGTTTTTGGAAATCTATAAAGATTATAAGCATTTAGCGAAAGAAGGAGAATAGTCATGAAAAAATTTCCATTCAAAGTACTAACTTTAGCTACATTAGCAACTGTTATAACTGCTACTACCGGTAACACTATTCATGCATTTGCACAAGAAACGACCGCTCAAGAACAAAAAGTAGGCAATTATGCATTAGGCCCCGAAGGACTGAAGAAAGCATTGGCTGAAACAGGGTCTCATATTCTAGTAATGGATTTATACGCAAAAACAATGATTAAGCAACCAAATGTAAATTTATCTAATATCGATTTAGGCTCAGAGGGGGGCGAGTTGCTCAAAAATATTCACCTTAATCAAGAGCTGTCACGAATCAATGCGAATTACTGGTTAGATACAGCGAAGCCACAGATTCAAAAAACTGCTCGTAATATTGTAAATTACGATGAACAATTTCAAAATTATTACGGCACATTAGTAGAAACTGTACAAAAGAAAGATAAGGCGAGTCTAAAAGAGGGTATAAATGATTTAATTACTACAATCAATACAAATTCAAAAGAAGTTACAGATGTGATTAAGATGCTACAAGACTTCAAGGGGAAACTATATCAAAATTCTACAGATTTTAAAAATAATGTTGGTGGTCCCGATGGGAAAGGTGGATTAACTGCAATATTAGCAGGTCAACAGGCAACGATTCCACAACTTCAAGCTGAAATTGAGCAACTTCGTTCTACTCAGAAAAAACATTTTGATGATGTATTAGCATGGTCAATTGGTGGTGGATTGGGAGCAGCTATTTTAGTTATTGCAGCTATTGGAGGAGCGGTAGTTATTGTTGTAACTGGCGGTACAGCAACACCGGCTGTTGTTGGCGGACTCTCAGCTCTTGGCGCAGCTGGTATTGGTTTAGGAACAGCGGCTGGTGTCACAGCATCTAAGCATATGGACTCCTATAATGAAATTTCTAACAAAATCGGAGAATTAAGTATGAAAGCAGATCGTGCTAATCAAGCAGTTCTTTCGCTTACTAACGCGAAAGAAACATTGGCATATTTATATCAGACTGTAGATCAAGCGATATTGTCTCTAACAAATATTCAAAAGCAATGGAATACAATGGGCGCAAATTATACAGATTTACTGGATAATATCGATTCTATGCAAGACCACAAATTCTCTTTAATACCAGATGATTTAAAAGCCGCTAAGGAAAGTTGGAATGATATTCATAAAGATGCAGAATTCATTTCAAAAGATATTGCTTTTAAACAGGAGTAGAACTGAAATTTAAAACCTAAATTGGAGGAAAATGAAATGATAAAAAAAATCCCTTACAAATTAATCGCTGTATCGACGCTATTAACTATTACAACTGCTAATGTAGTTTCACCAGTAACAACTTTTGCAAGTGAAATTGAACAAACGAACAATGGAGATACGGCTCTTTCTGCAAATGAAGCGAGAATGAAAGAGACCTTGCAAAAGGCTGGATTATTTGCAAAATCTATGAATGCCTATTCTTATATGTTAATTAAGAATCCTGATGTGAATTTTGAGGGAATTACCATTAATGGATATGTAGATTTACCTGGTAGAATCGTACAAGATCAAAAAAATGCAAGGGCACATGCTGTTACTTGGGATACGAAAGTAAAAAAACAGCTTTTAGATACATTGAATGGTATTGTTGAATACGATACAACATTTGACAATTATTATGAAACAATGATAGAGGCGATTAATACAGGGGATGGAGAAACTTTAAAAGAAGGGATTACAGATTTGCGAGGTGAAATTCAACAAAATCAAAAGTATGCACAACAATTAATAGAAGAATTAACTAAATTAAGAGACTCTATTGGACATGATGTTAGAGCATTTGGAAGTAATAAAGAGCTCTTGCAGTCAATTTTAAAAAATCAAGGTGCAGATGTTGATGCCGATCAAAAGCGTCTAGAAGAAGTATTAGGATCAGTAAACTATTATAAACAATTAGAATCTGATGGGTTTAATGTAATGAAGGGTGCTATTTTGGGTCTACCAATAATTGGCGGTATTATAGTGGGAGTAGCAAGAGATAATTTAGGTAAGTTAGAGCCTTTATTAGCAGAATTACGTCAGACCGTGGATTATAAAGTAACCTTAAATCGTGTAGTTGGAGTTGCTTACAGTAATATTAATGAAATGCACAAGGCGCTTGATGATGCTATTAACGCTCTTACTTATATGTCCACGCAGTGGCATGACTTAGATTCTCAATATTCGGGAGTACTTGGACATATTAAGACCGCATCTCAAAAAGCTGAACAAAATAGATTTAAATTCTTAAAGAATAATTTGGATGCGGCTAAAGACAGTTGGAAAACATTACGAACAGATGCTGTTACATTAAAAGAAGGAATAAAGGAATTAAAAGTGGAAACTGTTACTCCACAAAAATAGGGAAATGTTAATTCTGATGTAAAGTGAACTAAACTAAAACATAGAAAGTCTATGATTACACCGTTAAACAGAAAAGTGATAATTAATAAATCCTTATATAACAGAAAGGCGGAGTCTCATTAAAGACTTCGCCTTTCAATTATATATAAATATGATTCGAATAAAAAATAAACTTGTAGTTTATTTGTTTTTTTAAAATTTGCAACAGAATCGGTTAATTTAAAGTAGATTATATACATTTTCTTTAATAATTAATGATTTGAAGGCTGCTAAAGAAAGTTCAAACGATACTGATAAAAGATTTAGAACTTATTTTGAAAGACATCGCTTTTTAATAAGATCAGAACTTGAAATCATACCCTATATAGGAGGAATACGAAATAATGAAAAAAATCCCTAATAAACTACTCGCTGTATCAGCATTTTTAACTATAACAACTACTTATGCAGTCATACCGATAGAAACTTTTGCAATTGAAATTGAACAAACGAACACTGAAAATATGTCTCTTTCAGCAAATGAAAAACAGATGAAAAAAGCTTTGCAAGATGCTGGTTTATTTGCAAAAGCTATGAATGAATATTCTTATTTGCTAATTCATAATCCAGATGTGAGTTTTGAAGGAATAACTATTAATGGAAATGCAGATTTACCTAGTAAAATTGTACAAGATCAAAAGAATGCAAGAGCACATGCTGTTACATGGAATACACAAGTAAAAAAACATCTTTTAGATACATTGACAGGCATTATAGAATACGATACAAAATTTGAAAATCATTATGAAACATTAGTAGAGGCGATCAATACTGGAAATGGAGATACTTTAAAAAAAGGGATTACAGATTTACAAGGAGGAATTCAACAAAATCAAAAGTCTGCAAAAGCATTAATAGAAGAATTAATTCAATTAAAAAATGCTATTGGAGAAGATGTTAGAACATTTGGAACTCATAAAGAGACATTACAATCGATTTTAAAAAACCAAGGTGCTGATGTGGAGGCTGACCAAAAGCGTCTAGAGGACCTTTTAGGACAAGTAAAATATCAAAAAGACATAGAATCTAAGGGATTAGACATGGTGAAAATCCCCTTTATTCCAACCTTGATTGCTGGTGGCATAATGATAGGTGATGCAAGAGGTAAGTTAGGTTGGCTAGAACCTGAATTAGCAAAATTGCGTCAGAATGTAGATTATAAAATAACATTGAATCGTGTAGTTGGAGTTGCATTTCATAATATTAGTGATATGCATAGTATGCTTGATAGTGCTATCACTGCTCTTACTTATATGTCTACACAATGGGAGGATTTAGATTCTCAATATTCGGGTGTACTGGGACATATTGATAAAGCTGATCAAAAAGCTGATCAAAATAAATATAAATTCTTAACCCCTAGCTTGAATGCAGCGAAAAACAGTTGGAAAACATTAAAAACAGATGTTGTCACTTTGCAAGAAGGGATAAAAATTGCAGAGAAAAAAGAACAGGATTTTTTGAATCAGCTTCGTCCAGCAAACGTTTTATACTTTTATAAAAAGATTCATAATGCATACACTTTTGAAATAAAGACTGGAACAAATGCGCCAAATGCGTCTTATAAAGTTATGAATTTAACTAAAAACACTGTTCATAATATGTGGAGTGGAGGGGCTAATACTAACATGTGGGCTGATTGGCTTTCATTCAATCCAAATGATGAATTTGTGGTAGTAGCAGTAGTGGATGGTAAAGAATATGTTGTGTATAAAGACAAAGTACAAAATATAATGAACTGAATCTGAAAAGTAACAAAGTAATTGGAGCTGGACAATAAACTAGATACCAAGTTAATTGAAAAATCTCCTTATATCCTAGAATACTTTGCACAAGAAAAAGAATTTGTTCAACGAAAAAGTAAATATTGAACCAAGGAGTTAGTTGTATTATGTGTATGGTTTTAACGAAAGGTTTCAAGTGCATTACTCATACAATTATGTAGTTATCCTGAAGTATCTACAGGTGTTCTAATCAACCCTGAAGAATTACTTAGCTTCCTAAGTGGAGTAATTTTATACCAAATTAAGTGAACGTTTTTGTACATAGATTAGTTGACATTTATATAGGCTTTTTCTAGTTTTAAAGATAGTTTTGTTTTTTGTGTTATTTTTCGGAAGTTTCAGATGAAATTTCTATATTCATGAACTTAGCGCATAATGATTGTTCGATGAAACGACATACCACGTCCCTTAGAGTTTCAGACATATTACGATAACTTAAAGAAAAAAGATAATAGTATCAACGGTTACTATTATCTTTTTTGAACTATTTTTCATTAAAATATCTCATCTGCTGTGCCCCTTATTTACTTTTCTAGATTTTATCCTAGTTTAAAATTTATGCATTTGAACTGTTTATACAATTTGTAGGATTTTTAGCTTTTTTGTCGAATACACTTAATGCAAGGAGGGACATTACATGATTATTAAAGATTATTTCATCAACCTTTCTATTTTTTCTTTATTAGTTAGCGCAGCAATATTTATTCAAGTGTTTACAATTAATTCTAGTCGATATTTCGAAAAGCTCTATGGAGGGATTATTGCAGTTACGTTAATGTTCTTTTCTTTTCCATACATGGGATTTTCCTACGATCTTCGAGTTGTTCCTCTTATTCTATCTTTTATTTACTTTGGTCGTATTGCTGGTTGGATTACGTTAATTAGTATAATTGTAATGCGTATCTTTTACATTGGAGGGTATTGGGAACCTCCTGTGATTGCTTATTTAGGTATGGGGATTCTATTTTCTACTTTTAAAACTTATTTTAAAAAACTACATCCTTTTAAAAGTGCATCTTTCTATTTTTCTATTTTTATTGGAATAAAGTGGTTAGTTGGCATGTTATTTAATACTACATTACTTTACACAGGAGGCTTATTATATATAGCGTTAGGACTTTTAATTGGGCTATTTCTTATGGAAGCCTACCAGAGATTGTATTATTTAACACAGGACTTATCTAAAATGAATCGAGAATTAAAAAAATCGAAGCAAGAACTTGCAGATACCGTACATGAGCTTCAAGGAGGAATTTTTAAATTTAAAAAAGTGGGTAAGCACTTTATACACACTTTATGTGATGGACAGTTTTATTATCAAAACGGATTTTATTCTGAACAGGTGGTAGGAAAAAGCTTACGTACTATTGATGCTTCTATTATTCCTCCACATTTAGTTCCACAATTGATGAAGTACTATCTTCAGGCATGGGAAGGAAAAGAAATTATATTTGAATTACCTTGGCCAAATGATAAAACTATTATTCTTATTGCGCTTAGGCCGATTAAACGAAATGGAAAAGTTATTGAAGTTGTTGGTTCTACAGTTGATATAACCGAAAGGAAAAAGGTAGAATCAGAATTAAGCGCTACCAAAGAATTATTGGAATCATTTATAAAGCACAATCTAGATGCTATTACCATTTCTGATCGAGAAGGGCATATTTTACAAGCCAATAAAGCTTATGAAAAGATATTTGGGTGGTCATCACAAGAAATCATAGGTAAGAGATTACCTTGTGTACCAGATTTTTTAATGGAAGAATCGCTTAAAAATATTCAGAAAATTCTAACAGGTGAATCGGTAGTTACTAGATTAGAAACTGTTAGACAACGGAGCGATGGGAGTCTTCTTGATATCAGTCTGACAGTTTCTCCTATACTAGATGTAAGAGGAAATGTGATAGCTTTATCAGCGATATGCAGAGACATCTCTGAAAGAAAACAAGCAGAAAGAGAACGGCATCGATTACACCAGCAATTAAGAGATAGTGAAATGAAGTATCGTGCACTAATTGAACAAGCAACTGATGCGGTATATGTAGTAGAGCTGAATGAAGATAATGCTCCAAGTCGATTTATTGAGGTAAACCCTGTTGGGTGTATAAGATTTGGATATAGTAGAGAAGAGTTGCTCTCATTATCATTTTCAAATATAGTACCACAAGATTCTCAAATGATCGTAAGGTTATTAGAAAAAATTAAAAAGGGAAAAACTTCCTTCACTTTGCAAGATGAATATGTTTTTCCAACAGGAAAAGTAATAACAACTGAGTTTAGTGTTCGTGTTTTTAACTTAAATGGTAAAAAGGTTTTCCTAAGTATTTCTCGTGATATCACTGAACGGCTAAAAACAGAAGAATTATTACGAAAATCTGAAAAACTTGCTGTTGTAGGACAATTAGCGACTGCAATGGCTCATGAGATTAATAATCCATTAACTGCAATGAAAGGGTTCATGCAATTACTAAAATCAACGGAAAATGAGAATAATCAGGGTTATATTAATATAGTATCATCAGAGATTGAGCGTATAGAGAGCATTACAACTGAATTTATGGCGGTAGCCAAACCACAGGTGGTAAAAATACAGCCTAATGACATTAGTGTGCTAATGGATCAAGTTTTAATGCTACTACAACCTCAAGCAATGATGCATAATATAAAATTTAGAATTGATCTTAACCCTGGTATTCCATTGATTTCATGTGAAGGAAATCAATTAAAACAAGTATTTGTTAATATATTAAAAAATGCAATTGAATCTATGCCGATGGGAGGGGAAATTCTCATTCAATTAAATATACTTGATAATAATCAAGTAAGCATTCGTTTTATCGATCAAGGGTGTGGGATTCCAAAAGAACGTATACCATACCTCGGAGAACCTTTTTATAGTATTAAAGAAGAGGGGATTGGCTTAGGGTTAATGATCTGTTATAAAATCATTGAAACACATCAGGGAAAGATATTTATTGAGAGTGAAATGAATAAGGGGACTATAGTTGAAGTCACTCTCCCTATTTGTACACTTCAAAATTAATATATTCTTTTACTGAAATTTTTTAAGAAACCATACAGAATGTAGTGTTATTAAACAAAACTGTATAGAACTTTCTATCGCTGTTTACAAGAGGAAATGACAAACGCAACAAGACATGGAGAAGCGGGAAACGATACAAGTCTTGTTACAATATCATACAAATCATGTAATACTTCCAAAACAAGATTGTCTGTATATGTCGAAGAGTTATATCGATATACGCTTCCAGATACACTTAATCAATTAACTATAGAAGCTGGTGGAATAAAACGAAAATATAAGTATCATAGGCACCATTTTCTATCCTAATTGGTTAGTTAATACTAAAATTCATTTTTTTACCAGTTAATTACTATCTCAAAATGCAAAGTTTTTGGAAATAACTATTTTCGATGTGAGATGAAAATGGGAGAATAGATACTTAAAATTTAATAAAAAAGATAAGATTACGGAGTGTAATCTTATCTTTTCATTAAGAATAATACATTGTATCTTTAAGGTTTTAAAATGACTTTTATACAATCATCTTCACGATTATTGAAAATTTGATAACCGTAGCTCGCTTCTTCAAGGGGGATTTTGTGCGTAATAATCTCTTTTGGATCAAATTCTTTATTTGTTATTTTTTCAAATAGTTCCGGCATAAAATGAATGACAGGTGCTTGTCCCATTTTAAGATTAATATTTCTAACCCAAAATGCACCGAGTGGGAAGGCATTATAGTTGCCGCCATAAACGCCGGTCATTTGAACCGTTCCATATTTTCTTACGGCTTTCGTAGCTATTTGAATAGGGCCGAGAGTTCCGCCTTGTAATTTCAATTTTTGTTCCAGAAATTCTAGAGGCGATTTTTTTCCATCCATCCCTACGCAATCAATGACTACATCGGCACCACCATGTGTAATTTCCTTTAAATGTTCTCCCATATCGGGGGATTTTGTAAACTCAAATACCTCAACATTGTTAATCTTTTTTGCATAATTCATCCGATAATCTAAGTAATCCACTGCAATTACACGTTTAGCACCTTGCATCCAGGCAAATTTTTGTGTCATTAATCCAACAGGGCCACAACCAAGAACGATAACAGTATCACCTCGCTTAACACCTGCGTTTATTACACTCCAATAGGCTGTTGGTAAAACATCTGATAAAAATAGTAGGGATTCATCTTCAAGTTCGCATGATTCTGGTATAACAAATGGAGTGAAATTTCCAAAAGGAACTTTCAAATATTCAGCTTGTCCGCCTGGATGATTACCAAATTTCTCTGTGTAACCAAAGTATCCACCAGAATCGTAATGAGGGTTCGAGTTATCACATTGACTTTCCATTTCATGTTGGCAATAGAAACAATGTCCACAAGCAACGTTAAAGGGGATTACAACACGGTCTCCTTTTTTTACTTTAGTAACATCTGGACCAACTTCTTCAACAATTCCCATTGGCTCATGACCAATAATGTACCCTGGAGGTAAAGGCATGTTGCCTTGATATAAATGTAAATCAGAACCGCAAATAGCAGTTGAAGTAATTTTTACAATAATATCATCTTTTTTCTCTAACTTTGCATCATCCACCTGTTTAACTTGTACTTGGTTTGGACCTTGATAGGTTACAGCTTTCATCTCATGTCTCCTTAGGAATCATTTTTCATAATTTATATGTATCTCTTGGCAAAACAGAAATCTTTAGTAAAGAGGAGTCTATACATAGTGTTGTTATGACAGTATGTTATAACAACTCTTCTTTCTTGTGTCTTCTGCCCTATTTTAAGAAGAAACTCAATATTTATTCATAATCTAATTCCCACAAAAAGGATAATTATTATTTCATAATTTGAAGCATATTAAAAACATTGGAGGTGAAACGATATGACAAATAAAAATAATGGAAGTCGTAATGAATTGTTAGTTCGAGGTGCCGAGAATGCACTTGATCAAATGAAATATGAGATTGCACAAGAGTTTGGTGTACAACTTGGTGCAGACGCAACAGCTCGTTCAAATGGATCTGTTGGTGGTGAAATTACAAAACGTTTAGTAGCAATGGCTGAACAGCAACTTGGTGGTAGAGCTAACCGCTAAGTAAATTGGCATACAATATAGCAGATATATAAATCAATTTCTTTTGTGAATGTATAAAAACAAACCCTTATAGTAAATGAATTCTCACTCAAAGATTATTGATAATCTTCTTTCATAATCTTTGGGTATTTAATTTGTAAACTACTTTCCTAAACAATAAACACGCAGTGTTGGAAAGGTGTTTTCCATGCATAGTAGAAAATCTTTTGCAGGAAAAAGTATACTTAAAAATTTGATTTCAATATTGAAATCAATATTTATTATGATATTTTCGAAAGGTAGGAATTTAAAAATGGGTATATTAAGTGGAAATCCTCAAAATGAACCTTTACATTACGGAGAAGTATTTGATATTTGGAGTTATCTCCTTGCTGCACAGGGGGCAATTGCAAGCCATCAAGTATTTATGAATCACACAGGTGACGAAGATTTGAAAAAGTTTTTAGAAGGCTTAATTGAAAATGATATGAATTCGGAAATAGAAGAATTAAAAGCTCTTTTAAAAATTAATGGGGTCGCTTTACCGCCTGCTCCTCCAGAACGACCAGTTGCATCTATCGAAGACATTCCTCCTGGAGCACGTATTAATGATGCTGAAATTGCTGCAGCTGTTTCTACAGGATTAGCAGCTGGACTTGTGACATGTAGTCAAGTGATGGGAAAATGTCTTCGAGAAGATGTAGGCATGTTATTTGGACAATTTCATATGAAAAAAGCGCAGGCAGGTGTAACGCTGCTACGTTTAAGTAAGAAAAAGGGATGGGTAGTTCCACCTCCATTACATGTAAGAAATTCTGATCAAGCGTAATAAACAAAAATAAAAAAGTGGCGTTGGCCACTTTTTTATTTTTTAGATGTATCCTCAAGCTTGGATTTATTTATTGTGGAAGAATCTATATATTCATCTGACATTTCCATAGCATATTTATCATGTTGAATATGATTGTGATTTGTTAATTCATCGTCGTTACGTAGCACTAGCCTCTTCATATAAATATGGAAGAAAACTTCTGTTCCACCAATAATTAAAGCGGCTATAAATGAAGAAAGTCCAATATTACGAGTAGCATCTAAATTAGTAAACAAGGATGTTAATAACCAAGTGCCGAAAAAGCTTAATCCGAAATCTGCCATTGTAGCAATCATGTTTCCGTATTTAGGTAAAATGAAGAGGTCTCCGATTAAATAGGCAGCTCCTGTAAGGAAAAGAGAAATGAGTAATACTCTAGGAATTGAAATGCCTTTAAAGATACTAAGTATGACTAGTAATACTGCAGTTATCGCTGTGTATTTAATTAATAAAGCAACAATATGTTTCATCATTTTCCTCCATTTTTCAAACGTATATGGAATAAAATATTTCATTAAAAACGGATTATGCTTTTATATAGCGTAACCCGTTTTAATCACCCTTTAATGGTAAGAAGTACAACCTGGGTAAGAAGCAGGCTTATACTATGGATAGTATTTGCGGAATATCGAGCTTTATTCACAAAGGGTAGTTCCATTCTTATAATAGAGATGTTGCCTAAGTGCAATGTTTTTTCAAATGAAACTTAATATTTTTTGGTGTTTTGATTTTGTATTATATTTTGATTCGTTAATATAAAAATAAATAAAGTATTTTCGCGTTTAATGCATCTTTTTATCTATATATTTTCCGTAATCAGGTACAGCAATTTCATCAAACTCTTGAACGAGTGTTTTGAGGCTTGTTGATAGCAATTCACCTGACATCGGTACCCCATGTCCAGTAATAGCGACTAGAGGCTTTAACTTTGCTAGTTTAATAACGGATTCTTTAGCAGCGTTCCAATCTGTTGTTAAATAACGAGGTGGTCCGCTGATTTCCTGTTCCTGAGTAAATACTTTATATAGATATTCCTGCTTCACTGTAACAAAAGCGTCCCCAGCAATTAAAGTTCGATCTTTTTCTCGGAATAATGAAATATGCCCTGGAGTATGTCCTGGTGTATGAACCCATCTAAACTCTGGCATATGAGGAACAGTTCCATCTGCAGGTAGTACTTTTACGCTATTTCCTAAATCAATCGGTTCGTTAGGGAACAGAGGCGACATTTTCGCTACCATACCACCTTCAACTGTTGGATCTGGTTCAGGATAGCTTTGTTGTCCAGTCAGGAACGGTATTTCCATTTGATGTGCATAGACTGGAACATCCCAATACTTGATGAGTTCAATTATTCCCCCAATATGATCAAAATGCCCATGAGTTAAAATAATTGCTTTTGGGTGACTATTTGTACCAAATCGCTTCTCAGTGACAGAGATAATTTCATTTGCACATTTAGGCATTCCAGCATCAACTAAAACAAAATTATTGGTATGCGGATGTCCAACAAAACAGATGTTGACGATTTGAATTGTGTAACAAAATAAATCAGGCAATACTTCGAGGCCATGCCCACTTTCAATTGAAGTTGCCGGAATAAACTTGTAATCACTTCCATAATTCATTTCATTGTCCACTTTTTATCCCCCTTAATATATGTTATACAACATTATAGTTCCCTAATTTTGAAAATCCATTTTGAAGCATTTGAGAAAAGAATGAGTGGGGGATTACAAAAAACAATAATTTAGTCTTAGAATTAAGGGGGAGATATGTCAATTTATATAAAATGTAAACAAAGAATATTGATTTTAAAGTCGTAGTTTATACTATTTTTTTGAGTGTAAGTGTATATCTTTTAAGAGGACATGCCAAGTTCTTTTATTTTGATAATTACTTGAAACTTGAATGGGAAACACATGATCTAGCCCCCATTCTAATTCGTTTATTTCATTTTCAAGTCCTGTTGGATAGAGTAAAAGAATCTTAAAATTATTTTTAACAATATTTGATAAAACTGTTTGTAATTCTAGCGCTTCAGTCAAGTTTCCGCCCCATCTAACAAATAAAATGGATTGTGAATTATGAATTTTTTCGTAAAAATTATCAATTCTTCGATCTAATTTTTGTTTAAAATCATGGTATGTGATGAACCAATCTTCATTCGGAATAACAGGGAAATCATGATAGGATGTTACGTTATATTTTGTGTCTTTTATAATATGAGAAAAAACAGGTTGTATCACGCCATCATTAAACACAATATTTTGATCCGGCATTGCGTGCATGTTTTTTAAATCCATAAAGTCTATAAAATTATTTTTCAATAATTTGTTGATAGAAGAAAGATTCGGTGATTCAAACCAATCTAGAGGACCTGAATATTTCCGCAGCCTATATTTTTTCAGATGAATAGCAGTATAACAATTTTGTCCTAAACTAATAACATCATCATAAACTCCTTGAAGCTCTTTCATTTCCAATACAATCATCCTTTTTTTAGAAAAATTAGAAGGTATATATAAATTCTAAAAAGTGTTACTATGACATAGAATATGATTTTGAAAAATAGGAGAACTGATTAATTATAAATAATATATGTATGTATAAAACCTCCTGTGAAAAGGCTCACAGGAGGATAAACTAAAGCGTATTTCGGGTTATATACCATTTGTTGAGGTAAGAATTGTGTGTGATAATTAATGGCATTTTTTAATCTCTTCCTAACTTAATTATATCATGTAAATCAAGTTCGAAATAGACTGTTTATTCTCATGTACTACTGCTACAATCAAGAACACATGCAAAATAAGGAGAGATGTTATATGAGTTCTTTCGTTCTCGATTTTCAGGAAATAGAAAAAACACAGCTTTCACTCGTTGGTGGAAAAGGTTTGAATTTAGGGGAGTTATCAAACATTCCAGGTATACAAGTACCAGAAGGTTTTTGTGTTACAACGGTAGGATATGAAAAGGCTATCGAGCAAAATGAAGATCTTCAAACTTTGTTACAGCAGCTAACAAAGTTGAAACGTGAAGACCAAGCTCAAATTGGTGAAATTAGTAAGAAGATTAGAGAAGTCATTATGGCAGTAGAAATTCCTTCTGATGTAGTGGAAGCGATAGCTCATTATCTCTCATGTTTTGGAAATGAACATGCGTATGCCGTGCGTTCTAGTGCTACGGCTGAAGATTTACCGTATGCCTCGTTCGCTGGTCAACAAGATACGTATTTAAATATTATCGGAGAAGAAGCAATTTTGCAGCATGTAAGAAAGTGCTGGGCTTCTTTATTTACAGAGCGAGCAGTCATATACCGTATGCAAAATGGTTTTGAACATAATCAAGTTTCTATATGTGTTGTTGTTCAAAAAATGGTTTTCCCTGAGGCTTCAGGCATTTTATTTACTGCTGATCCGGTTACTTCTAACCGAAAGATGTTATCAATCGATGCCAGTTTTGGACTTGGCGAGGCATTAGTATCAGGACTCGTCTCTGCTGATAATTATAAAGTAAAAGAGGGGAAAATCGTCGATAAGGTGATTTCAACTAAAAAAGTAGCTATCTACGCCTTAAAAGAGGGAGGAACAGAGACGAAACAGATTAATTCAGCTCAGCAAAAGATTCAAACATTATCTGAACAACAAATATTACAACTCGCACAGATTGGAAGACAGATTGAAGCTTATTTTGGTTGTCCGCAAGATATTGAATGGTGTTTAGCTGGGGATACATTTTATATTGTCCAAAGTCGCCCAATCACGACTTTATATCCAATTCCAGAAGCAAATGATGGGGAAAATCATGTGTATGTATCGGTTGGTCATCAGCAAATGATGACAGATCCTTTGAAGCCATTAGGAATGTCTTTATTCCAGTTAACATCTTTTGGACCGAGGTTTCATGCTGGGGGAAGGTTGTTTGTTGATGTTGCACAAAGATTGGCTTCGCCAACAAGTAGAGAACTTTTATTAAATACGATAGGGAATTCGGAACCGCTTATTAAAGATGCATTAACGACTGTAGTCGAGCGAGATGATTTTATTAAATTGTTACCGGATGTTGAAGCAGGAAAGAGTGTTGATAAAAGTGGGTCACCTGTAAGCTCACAACCAGGAGTCGAAAACAATCCGGCAATCGTTACGGATTTAATAAAGATGAGTCAAGCATCAATCGAAGAGTTAAAACGAAACATGCAAACGAAATCAGGGGTGGATGTACTTGATTTTATTTTTGAAGATATTCAGCAATTAAAGAAAATATTATTTCATCCGCAAAGCATGGCGGTCATTATGGCGGGTATGAATGCTTCAACATGGATCAATGAAAAAATGGAACAATGGTTAGGTGAAAAGAATGCAGCAGACACGCTTTCTCAATCGGTACAAAACAATATTACGTCGGAAATGGGCTTAGCATTACTCGATGTTGCTGATGTGATTCGGCCGTACGAAGAAGTTATTGCGTATTTACAACATGTAGAAGATGACAACTTTTTAGATGAATTAGTTCAGTTTAAAGGCGGGGAAAAAGCTCGAGAGGCGATTGATGCTTTTCTAAATAAATACGGAATGAGATGCAGCGGAGAAATTGACATTACGAAAATGCGTTGGAGTGAAAAGCCAACTACAATTATCCCAATGATTTTAAATAACATAAGAGATTTTGAAGCTGGTGCTAGTAAGCGGAAGTTTGAAGAAGGACTGCAGGAAGCTTTGAAAAAAGAAGAAGAATTATTAGATCGATTGCAGCATTTGCCGGATGGTAAACAAAAAATAGAAGAAACGAAACGAATGATTCGTAACATCCGTAATTTTATCGGTTATCGTGAATACCCGAAATACGGCATGATTAATCGTTATTTCATATATAAGCAGGCGTTATTGAAAGAAGCTGAGCAACTTGTGCAAAGCGGTGTCATTCATGAAATCAATGATATATACTACCTAACTTTTGAAGAGCTTCACGAAGTCGTCCGCACGAATAAACTAGATTACGAGCTTATTCATAAACAAAAAAATGATTACAAATTATATGAAAAACTAACACCTCCGCGTGTAATGACGTCTGATGGAGAAATCATTACAGGTAAATATAAACGGGAAAACCTCCCAGCTGACGCGATTGTAGGTCTGCCTGTTTCTTCTGGAGTTATTGAGGGAAGGGCTCGCGTTATTTTAAACATGGAAGATGCGAATTTAGAAGAGGGAGATATATTAGTTACTGCTTTTACTGACCCTGGTTGGACACCATTATTTGTATCTATAAAAGGATTAGTCACTGAAGTCGGCGGACTTATGACGCACGGGGCAGTTATTGCACGTGAATATGGATTGCCAGCAGTTGTTGGGGTAGAGAATGCTACGAAATTAATAAAAGATGGGCAACGAATTCGAGTACATGGAACAGAAGGGTATATTGAAGTGCTGTAGTTGTATTTTAGATAAATAAAGAAATCGTCCACTATATTTAGTGGACGATTTCTTTATGATTTTTATTGAAACGGAAGACTGAAATAAAAAGGAGCATATGATATACAGAGATTTTAATATTTTTATCAACTTTCATCAATATTTCCTGAAACATTGATGAATCAGAATGTATGTTCATCTAAAATAAAGGATTTTTTCAAAAATATTACAAATCAAGACAATATATTGTTAATTATCTGAATTTTCTATAATATATAAACATTGTATCGTATTTAATATTGGGGAGGAATAGGGATGAAGAAAAAGCCTTTTAAAGTGCTGTCTACGTTTGCGGCGGCAGCTGTGCTTAGTTGCACATTTGGGTATGGGGGTCAATCTGCTTATGCGGCAACGCCGTCTAATGCAGGAACTTTAAGTCCAATTGATGAAAATTTAATTCAAGAGGAGCGTTTAGCAGATGCGCTCAAGAACCGCGGTGTAATTAGTGAATCTACGTCGAAAGAAGACACATTAAAAGCTGTTGAAAAATACGTAGAGAAGAAAAAAGGTGAAAATGCTGGAAAAGAACCAGCAGCGGGGGATAGTGTTACGAGAGAAGCTGCTGACTTTTTGAAAAAAGTCAAAGATGCAAAAGCAAATGAGAAAGAAAAAGCAGATCAACCTGCTAGTGGCCCGGTAGTTGGACAGGAGCCGGTTAAAGGGGGATTAAACGGCAAAGTACCAACTACTTCAGCGAAGCAAAAACAATATAACGGTGATGTTCGTAAAGATAAAGTTCTTGTATTGCTAGTAGAGTTTGCTGACTTTAAGCATAACAATATTGATCAAGTACCAGGTTATATGTATTCAAATGATTTTAATCCAGAACATTATCAAAAAATGTTATTTGGTAATGAGCCATATACACTCTTTGATGGTTCAAAAGTACCAACATTTAAACAATATTATGAAGAGCAATCTGGTGGTAGTTATACAGTAGATGGGACAGTAACAAAGTGGTTGACAGTTCCTGGTAATGCGGCAGATTATGGCGCAGATGCAGGAGATGGCGGTCATGATAATATGGGACCAAAAGGGCCACGTGATTTTGTAAAAGAGGCATTAAATGCGGCTGTAGAAAGTGGTATTGATTTATCTGAATTTGACGAATATGATCAATATGACAATAATGGTGATGGTAATAAAAATGAACCAGATGGTCTGATTGATCACTTAATGGTTATTCACGCTGGAGTTGGGCAAGATGGAGGCGGTGGTAGACTAGGTGATGATGCAATTTGGTCACATCGTTGGCACCTTGGAACACCATATCCAATTGAAGGAACAAAAGCAAAAGTTGATAACTGGGGCGGTAAAATGGCAGCATACGACTACACAATTGAGCCAGAAGACGGAGCAGTTGGTGTATTCGCACATGAATTTGGTCATGATTTAGGTCTTCCAGATGAGTATGATACGAAGTACACAGGAGCGGGTGAGCCAATTAACTCTTGGTCTGTTATGAGTGGCGGTAGCTGGGCTGGTAAAATTGCAGGAACAACACCACCGAGTTTTTCTCCCCAAAACAAAGAGTTCTTTCAAAAGAACATGGGCGGGAACTGGGCCAATATTGTAGAGGTTGACTATAATAAATTAAATCGCGGTATCGGTTATGCGACGTATTTAGATCAAAGTGTGACGAAATCAAATCGTCCTGGACTGATTCGTGTTAACTTACCAGATAAAGAAGTAAAAGGTATTCAGCCTGCATTCGGTAAGAAGTACTACTATAGTACAAAAGGTGATAATCTTCATACAACATTAGAAACGCCAGTATTTGATTTAACAAATGCAACAAATGCGAAGTTTGATTACAAATCAATGTATGAAATTGAAACGGATTATGATTTCCTTGAAGTACATGCAGTGAAAGAAGATGGTACGAAAACGTTAGTGGATCGAATTGGTGAAAAGAATGTAAAAAATGGTCTAGACACAACAGATGGTAAATGGGTAGATAAGTCTTATGATTTAAGCAAATTCAAAGGTCAAAAAGTAAAATTAGTATTCGAATACATTACAGATGGTGGTTTAGCGCCGACCGGTTTTACTTTTGATAATGCTACATTAACTGTAGATGAAAATGTTGTGTTCTCTGATGATGCAGAAGGCGAAACGAAATTTAAATTAGATGGTTTCGTTGTAGCAGACGGTTTTGATAAGAAGAAGCATAACTACTATTTAGAGTGGAGAAACTATGCTGGTGCTGATCAAGCGTTAAAATATAGCAGTGGTGTACCGTATAATACAGGTCTTCTTGTATGGTATGCAGACTCTAGCTTTACAGATAATTGGGTTGGTTTACATCCAGGTGAAGGTTTCTTAGGAGTTGTTGACTCTCACCCAGAGGCAATTGTTGGAACGCTAAACGGAAAACCAACTGTTAAAAATAGTACAAGATTCCAAATCGCAGATGCTGCGTTCTCCTTTAACCAAACGCCAGCATGGAAAGTTGTATCTCCAACACGCGGAACATATGATTACAAAGGATTACCAGGTGTAACGAAATTTGATGATTCTAAAGCATATATGAACGACTTAATCCCAGATGCAGGACGTAAAGTACCGAAATTTGGATTGAAATTTGAAGTAGTTGGACAAGCAGATGATAACTCTGCAGGTGCAGTTCGTTTATATCGTTAATAATGTAGAAGCTGTTGAAGGGGAGTCCTTTCAACAGCTTTTTTACAGAAACATAAATTTCAAGTTATTAATAAAATAATAGAAATTACTAAGCAAGCGGGCTTATTTCTTTAAACCAGCTGCATAAAAAGGTCCATGAACTGCGATTGTTGATAAAATACGAGCAATTTCCTCAGGTGTTTCTTTTTGGCCACTATTTAACCATTGCTGGATGACACCTATATGAGCGGATGCCATATAAGAAGTTAAGTATTGGCTTGGAACAAGTAAATTCTCCTTATTAATGAGAGCACCATTCGTATCTTCAAATAATGTTTTCCACATAAAGTCTTTCAACTTTGTTTGAAAAGATAAATCTCCTTTTGGGCTTAATACAGCTTTCATAAAATCACTATTTTCATTTAGAAATTCAAGAATAGAAGTGATGAGTAGAAAGGGCATTGTTGGAGAAGGATTCGATCCGAGATCCGCAATTACTTCTGGGAATCTCTTTTTGGCAATGCTAGAAAACTCATACATAATGTTTTCTTGGCATTTTGTCATTAAATCAAATTTATCTTGATAGTGCGCATAGAAAGTACCGCGATTAATGTTTGCTTTCGTTGTAATATCTTTCACTGTAATGGCGTCAAAACCTTTTTCTTCAATTAATTCCACCAATGCATTTCGTATGGCAGTTTTCGTACGAACAACACGTAAATCTAAATTACTATCGCGCAAAGCATGTCCCTCCTTAATTTTAGCCAACACATTTCAAGAAAGTGTCTTATAACCGACACATTCACGATTTTTGATTATTGTATAAGGTTCAACTCGAACATATAATTCAAAATATAAATAAACAACACGTTGTTGGTTATTATAAATTAAATGTAAGGAGGAGAAAAGAAAATGTTTAAAAATAAACTTTTATTGTTATCACCGGTTCTTGCACTACTTGTTGTATTTATTTTTTCATTAACATTATTTCCAACCGTTCAACCTCAGCCGAAAAATTTACCAATCGCAATTGTAAATGAGGATCAAGGAGTAGAAATTCCGAATCAACCGAAAATGAACATGGGGCAAACAATTGTTGATAATATGAAAAAGACATCAAAATCAGAGGAAGAACCTGCGGTAAAGTGGGTAGAAGTAAAAAATAAGGAATCCGTGCAAAAAGGTTTAAATAATCAAGAGTATTACGCAGCATTAGTCATTCCGAAAGACTTTAGTACAAAGAAGGCATCACTACGAACACCAAAGCCGTCTTTGCCAGAGGTAGAAATATTCATAAATCAAGGAATGAATACAGCAGCATCAACTATGGCAGGACAAATGTTAAATGCGATCGTTGATAATATGAACAATAATGTCCGTGCACAAATATTAGAAGGATTGAAAGCAAAAGGGGCTACATTAACAGCAGATCAAGTTTTAAATATAGTAACACCGATTACGAAAAAAGTAACAAATGTAAATGAAATCGGCAAAAATAGTGCGAACGGTAACTCGCCAATTTCATTATTCCAGCCGTTATGGATCGCAAGTTTAGCGAGTGCAGCGATTATCTTTATTGCGATAAATAAAATGCCGATTCGTACAAGAAACGAGAACTTTTTATTAAAACTAAAGCAAATCATAACAGGCGCAATTGCCGCACTTGTAATTGGGTTCGGTCTTACATGGATTGCGGATGGAGTGGTAGGACTAAATATTTCAAACTTCACTGATACGGCACTGTTTTTATCTATTACATCGTTTAGTTTCTTCTTAATGATATCGGCGGTACTTTCATTAGTTGGACTAAAGGGAATTGGTTTATTTGCACTTTTACTATTCTTTGGGGCACCGTTATTATCACTAGCACCTGAAATGTTGTCGCCATTTTATCAAGACTGGGTTTACTCATGGTTACCAATGAAATTTATGATTGAAGGACTTAGAGAAATCTTCTTCTTTGGAAAAGGATTTAGCTGGAGTACACCCCTTACTGTGCTTGTGTGGATTGGTGCGGTAAGTATGGTTATTATTTTAGCGACTGCTTTCAAACGTAGTGCAATAAAGGAACATAAAACAGAATTAAAAGCTTAGAAAAAAGAACGTTTCACTCGTAGTGAAGCGTTCTTTTTGTGGTGAAATGATTATTAGTCTATAGGGAAATGGAGAGTTCGTATTTATGATTCATTTTGTATACATGCTCCTACTATTTCAAATTGCATAAAATGTTATGTGAAATAATGGAGGGGATACGATGTATAGTTCGAATTATTATGATTGGTATAGGCAGAATGATAAGCTGATTCGTGATATTGAGAAAGCAATTAATGGAGAGTTTAGTGCTATAAATTGCTATGCGAAATTAGCTAATATGGCTCCAAATGCGGCGGAACGAAATCAAATTCTTGAAATTCGTAATGATGAAATAAAGCATTTTCATCAGTTTGTACAGATCTATACAAATTTAACTGGTCAGCAGCCAAAACCACAAATTACAGAAGAATGTCCGAATACGTACTTACAAGGATTAGAATTCGCAATACAAGATGAACAGAAGACAGTGGATTTTTATTTGGAAATTGCAGATGAGACATCGGATGCACATCTGAAAGAGTTATTGCGCAGAATAGCTGCCGATGAACAAAATCATGCGGTATGGTTTTTATATTATTTTGTGAAGACGAAGTGAATGCTTAAGGAATTAAAACCGTTTCACTAGTAGTGAGACGGTTTTTGGATGAAATACAAGTTGTAAAATAGATACTTTGAAGTTGTAATAATTATTTTTGGTATATAATGTATAAAACGTAAATTAATAAAGAGAGCAGTAAGGTTTGAAAGGGGAACGGCAATATGGAGAGAAATATAAGTAAAGAATATACAATTCGAACCGCTACTGAAGAGGAAAGCGATAACATTATTACTCTATTAAAAGAAGTAGCACAGTGGCTACAACATAAAGAAGTGGATCAGTGGCAGTATCTGTTAGGCGGAGAGGCTACAGCTGAAATACTAGAATGTATAAGAGAGAAATATACATATGTGGCTACGAAAGAAGATGAAATTATCGGTACAGTTACAGTATCTCCTAAACAAAATGAATGGGATGAATATATTTTTGGTAAAGAGGAAGTTTCTAATTCATTATATATTCATAGATTTGCGGTGAAACGGAAGTATAAGGGGAATGGGATTGGAGAATGGATTTTACAGTGGGTAGATGAGAATGTGCAATGTGATAAAGAATTTTTGAAACTAGATTGTGTTGGACATAATTTTACGTTGAATGATTTTTATAAGAAAAATGGTTTTGAATATGTTGGGAGTACAGATGGGTTTAATAAATTTCAAAAGAAAAGGGGGATAAGTGAATGAATCAAATTCATATTGAGTTAGTTCAAAGATTGATAGGGGAACAGTTTCCTGAATGGGCGCATTTAGAAG
Source organism: Bacillus sp. SH7-1 (assembly GCF_008042405.1). Lineage (NCBI taxonomy): Bacteria > Bacillati > Bacillota > Bacilli > Caryophanales > Bacillaceae > Bacillus > Bacillus sp. SH7-1. The sequence goes on from NZ_QNUD01000007.1 coordinate 443,429, forward strand.
TAAAGCCTGTAAAGTTTAGTGGACATGATAATAGAACGTTTCACCTAGGGAATGAGATGAGTGTAAGGTTGCCAAATGATGCAGCATATGCACCGCAAGTAGAGAAAGAAAATAAGTGGCTACCTATATTAAGTAAGGAGCTTTCTTTACCCATCTCTACACCACTTGCGAAAGGAAGTCCATCTGAATCGTATCCATGGTCTTGGTCTATTAATAAGTGGATAGAGGGAGAAACAGTTACGACACAAAACGTTCGTGACTTAAATGAATTTGCAGCGGATTTAGGAGCATTTTTAGTAGAATTGCAGTCCATTGATGCGAGTAACGGACCGGTAGCTGGAGCACATAATTTTTACCGAGGCGGGCTAATATCTGTATACGATGAAGAAGCGAGAGGGGCTATCGAAAATAATAAGGACGTTTTTGATGAAACAGTATTAAAATATCTTTGGGATTTAGCACTTCAGTCAACGTGGGAGCGTAAGCCAGTTTGGATTCATGGGGATGTTGCACCAGGGAACTTACTCGTTAAGGACGGAAAGCTTTGTGCCGTCATTGATTTTGGTATTTTAGGAGTAGGGGATCCGGCTTGTGATGCAGCGATGTCATGGACATTTTTTGATAAAAGTAGTAGAAAGATATTTAAAGAAGTACTGCAAATAGATGAAGAAACGTGGAATAGAGCGAGAGGATGGGCACTTTGGAAGGCGTTAATTACGTATGATGCGAATAAGGTTAGTAATAAGATAGTGGCAGAAGAATCGCATCGTGTCATTCAAGTAATTATTGATGATTATGGGAAGTAATAAAAAAAGCCTATTTTGAATCATACGATCAAAATAGGCTTTTTTATATGATTAATCAATACTTAAAGCTTTTTTACCCATTTGATTATAACTGTGCTCAAATCGGGATTTTACCATTGGCTGATCTTTTTTACCGTCTAATGGGTCATTATAATAAATGTTACGATCATCTACACCAGTTATGATAATAGTATGTGCATTTCTGTATCCATTTACGGTTTTACCTTGAGGTGTTTTCCAAGTTTGTTCTAGTTGTGGAGCAGTTATTTTGTTTCCTACCCACGCTACAACGGGTTTACCATTACGTACATAGCTTTCTAATACAGAGAAATCCTGTCCTGTTAAATCTGTACCTCTTGCATGTTTATCAAGTAATTGTTTCAATGGTGCCGGGTTAATAGAGTAACCATAATTTATTCCTCTTACATCACCAACGAATCCGATGTCTGGATCACCCCAAACTGAAATTTTCCCATCTCCTGTAGTCTGGCGTCGAGTTGTATCAAATGGCATTTGATTAGCAAAGTCTACTTTATTTAATGAACGTCCTGTATAGTATTCTAAAAGCATTTGGAGTGAAACAACTGTACTTCCTTTTTGTAGTTCCGGCAATTGATTAATGGCAGGAACATTTAAGAGGAGCTTTGGACGTAAGAGATAAGACATGTTTATCCATTTTGGTCCTTTATCTGTACGAATTTGTACCCATCCGTCATCTCCCATAGCTAATTCTTCTATGCCACCTTGTGGAGCATACTTTCCAGATATTTTAGAAGAAAAATTAGGGCTATCGTAAGCGAAAAATGTTCTTGGTATATATGTTAGTTCTTTTCCCTCACCCTCTTTTAAATATGGATTCATCCATTGAAGACCTTCGCTAGTGCGAATTTTTAACCAGATGCTATTTTCTTCAACGACTGTTACAGTTTGAGGGGGATATTTACTAACCACGTATCCTGTTCTTGACGGTCTATCAAAGGTAACAAAGTTTTTATCAATGTATACTTGTTTCTCTTTTAATGGTGTCCACTTTAACCCATGATCCGTAGCAATTTTAATCCATCCATTTTCAGATTCATCGAATACAGTAACGGTTTGTGGAGCATATTCAGCAAGTATACCTGAATGAAGAGAGGTTTCAGGATAAATAAAATAATGTTGTTTCATAGTAACTTGCTTTAATTTAATTTCTTTATCTTTCGATTGGTCTGTGCGAGCAACTAAACTTGCAGCTTCTGCACGGGTAATAGTTTTATCTGGATACCAATGACTACCACCATAACCTAGTGAAATACCAAGAGCAACAAGAAGGTTGGCCGATTTTTCACTCCAGTGTCCTTTTAAATCTAGGAATACAGTAGGGAGTTTTTCAGTGGCTTTTTTGTCTAAGTTATATGAATGAACAAGCATAGAAGCCATAGCCGCTCTTGTTAGTTTTCCAGAAGGCTCGAAATTACCATTACCGACTCCTTTAATAATCCCAGCTTTTTCAACTGCAGCAATATAAGGAGTAGCCCAATGTTCTTGAGAATCTTTAAATGATGGTTTTGCTGAAGCGTCTATTTGTAAGTTTAATATTTTTGCCATGATAATTGCGGCAGAAGCTCTATCAATTTCAAGATTAGGTCCAAATGTACCGTCTGGTAAGCCAGATAAGACTTTTTTCTTTACTAAATAATCAACGGACGGCTTTGCCCAGCCAATAACATCAGGAAACTGATAGTAGTAATCATCTTCGTCTTCGTAATTCCCCAACTGCGCATTATTTTTTTGTGTTACAGTTTCACTCACAGCTAGAGAGCTAGATGGAGCGATGATAGCACCAAATAGCAACGCACTTGCCATAGTTATTTTTATTGTTTTCAAATTCCCATTCTCCTTCTATTTTTATGTAGATTAATTTAAAGAGTAAATTGAAAAAAGAAATAATTTAGTTACAAAATATATGTTTAAAATGAGTATATGTAACATGTATGAAAGATATTATATGATAATTTTTGGAGACTGACAATAAAAAAGTAAGATTATTGCTTGTATAATTTTCAAATGAAAAGAAGGGATTTAATATAATTATACAGAATATTTAGATAATAGGAGGTGTAGAATTTTGAGTGAAATTGAATTAAAAAGGAATGTAATTAAGACAGGAAGTGAGAAGAGCATTATTCTTCGGTTTATACTCGCTAGTTTAGTAGGAGTGTTTATGTTTTTCGTACCGGTTACGATAAACGGTGCTTCTTCCATAATGATTGATCATATCGTGTCGTGGATTAGAGCCTCGGTTCCGAGCATCGTACCTTATTACGCACTACTCGTTATGATAATGGGTGCGATTTATCCGTTTTATACGAAAAAATGGAATGTATCCCTCGTAGACATTTGTTTTTCTATTTTAAAAGTAGTTGGCGTCGTTTTCGGTGTACTATATTGTTTGAAAGTAGGGCCAGCTTGGTTCTTTGCGCCAGATGTTGGGCCATTTTTATATGAGAAGCTAGTTATATCGGTAAGTTTACTCGTTCCTATTGGTTCGGCTTTTTTAGCATTATTAGTCGGATATGGATTGCTTGAATTTATCGGTACGTTTTGCCGTCCGATTATGAGGCCGTTATGGAAAACACCTGGACGATCAGCAATTGATGCGGTTGCTTCTTTCGTTGGAAGTTATTCGCTTGCACTTCTCATTACTAACCGAGTTTATAAAGAGGGAAAATATACGACAAAAGAAGCAGCCATTATCGCTACAGGCTTTTCTACAGTATCGGCAACATTTATGATCATCATCGCAAAAACATTAGACATTATGCATTTATGGAATGTTTATTTTTGGACTACTCTCGTTGTAACATTCATCGTAACTGCTATCACCGTAAGACTCCCGCCCCTTAGTAGAAAACCAGATACATATGTAACGAAAGAAGGGTTCCCAGAGCCTGTTTATAAAGAGAAAATGTTAGAGCGTGCTTGGGAAGATGCGCTAGAAGTATCGAAATCTGCACCGAGTATTATAAAAAATATCGCAGTGAACTTAAAAGATGGGTTTATTATGACAATGGGAATTTTACCTTCCATTATGTCAGTAGGATTAATTGGTATCGTCTTAGCGAAATTCACACCAATATTTGATTGGGTCAGCTATATTTTTTATCCTTTTACATGGGCTTTACAACTGCCAGAAGCAGACTTAGCTGCTAAAGCGGCATCTGTCGGTATTGCGGAAATGTTTTTACCATCATTATTAGTAGTTAGTGCACCACTTGTGACAAAGTTTGTCATTGCGGTTGTTTCGGTATCATCTATATTGTTTTTCTCAGCATCCATCCCTTGTATTTTATCGACAGATATTCCGTTAAAAGTATCAGAACTTATTATTCTGTACGTACAAAGAACGATATTAACATTGCTTATCATTACGCCGATTGCTTATTTGTTGCTTTAAAAGGAAAAGTATTATCAAAGTCATTTTAACTTTATAAAGATAGAGTAACGAAAAAGGGACAGGTATAAAAAAGTAGAATTGAAAATAGTAGTAGTATACATGTGGTAACTGTTACTTTTAAGTTTTAAAAAGATACAACTAAACAAAAGAATCCTTCTGTAAAAGGAAGAATTCTTTTGTTTAGTATTTTTATCAAGTAAATACCTTTTTGATGTTTTATTTGTTTTTTGTATATGACGTAATACTTCTTAAGAAAATTCCTAACCCCGCAAAAAAGAATCCTAAGCATAATAAGCTGCCTGGTGTTCCCCAAGTAATTTGATCTAGCATTTTTATATCCTCCCATTTAACCCATATTAATTAACAGTGAAACTTTAACTGATTAAAGTTTCGCTTTATTATTATATAGTATTTTTTGGTTATAATCCATATTTATCCATACTATCAAGCTGAAAAATTGATTCATAAATGAAAAACAATAATCTATTTGTAGAAAAAATAGCGTTTTTGCTGTGCAAATCTTTAAAGAACGCACATTAGACCATTAGAAAAAGAAAAATTTCATATGAAACGAAACCAATATAAATTTAGCTTGATACAATGAGATGTAAACGATATTTGTTAGAGATTTTTGGTTGATTATGATGTGAGAAGTTATTAAAAATTGAATGTAAGTGCATTTAAAAGTGGATTTAACATTTAATATCTATATAATTAAATGTTGCTTTGTATGATATAGTTAAGAAAAAGGGGGATTACAAATGGAAATCATTCACGAAAGAGTAAAGTTACGGTTAATGGATAGTAATGATGTCGAAACTTTGTTTTCGGTTGTAGAAGGAAATCGGGAAATTTGGGCGTATTTAATCTCTAAAATGGATAGTGTGCAAGATATGCAGCAATATGTGCAGAAAGCGATACAAGGTTATGGAAAGGGTACGCAAATCCCTTTCGCTGTAGTGGATCAACAGACAAATGCGATTGTAGGAAGTACACGTCTATATAATATTTCAGCAGAAGATAAAACAGTCGAGTTAGGACAAACGTGGTATCATCCAAGTGTCCAGCGTACGAGTATAAATACAGAGTGTAAGTATATGCTTCTACAGTATGCTTTTGAAAAACTGCATATGCTCAGGGTACAAATTAAGACGGATGCAAGAAATGAAAAAGCACAACGAGCAATCGAAAGGTTAGGCGCAGTAAAAGAGGGCGTGCTTAGAAATGAAAGAAAATTACCGAATGGTTATGTGAGAGATGCAGTTGTATACAGTATTGTCTCGAGTGAATGGCCAGGCGTAAAAGAACAATTGTTAGAAAAATTAGAGTTGTATAAAGAAAAGTTATAATTCGTGTTTTGAAAGGTATATTGTTCGTAAGACATAAAAAATATACCTTTTTTCTTACAAAATGCTACTTTATTTTAATTCCTTTTGTTTCATCGTTCCCTTCTGAGAAAAAATTCGTTACAATGTAGTTGTATGGTAATAAACTTATGAATTTAAAACATGTAATGAAAACCGCAAATGAAAATGAATTGATAATCCTCAATTTTAAATGAAAACCCTTTTATACATAAATAACAAGTAAAGTTCCTTCTTTTAAATAAACTCAAACAAAACGATTTGATACAAATGTTTTTTTATAGAAGTATGGATGATGTACGGAGGCAATTACAAATGAAAGAAAATAAGAAGAGTAAGAAAAGACGAATCTTTCAAGTATTTTTACTAATGATTTGTTCTGCTATTTTATATGTAAGTTATGCAGCTTACGATATTTGGAGTTATCGTTTTAAAACAGATGATAGCGTGAAAACGGATGCTGGTATCGTACTAGGAGCAGCTTCATGGAATGGAAAACCATCTCCTGTATTTAAAGAAAGAATTAATCATGCGATTTCTTTATATAAGAACGGAAATATTAAAAAGATTATTTTTACAGGTGGTACAAAGTTCGAAGCAGAGCTTGAGGAAGCGCGTACTGCAAGAGTATATGCAATGAAACAAGGTGTAAAAGAGGAAGATATTTTAATTGAAACAAAATCCCTTTTCACTGAAGAAAATTTAAAGAATGCGAAGGAAGTTGGAATAGAGAACGGAATACGCACATACACGATTGTAAGTGATCCACTTCATATGAAACGCGCAATGAGAATCGCAAAACATATTAATATTGAAGCGTATGCTTCACCAACGCCGACATCAGCATATAAAACGTTAGATACAGAAATACCATTTTTCTTTAAAGAATTATTCTCGTATATTGGATATGTAACCTCTTTGCCGTTAAAGGCATTGAAGGGAGACTAATAAGAAAAGAACCTATCTTTCAATAGGAACTTTTCTTATTAGTCAAAAACATTGTATTTTTATCGGAATAGTGAAACAATAGAGAGGTAGCTTCATATAATCATAATGACACAATGAACGGTTTATGAATCGAGCATAAAGGAGATTATAGTATGGCACTCTCATTTGTTGAAACAGAAAAACAATCTTTAATTATTGAACAAATAAATAAATTGATTCCGAAGTTCATGGAAAGGGAGCATCAACTAAGTGAATTAGGATCATTTCCGTATGAAAATATAAATGATTTGAAAAATATCGGATATACGAAATTAACCTTACCGAAGGAAATTGGTGGTCGTGCGATTTCTTTATATGACTTCGTTTTATTTCAAGAGAAAATCGCGGAAGGCTGCGGGGCTACTGCATTATCGATTGGCTGGCATCTTGGTATTGTGAAAGAGCTGGCGGAAAATCGTTCTTGGAATGATGAGATGTTCAAATGGTTTTGCGAAGAAGTTCGTAATGGGGCGCTCTTTAACAGGGCAGCAACAGAACCGAAAACAGGGAGCCCGACGCGTGGCGGTAAACCAGAAACAATAGCGGTTCAACAAGGCGAGAAGTGGATTATAAATGGAAGAAAAACTTTTACAACGATGGCGCCAGTACTTGATTATTTTATTATTTCAGCGAGTATTGAAGGTCGAGAAGAAGTTGGTGAGTTTGTCATTCCAAGAAATACGCTCGGTGTATCCATTGAAGAAACGTGGGATAGCGTTGCGATGCGAGGGACTGCTAGTCACGACCTTGTCTTACAAAATGTAGTGATAGAAAGTCGCTTTTTTACAGATGTAAAGGGCGGGAAAGTAAAACAAAAGGGTATTGGCTGGTTGCTACATATACCAGCATGTTATTTAGGAATTGCACAATCAGCAAGAAATTATGCAGTTCAGTTTGCGGGATCATACAAGCCAAATAGTTTAAACCATTCTATTAGTTTATTACCGAATGTTAGAAGATTAGTCGGAGAATTAGAACTCGAGCTTATGCAAGCTCGCGTCTTTTTATATCAAATTGTGAAAAAGTACGATGAGGCAGAAGATAAACTATCACTGCAAGAAGAATTAGCAGCCGTGAAATATGCTGTAACAAATGCGGCGATATCCATAGTGGATAAATCGATGCGCATCGTAGGAGCAAAAAGTTTATCAGAAAAAAATCCGCTCCATCGTTACTATTTAAACGTCAGAGCAGGACTGCATAATCCACCGATGGATGATGCAACATTATCTATGCTGGCAGATGCGGCGTTTCGGTCGTAGTTTTTAAATTTTACATTTTACATTTTATTGTTTGTGGATATTATAGTTGTTTTGAAAGCACGGGTTTGATTAGTAATCAAACCCGTGCTTTTTATTCGCTGGATATACTAGTTTAAAATACAGCGTTTTAATATAAATAATCATTATGATTTTGTGAGTGTTCCTTGATGGAAAAACATTTGCCATCTTCCATCTATCAGTTTCCAAATGGAGCTTCGCAATGTATTCTGCATTCTAGTTTCATCCCTTACAAGATATGTGGCCAATACAGTATCCTTTGATAAAGGGTATATTTCAAAATTAGAAAGGGTCATTTCTCTTACACTAAGTCCGTCTCCACCAACAGAGTCCTTCTTATACCAAACGTTTCCCGAACTTCCAAACTCAAAAAAATTGTCTGCAAGTAACTTGTCCAGTTCAGCTGGATTTGTACGAGTTTTAGGTTCTAATAGTTTTTCCTCTAGTTCACATAAATGCTTTTTTAATTCAGAGTGCTTTTTCACGTGATCATCCCCATATATTAATTATTGTACAACAACTAAACTGCTCTTTTTTTAACTAATGAAAAGGATTTTGACTAGTTAGATAATTGGTTGCGTATTATTATAATGCCAGTATAGAAGCGTTGTAAACATTTGTCTTATTTAATCCCAAATCAAGGGTCTTTCCAAATCTACCATTCGTAAATATTGTAAAAATTGACCTGCATGGACCGCATCATGATAAGCAATTCGTAATAGCATATCGCCTAAATATCGTTGATAGCCAACATCGCTTCGATCAATAAGTCTCGAATCTAGCTCTGTTATGCTTATTGATTGAACATATTCTATGAAATCGGCAAAACATGATTGTGCTAATTCAATTTCTTTTTTAACACAAGTAATTGGCTCGTCATCATACGGGATATGTATGTCGTTTATTGAGCCGTTGTTTTTTAAAATCATATGATAGTAAAAAGTTGAGCTCCATACGTGACGAATCATTTCACCAAAGGACATAGCCTCATGATCAGGCTTCCAATTAAGAAAATTATCGGGAAGAGAATTCCATAATTTTTCTGAGCGCCTTCTCGTTTCTTTCAAATTTAATATACTAAGATCAATTGCATTCATAATATATTCTCCTTTACTATTAAACTTAAAATAATTGTATCAATTTAATAGTTAGGGTATCATCGAAATATGAATGTATATCCGAATATCTCATATATAGCTAAACTAATTGCTGAACCTACAAGAGCAATCATCTTAGATTGTTTAATGAATAATCAGGCACTACCTGCTAGTGAATTGGCTTATATGGCAAGAGTGTCACATCCAACAATTAGTTCTCATCTTTCTAAATTAGTAGAGGGGAATCTACTTAAAGTTGAACAACATGGTAGACATCGTTACTATCGACTTGCTAATCACGAGGTAGCAGAGGTTCTTGAAAAGTTAGGAACAATCGCACCAACAGTTCAAGTTCGGTCTTTAAAACAATCGGATCAACTAAAACAAATTCGTTATGCTCGAACTTGTTATGATCATCTTGCAGGCAGACTCGGTGTAGAGATAACAGAAAAATTATTAGATAAGGAATTTATCATTTTAGAGAAAGGAGAATACATTGTAACGGAACAAGGTGGAAAATGGTTTCTGAATTTTGGAATAAATATTGAAAAGGCAGATATAAAGAGGAGAGTATTTGCAAAACCTTGTCTTGATTGGAGTGAAAGACGCTACCATATTTCTGGTTGGTTAGGATCTGCAATAGCAAAACTATTTTTTGAACAGGAATGGATTACAAAAACGGATAAGAATCGGGCTGTCCATCTTACAAGAAAAGGTATGAAGTTATTGAAGGATCAATTAGGCATTGACATGGAAAATAAAAAAATCCATCAAAATGCAGTGCCTCCTATCGAGTAAACAGTATTAAATAACCTGAGTTCTATATTTATATAGACTCAGGTTATTTAATTTGTTTTAAAACCTTTGATGATATTTGCATATGGCAACTTTAACCTCATTTGCTTTACGGAAAGAGATTAACTGCAAAAATAGTAGTTGAGACGATGCTATTAAATTAGTAATCATATTCATTGAAAATTATGCGTAAGAATATAGTAAATGAAGGGAGATATAAAATGAATAAAGTGAAACTGAAAGTATTTAATATAAAGTATGTAATGATATGTATTTTATTCACGATTATATGTATTCTCACTTCATTCTTCATTTCTAGTAATTCAAACGTATTTAAATCTTATTATATTAATCAATTATTAGGAACGAATTCTACTAAAGGCCTTATGTATATGATAGGTAGTGAAAATCGTTATTTTGCAGAAGAATTTCATAAAGAAAAAGGACGAGCGTCTTTGGAATCTTTTTTACTTTCACTTTCTACAAATATTAATGTAAATGACCTCCGAAGCTTATTAACTCGAGAACTTCCAAATATGAATCAATTTTATTCGGAAATATTAATTGCAGGGGAAGGAACAGATTATACGAACATTCCTGAAGAATCTAGTATTCCTTTAGAGAATATTAAAGATAAAGGATCTGCTATTGAGCACCCAAAGAGTGAGAAAGAAAACAATTCAAATACACAAAATAACGGTGAAAATAAAGTTTTTATTTATCATACACATAGTTGGGAGTCGTTTATTCCTCTCATTCCAGGTGCTACTATACCTGATGATGCCTCTAGTACAAATAATGAAGTGAATATTACGTTTGTTGGAAATTATTTAAAACAAAAGTTAGAAGAAAAAGGAATAGGCGTTTCACATGATATGACAAATATGAGGGATTTTCTGCGAAATAAAAATTTAAACTGGGCCCAATCCTACAAAGGATCCCGTCAAATATTACAAGATAAATTAGCACAAGATAAAAATATTATGTTTCCAATTGATCTTCATAGGGATGATGCACGAAAAAATATTACGAAGAAAACGATTAATGGAAAGGCTTATGCTCGGCTTTATTTTATTTTAGGACGAGAAAACCCTAACTTTGAAAAAAATAAAAAAATAGTAACGGCAATAAATTCATATTTAGATGAGAAGTATTACGGTTTAAGCCGAGGAATTTTTATTAAAGATCGTAAAAGTGGTAACGGAGTATATAATCAAGATCTTTCTCCAAATGCATTACTTATTGAAATGGGAGGGGTAGATAATACACCAGAAGAATTATATGCTTCCGTTGATGCATTAGTAGAAGCATTTAGCCATTATTATAATGAAGTAACAAAGAAAAATAACTAAATGTATAGGGAAAACTAGTATTTTTGTAAAATAAAAAGGAGTGACACCTAGTCAGACGTTCTAGGGGTTTACTCCTTTTTTGTAGAATATGAGAAATATAACACTACCAATACACGTTATCAATTGAAAAAATCTTTCTTTTCATTCTTCTTTTTATCGTTTTATAGGAGAATGCTATGCTTCTTATTTCACCTACTGTATAATAAGAAAAAAGCACGAAAAGAGGTCATCTCATGCTAGAGGTTATTGCAACATGTTTAGAAGATGTGAAACGAATTGAACGAGCTGGCGGGAAGCGAATTGAATTAATTACATCTTATACAGAAGGCGGTTTAACGCCGAGTTATGCATTTATTAAAAAAGCGGTAGAAGCAGTACATATACCGATTCACGTTATGATTCGTCCGCATGCGAAGTCTTTTACATATACGGAAGAAGAAATTGAAATGATGAAGGAAGATATTATCATTGCGCAGAAGTTAGGTGCAGCTGGTGTTGTATTAGGCGTATTAAACGAACGAAATGAAGTGGATGAAGAGAAATTAGCGGATTTATTGTCTGTTGTAGATGGAATAAATGTAACGTACCACCGTGCAATAGATGATATAGAAAATCCAGTAGAAGCGATGGGAACTTTAAAGAAGTTTCATAAAGTGACTCACGTTTTAACTTCAGGTGGACAAGGAAATATAGTTGATAATATTCCGGTGCTTACAGAAATGCAAAAGGTAAGCGATGGTCAAATTCAGCTTGTAGCTGGAGCTGGCGTGACGAAAGAAAATATAAAGCGATTGCTAGATGAAACTGGAATTTCGCAAGCTCATGTCGGTACAGCGGTAAGAGAAGGCAAATCATGTTTTGCTGAAATTGATCTTAATTTCGTACAAGAATTAGTTCAAATCATACAATAAACAATTAAGAAAGAGGAGAAACGATGAAGGAAAATACGAAGAAAGAATTATTCTCATGGGCTAAAACGATAGGATTTACCCTTGTATTAATCGCAATTATTCGCGGTGTTTTATTTACACCTTCATTAGTACAAGGCGAATCGATGATGCCCACTTTAGAAAATAACGAACGAGTTCTCGTGAATAAGATTGGTTATAGTATAAGTGGATTAGATCGCTTTGATATTATCGTTTTCCACGGAAAAGAAGGATATGATTTAGTAAAACGAGTAATTGGTTTACCAGGCGATACTGTTGAGTATAAAAATGATGTTTTATATGTAAACGGCAAAGCGATGGAAGAACCATATTTAAAAGAGTTTAAAGAAAAAGCAGCAGGCCGTGTATTAACTCCAGACTTTACGTTAGAACAAATCACAGGAAAAACGAAAGTGCCAGAAGGTCAAGTGTTTGTTTTAGGGGATAATCGTGAAGTTTCTAAAGACGGTCGTATGTTTGGATTTATTTCAGAAGATGAAATTGTCGGAAAAGGACAAGCTGTTTTCTGGCCGTTGAAACAAGTAAGAGCGTTATAAAGAAAAAGTATGGGAGAAATATTCTTCCGGTGGATTTAAATCACATTTTTTGTGAAACTGAATGTTCATTTAAGAAAGACAGACAGAGGTCATTTTGATTATTATTTTTCAAAATGGCCTCTGTTTATTTGAAGATAGTATTGCAAGGAGGGATTTTAAATGATAACGAAAGAATCAGAAGTTATCTTAAACAGGAAAGGAGCCAGGAAAGTAAACGAAATTCCTAATGAGGTCTTACAATTACTACAGCAAGGGAAAATAGAAAGTGCTAATCTAACAGAATGGTTAGCTATAAATCATATTGAATTACTTAAAAATGTCTTACCTTCAATAGGACTCAAGAATAGTTTGGAATGTATAGTAGCTGAATTAGAAAAACAGAACGTTGAAACAGGAATGAAAGTCATACGAATAACAGGAACTTTATTGGATGAAATTATACTCAAAGAGAATGAAGGAAACAAGGAAGACGTACTGTTAAAATTATCTAAGCATATTTCAGATAGTGTACGATGTTGGGCAGCGGTTATGAATAAAAAATCAAATAACACATTAAAAGATATATTAACGTATATTCAACCTTTTGCGGCGGATCATCATTTTGGTGTTCGGGAAATTGCTTGGATGTCTATTAGAGAAGATCTTTCACAAAATATAGAAGAAAGTGTGGAATTGTTAGTAGAATGGGCAAAAAGTGAAGATGAGAATATTCGCAGGTTCTCTGTAGAGTCTATTCGTCCTCGAGGTGTATGGAGTAAACATATTGAAATATTAAAACAAGAACCTGAAAAAGCACTTCCCATTCTTAATTTACTTAAATCAGATCCATCAAAATATGTACAAGATTCGGTTGGAAACTGGTTAAATGATGCAAGTAAAACGAAACCGGATTGGGTAATGAACCTGTGTGAAGAATGGGCTAAGGATACTGACATACAATCAACTAGTAGAATTATTAAAAAAGCTAAAAGAACGATTTTGAAAAATAAGTAATATGTAACTAATAGATTTGCTAGTTCTACGAAGAAACAATCAATCATGTAAAAAAAGAATACTTTGAATAACTATGAGAAGAGCATGTATTGATCAATACATGCTCTTTATATTTTCTTTTATATCAGCGTTATTAATGAAAGGTGATCAAATTTTATTTCAAATCTAAACTTCCGTACTTTTTTATTGTAACTTTTATTCAAATAGTTTTGTAGCAACATGTACTTTGGAAAGTGAACCGTCTCTATTTCTAAAAATAATTTTATATTCACCGTCAGGAAGCCAATCACCCCAATTTATACTAAATTCACTTATCGCTTGTTCCCCTGGTTTTAAAGTTCCGTCAATCATCCAAGCGCCTTTAGCGTTATATAAAGTATAACTAAAAGGAGAATCACCAGTATTTTGTACAAGAACGCTTAAGTTATCTCCATTAAAATAGTTGAAATTATAAGTGGTTGATCCGAAAAATGCAACGTCTTCGTTAGTTATGGCACGTTGTTCAATTTGAGAGTCTAGCTTCGTATCTTCGTTTGTAGCAAATGTCACATTATAACCTATACAAAAAGATAGCATAATAGCAGGAATCACTAGCAACTTTTTCAAAAGAAACACTCCTTATATTTCGTATTATGTATATAATAATTGAAAAATATTGAAATGTAATAGTTTAATGTGAAAATTTACAAATGTATGTAATGATTTACGCCTAATTTAAATTACTGACAAAATATAAAGGTTAAGTAGTTGAAAAATATATTGATAGAATTGAAAGAATATTTTATAATTTTAAATTATATGTTTGTTTCGAAAAACGGAATTTAAGTTCCGTAATTCGGAACAAGAGGGAGATAAAATGAGTATAAATAAAACGGCAGTTAAGACAATGGATATTTTAGAGTTGTTTTATGAGCATGAAGAGCTCAGTTTAACAGAGATGGTTCAGCTTACAAGTATGCCGAAAACATCTGTTTATCGTTTAATTGGCTCGTTAGAAGAAATGGAGTTTTTACAAAAAAATGAAAAGGGGAAATATCGTCTAGGAGTCGTTTTTTTACGGTTCGGTCAACTTGTCTCACAAAGATTATCAGTAAGAAATATTGCGATTCCATATATGAAAGAGCTTAGAGATAGCTTAGGGCAGGCAGTTAATTTAATTATCCAAGATGGCAATGACGCAATTTATGTGGAAAAGATGGAAGGCGCTCAGCCTGTACGTGTGTATACGGCGGTTGGAAGACGAGCTCCACTTTATGCCGGTGCATGTCCGAGGATTTTATTATCGTATTTCTCAGAGGAAGAGAAACAGAAGTACGTAGAGGAAACGGATTTAAAACAGTTTGCAGATGGAACAATCGTTGATAAGAAACAATTGCTAGAAGTGTTACAAATGGCGAAAAAGGAAGGACATACAATTAGCTACTCTGAGTTAGAAAATCATACAGCGGCTATAGCAGCGCCCATTTTCGCAAGCGATGGAACGGTTGTAGCAGGTATTAGTATTTCGGGATTAGCAATTGAATACAGCGAAAGTAATATTTCATATTTTATCGCGAGGGTGAAAGAGACAGCAAAGCGCATTTCGAAAGAACTCGGCTTTTTGGCATAGAAAGAGGGAGTGGGATGAAATTTTCTGCGTTAGGGGATCAAGCAATTATTATTACATTTGGTGAAGAGATTGGGATGGATGTATACGAAAAAGTACAACGACTATTTCAAGCGTTGCAGCAACATCCGTTTACAGGAATGATTGAATGCGTTCCGTCGTTTACTTCATTAGCCGTTTACTACAATTTGTATGAAGTATGGAAGGAAAATGGTAGAAAGATAAGACCGTATGATTACGTATGCCAATACATAACTGGAATGTTTGATACGTATAAGGAAGAGCTGAAACGAGATGTGAAACATATTTCTATACCAGTTTGTTACGGAGGAGAATATGGACCTGATTTAGAAGAAGTCGCACATTATCACGGTTTGCAAGTAGAAGATGTCATTCGAATACATAGTGAAACAACATATTTTGTGTATATGCTAGGTTTTACACCAGGGTTTCCGTATTTAGGAGGACTATCAAAAGAATTAGAAACACCTAGAAAAGAAATACCGCGGTTACAAATCTCACCTGGTTCGGTAGGAATCGGCGGAAATCAAACAGGTATTTATCCACTTGAAACACCGGGTGGATGGAATATTATTGGTCGAACACCAATCTCCTTATTTAATCCGGAAGAAGAAACACCAACCTTTATTCAAAGCGGTATGTATTTACGATTTATCCCAATAACGAAGGAAGAGTACGTATCACTTGAGGGGGCTAAAGAATGGATGTAGAGGTTTTGCATGCAGGAATGTTTACAACAGTCCAAGATTTAGGACGATCTCATTATCAACAATACGGCGTACCTGTTGGCGGGACCATGGATCAAAGTGCACTTCGGATGATCAATATGTTGGTTGGTAATGAAGAGAATGAAGCGGGACTTGAAATGACGATCATGGGGCCTAAATTGTTAATAAAGAAAACGACGTTACTTGCGATTGGCGGTGCGGATATGGAACCGTTATTGAATGGAGAACGTATCCCGTTATGGCGTCCTATTTTAGCGGAAGAAGGTAGTATGCTTTGCTTTGGAAAAGTGAAAACTGGTTGCAGAGCGTATGTGACTTTTGCAGGTGGTATACATATTGCCCGTACGATGGGAAGCAAAAGTACTTACATACGTGCTGCGATTGGTGGTATTGAAGGAAGGATGCTAAAAAAAGGAGACTATTTTCAACTTGGTGAACGATCAGAAATGGCTCATCGTTTCATCCAAGACTTACAAAAGGGGGAGCGCATAAAAACGAAATGGGCAATTAGCGGCAGCGTACGACCAAGACATAAGAAGAATCCTAAGCTTCGTGTCATAGTTGATTTTGAATATGATCAGTTTACAGAAGAAAGTAGAAAGGCATTTTTTACGAAAGAGTATAAAGTATCTAATTATGCTGACCGTATGGGCTATAGGGTTGAAGGGGAAATTTTAAATAGAGCTGTTGAAAAAGAGATTTTATCGAGTCCAGTTACATATGGAACCATCCAAATTCCAAATAGCGGACAGCCGATTATATTAATGGCAGATAGACAAACGACAGGTGGCTATCCGAGAATGGGGAATATCATTTCAGTAGATTTACCTCTTCTTGCTCAACTAAAACCGGGGGACTATGTTTCATTTGAGAAAATTACGCTTGAAGAAGCGGAACAATTGTACATAGAACAAGAAGTAAATATGAATCTATTAAAGAAATTCATCACTTTACAAAGCTGACATTAGGAGGGAATATCGTGACGACAATCGATTTAAATTGTGATTTAGGAGAAAGTTTTGGCGCTTATAAAATGGGGAATGATGATGAAATTCTTCCATTCGTATCCTCAATAAATGTTGCTTGTGGTTTTCATGCGGGTGATCCGGCCGTAATGAGGAAAACGGTCGAAAAGGCACTGCAGCACAATGTAGCAATAGGCGCACACCCTGGGTTTCCAGATTTAATTGGATTTGGTAGAAGGAACATGAATGTTTCAGCAAGTGAAGTATACGACTATGTTTTATATCAAATTGGCGCATTAGACGCTTTTGTGAAAGCGGCAGGCGGGAAAATGCAGCATGTAAAGCCACACGGTGCCTTATATAATATGGCGGCGACTGATCCGGAAATTGCAGATGCAATTGCAAAGGCAATTTCTCATGTGAATCCAAGTCTATTACTTTACGGATTAGCAAATAGCGAGGCGTTTATACTGGCTGCAGAAAAGTACAATGTAACTCTCGTACAAGAAGCCTTTGCAGATCGTACGTATAAGCAAGATGGAACGCTGACAAGCCGTACAGAAGAAAATGCGCTAATAAAAGATGAAGACGAAGCGATAAAACAAGTGCTTCAAATGGTGAAAGAAGGATATGTAAATTCGGTGAATGGCGAGAAAGTAGCGGTTCAGGCGAAAACGATTTGTTTACATGGTGATGGGGAAAAAGCAGTTCAATTTGCGGGAAAAATATACAGAACATTCGTACTTAATGGTATTTCTATTTGTGCACCAAAATAAAAAATAGGGGGAAGTGCTGGAATGATTAAATTAATCGGGATACTACTTGTTGCAGTTGGCTTTTTATTTAGATTAAATACACTGTTAGTCGTTATGGTTGCAGGTATTGTTACTGGTATGGTTTCAGGATTAAGTTTTTATGATGTGATCAGCATGTTCGGTAAATTTTTCATAGAAAATAGATATATGTCTATGCCAATTATATTAACTTTACCGGTAATCGGAATTTTAGAGCGTTACGGTTTAAAAGAAAGAGCAGAAGCACTTATAACGAAATCAAAAGGTGCAACAACTGGAAGAGTATTAATGTCATATTTTACGATAAGAGAATCATCAGCAGCACTAGGGCTTAATATTGGTGGTCATGCGCAAACAGTAAGACCGCTTGTTGCACCGATGGCAGAAGGAGCGGCACAAGGTAAATACGGTAAACTACCTGAAAAATTAAGAGAGAAGATTAAAGCAAATGCAGCAGCTGCGGAAAATACAGCTTGGTTTTTCGGAGAGGATATATTTATCGCGACTGGTGCGATTCTATTAATGAAAGGGTTCTTCGATTCAGTAGGTATGCATGTCGGTGTATGGGATATGGCACTTTGGGGTATTCCAACTGCAATATCTGCACTTATTGTAAGCTGGATCAGATTTAGAAGATTTGATAAATATATAGCGAAAACGATGAAATCAAAAGAAAAAGAAGAGAAGGAGGCAATATAAAATGAACATCATCACAATGGATACAATCTATTACGTATTAGGTATAATCGTTGCCTTTATCGCTGTTCGTATTGCGTTTGATCGTGAACATCCAAATCGATTTGGTTCTAGCTTATTTTGGGCGTTATTTGCAGTTACATTTTTATTCGGAAATGTAATCCCTTCGTTTTACGTTGGCTGTATTGTGCTCGCAATGGTTATTTTAGCTTCACTAAATAAAGTAACAAAGTCTCAGGAGAAAGAAGTTCCAGTACAAGAACGTGTAACACATGCTGAGAAATTAAAAAATAAAATTTTTATGCCTGCACTATTAATTCCTATTTTTACAATTATCGGTACGTTAACGTTAGGGAAAATCAAATGGGGGAATGTCTCCCTTGTTGATCCGGATAAAGTAACGCTAGTAGCTTTAGCACTAGGAGCATTACTTGCATTCGTTGCGGCGATGCGTATTACAAAATCAAAAATAACAACGCCTGTGCAAGAAGGAAGTAGACTATTACAAGCTGTCGGCTGGGCTGTTATTCTACCACAAATGTTAGCAGCACTTGGCGGTATTTTCGCAAAATCTGGCGTTGGCCAAGTCGTTTCTGATTTAGTCGGCAAAGTGTTACCGACAGAGTATCCGTTTGTTGCTGTTATGGCGTATTGTTTAGGAATGATGCTCTTTACAGTCGTAATGGGAAATGCTTTCGCGGCGTTTGCCGTTATTACTGGCGGAATTGGCTTACCTTTAATTGTTCAAATGCACGGGGGGAACCCAGCAATTATGGCAGCACTCGGGATGTTTGCTGGATATTGCGGAACGCTGCTTACACCAATGGCAGCAAACTTTAATATCGTTCCGGCAATGCTTTTAGAGCTAAAAGATAAAAATGCAGTTATTAAAGCGCAAGTACCAATTGCTCTTTCAATCTTTATCATAAATATGTTTATTATGTATGGCCTTGTATATCGTTTCTAATTAGGAGGATAAAACTATGAAAACAGTATTATTAACAGGGTTCGATCCGTTCGGCGGAGAAAGTATCAACCCAGCTTGGGAAGTCGCAAAAAGTTTGCATGAAAAAACAATCGGAGAGTACAAGATTATTAGTAAACAAGTCCCAACCGTATTTCATAAATCAATCAGCGGATTAAAAGAGTATATAGAAGAATTAGCACCGGAATTTATTATATGTATTGGACAAGCAGGGGGTAGACCAGATATTACGATAGAGCGTGTCGCAATTAATATTGATGATGCAAGAATTGCTGACAATGAAGGGAACCAGCCGGTAGATGTACCAGTCGTAGAAGAAGGACCAGCTGCTTATTGGTCTACACTTCCGATGAAAGCAATCGTTAAAAAACTTCAAGAAGAAGGCATACCAGCGTCCGTTTCACAATCAGCAGGTACATTCGTTTGTAATCACTTATTCTATGGTCTTATGCATGAAATAGAGAACCGTGGTAAGAAAATAAAAGGTGGATTTGTCCATATTCCATTTTTACCAGAACAAGCGAGTAACTATCCAGGCCAACCGAGTATGTCACTTACTACTATTAGTAAAGGGATAGAATTGGCAGTTGAAGTAACGACGACAGTTGAGGTGGATATTGTAGAGGTTGGGGGTGCGACGCATTAAACAAAACGAATCATACAACACCTCCTGTAAACAACTGGTATAATAAAAATAGGAAAATACATAGAGGTGATTGTTGTGCAACAATTTGAAGTAGTACGTTCAATTTTAGAAAAAGCGAAGAAAATTACAGTATTAACAGGCGCTGGTGCAAGTACGGAAAGTGGTATTCCAGATTTTCGTTCAGCAAATGGATTGTATGCTGATGCGAATGTGGAGATGTACTTATCAAGAGGGTATTATAACAGAAGTCCGAAAGAGTTTTGGAAGCATTATAAAGAAATATTTCAAATTAATACGTTTCATCAATATAAACCAAATCGTGGGCATCGCTTTTTAGCTGAATTAGAAGAGCAAGGGAAAGATATTACAATTTTAACGCAAAATATTGATGGTTTACATCAATTAGGTGGTAGTAAACATGTTATTGATCTACATGGAACACTGCAAACAGCGCATTGTCCAAAATGTAAAGCGGGATATGACTTGCAGTATATGATTGATCATGAAGTGCCTCGCTGTCAGAAATGTAATTTCATTTTAAATCCTGATGTTGTTTTATACGGAGATACATTGCCGCAATATCAAAACGCGATAAAACGTTTATATGAAACAGATGTGCTTATCGTTATGGGAACGTCATTAAAAGTACAGCCTGTCGCTTCATTCCCGGAAATCTCAAAGAGAGAAATAGGAGCAATAACCATTTTAGTAAATGAAGAGTTAACAGGACAGGAATATAACTTTGATTTTGTTTTTCAAAATAAGATTGGTGAATTTGTTGAAGGGTTTTCTTCAATGAAATAAGTTATCGAAAAAACTGAGGTATCCACCTCAGTTTTTTATTTGAGTAATCGCTGTTTTAAACCACGTGAAAACATGTTGATAATGTAGTAACCACATTTTTATAACCTATAAAAAAGGTTTTAGTCGGCAAAATAGCATAATAGGAAGAAATGTTTTCTTTAGCGAACACACAATCGTCATAAAGTAAGCTAATATGTAGCTGTTGTGAAGGTTTTATTTGGAGTTGTTTTAGGTATAAAACTAAGTCATTATAAAGTTGCGTACTATACCCACTTACGGAACATTCTAATGAATGCTGACCTACTATGCTGGTCCACCATACTTTAAAACTACATATTAATTCTTTAAATGATTCCTCATCACATAAATGAGCGTCAAAAAGCTTCTCGTAAAATATATGATTCTTCTCGTGAAAAATCTGCAAATCATATCTGTCGTTAGTAGTTTGCTTACGAAAAGTCAGCCATAATTCTTTGAAATTTGTTTTAAAGTCAGTGGAGAAATGTAATGTTTTTGCTATGTAAGGAAAACGTAAATTTCCTTTTTTCTCTTTTTGGTTGAGATACATATTTTGAATATAAATCATAAAGTTTAAACAATGAGACGCATTAGTATGTATTGTAAATGAATCTGTCATTTCATGTTCTCCTTAATAATGTTTTTTATTATTAGTATACAAATAAATGTAAATAAATGGTATGAAAAAATAATTATATAAAATTTTTCTTTTAGAATAACATTCATGTTATTCCTTAATAAGGGGATGGTAATAAATAGGATATAAAATCAAAAAACTGAAAATTAAATCTTTTAATTCTTTTGTAATTAATATAAAATTCTATATATATCATATAAATAAATTTGTTACATAATGATTCTGTGTAGAAATGTTAATAGAATGAAGCGAGGGAGCGAAATGAGACAGAAAAAGGAGCAGAAGAAACAATCGAAAAAGAAAAAGACTCATATTCCATTTCGATTAAATGTACTATTTTTTATCGTTTTTCTTTTATTTTCAGCTATTATAATTCAATTAGGTAAAGTACAAATCATTGATGGAGAAACGTATAGAAATGAAGTGAACAAAAAAGAAGATGTAACGGTAAGCACACCTGTACCTAGAGGGAAAATGTTTGATCGACAAGGTCATGTGATTGTAAATAATAAACCGCTACGAACCGTTACATATACGAAAATGAAAGGAGTAGATTCGAAAGAAGTTTTACAAGTAGCAAGAAATTTAGCCCAGCTAATTGAAATGTCGCCAGAAGATATAGATAGGTTGACAGAAACAGATAAGAAAGATTTTTGGATGCAGTTAAATGAAAAACAGGCAGCAGCAAAAGTAACGAAAGAAGATGAGAATACATTTAGGAAGCAAGAGATAGAAGGGAAAGAATTAGATAAAAAAGTAGAAGAGTTACGTAGGGAAAGAATTACACAAGAGGAATTAAGCGAACTTTCAAAAGAGGATCTAGAAGTACTAGCAATTAAAAGTAGAATGAATGCAGGATATAAAATGACGCCGCAAATCGTTAAAAAAGATGTAAGTCAAAATGAATATGCGATTGTTAGTGAAAGATTGGCAAGCTTGCCAGGAGTAGATACGACAGTGGATTGGGAACGTGAATATCCAAATGATAAAATACTTCGTTCTATCCTTGGGAGTGTTTCTACTGAAAATGAAGGGTTGCCAAGAGAACAATTGGATTATTACTTAGTACGTGATTATAACAGAAATGATCGTATTGGTAAGAGTTATATTGAAAAACAATACGAAGATGCACTACATGGAACGAAAGAACAGACTAGAAATATTACAGATAAAACAGGGAATATTATTCGAACTGAAAAAGTGACTGAAGGAAAAAGTGGAAATAATTTAATGTTAACAGTAGATATGGATTTACAGAAAAAAGTAGAGGAAAGCCTTGAAAAGAACTTACGAGCATTCCATTCTGCAGAGCCGATGATGGATCGTGCGTTCGTTGTAATGATGAACCCGAAAAACGGTCAAATTTTATCGATGGCAGGAAAGAAAATTGTAAAAAAAGATGGCGGCATGCAAATAGAAGATTATGCTTTAGGAACGATGACAAGTTCTTATGAATTAGGATCAACTGTAAAAGGGGCTACTTTATTAGCCGGATATCAAACTGAAACAATTAAGCCGTATACGCATTTCTTTGATGCACCAATGTATTTTAAAGGAAGTACTAAGCCGAAGAAATCGTGGAAAGATTTTGGTGATATTGATGATTTAAGAGCTTTACAAGTTTCATCAAACGTTTATATGTTTAATACAGCTTTAAAAATGGCGGGTATAAATTATGTGCCAAACAATCCGTTAGACATTAAAAAAGAGACATTTAATAAAATGCGCTACTATTTTAGACAATTTGGTTTAGGTGTACCGACTGGTATTGATTTGCCGAATGAATCGATTGGTCAAATGGGTAGAACTGATAACATACCTGGTTTTTTACTTGATTATGCGATTGGACAGTACGATACATATACACCTCTTCAACTTGCTCAATATATTTCAACGATTGCAAATGGCGGTTACCGAATGAAACCGCAAATTGTACAAGAAGTGAGAGAGCAACCACATAGACCAGAGGATGTTGGAAAAGTTATTCGATCTATTGAACCAGTTATTTTAAATCGAGTAGATATGAACACTTCATACATTAATCATGTAAAAGAAGGGTTTAGAAGAGTGTTCCAGGAAACTGACGGAACAGGTGCTGGAACGTTTAAAGGATTACCATATAAACCAGCTGGAAAAACAGGGACAGCTGAAACTGTATATGGTGGAGAAAGTGATATTGGAAGAGATGAAAACAATAACCGAAAAAAATGTTATAATTTAACTCTTGCCGGTTATGCACCATATGATGCTGATCCAGAAGTAGCTTTTTCAGTTGTTGTACCATGGGTAAATGATGACAAATCAGGAATTAATTCCGCGATTGGTAAAGAGATTTTGGATGCGTATTTTGAATTGAAAACGAAAAGATCGGGTGGAAATCCAGTCCCAGTAGAGCAGCCGAACAAGAACCAGTAAAAATAATATCACTGCATTGAGACATATGGTGCAGTGATATATTTTTTGATTTAAAAAGTGTTTGAATAAGGTGGGAATGGATATGAAACAGGAGATTAAGAAAGGTTGGGGGAAATACATACTCTTCGTGTTTGTTTTGGTAGTAGCCTATCATTCTTTTACTTTATGTAAAGTAGAAGGGAAATCGATGCAACCGACTTTATATGAAGAAGACTACGTATTTGTAAATAAAGCAGCAGTGCATTTTTCTAATTTAGAGCACGGAGAAATTGTCATTATAAAGGAAGATGATGAATCGAAATATTATGTAAAACGAGTAATTGGACTTCCTGGTGACGTAATTAACATAACGAATGGATCAGTATATGTGAATGATAAAAAGCAAGAAGAACCGTATACAAATAAAGATTTATTCAATAATACGCAAGTGTTTTATAACTTTCAAAAAACAAAAATCCCGCCAAATAAGTTATTTGTCATGGGAGATAATCGTGAACTTAGTAGAGATAGTCGAAACGGTTTAGGTTATATTGAGGAAGATAATATAATAGGAAAAGTGGAATTTGTTTATTATCCATTTTCAAAAATGAAGATCATAGAATAAGTGGGGAGTTACAAAACCCCACTTATTAACATTTCACTTTATTCTCTTTAAAAAACCTTTTGGGTTAAATGATATGAAAAACTTATGTTTAGATTCATCGATTATGAAATTGTTATTTGTAGCTAAAAACTCTTCAACAGCTTCCATTGGGCCAGGCCCCCAATCGGGAGAAACAGGATTTCCATTAATAGATGTATCCTCTACAATAATATAACTGCCATTAGAAACGATAGATTTATAAAGCAATAATTCTTTTGCTACATGATCTTTACTATGATCTGAATCTAAAATAACTAAAATCACATCATCAGGTTTACGCATACTTAAAATTGTTTGCACAGCGGTTACTGAAACAGAAGAAGCTGTTAAATACGTAATGCGATCATGGGATGGACGATTTGGTTGTGGAAATACATCGATAGTCAGAACGTGTCCTTTTCCAATTAAATCTAATACAGAAGCCAAATACAATGCGCTACCACCATAACAAGTGCCACATTCAATAATTAAATCGGGTTTTAATTCGTAAATAATTTCTTGATACAAAAAAAGATCAGAGGGAAGTTTGAGAATGGGGACCCCGAGCCAATGTGTATCATATAACCAGACTCGACTATCGTAATATTGTTTTAAAAATTCGCTACTTATGTTATCGATTTTGAACACTCCTTTCTGAAACGAAAGTTGTACAATATATTATGTAAGATATGATTATAAGGAGAATGATTTTTAATGAAATTGAGCAAAATACCTCATTAAAAACCTGTATTCAGCAAGTTTAATCAAAATCTGTAGATGAGAGGAAAAAGAAAGGAAATGAACGTATGTATAAGTACACAATTTGCTTCATTAGAAAAGGAAATAAAATACTCTTATTGAATAGAAATAAAAAGCCGAATATGGGAATGTGGAATGGTGTTGGTGGAAAAATTGAAGATAATGAAACGCCATATGAAGGAATAATTAGAGAAACGCTTGAGGAAACAGGCATAGATCTTCCAAGTGTATCGTATAAAGGGAATGTGGTTTTTAAGAGTAAGGACGAGCATCGGGGTAGTGAAGGGATGTATGTATTCCTTGCTCATCTGCCAGATGGAGTACATATGGACACGCCATTAAGTACGGCGGAAGGATTATTAGAATGGAAAGAACTTGATTGGATATTAGATTGTGATAATAGAGGTGTAGTTAGCAATTTACCAAAATACTTACCAATATTATTAACGGAAGATAACAAATTAGAGCATATATTTACATATGATAACCGGAATATTATTAATTACACAACTTCATTTTTGACAGAAGATGATGCCAACAAACGATATGAAAAACAACTCGTTTCTCAATAGAAAAAGGTATGAAAACATCACTCTTATAAACTAGTAGAGAATATTTTAATAGAGCAATCGGCATTTATTTGTCGATTGCTTTCACTATATATGTGAGGTGATTACATGCTAAAGAAATATATTTCCTTAGTCAAAGTTATAATATGTACAATGTTTCTTTTTGTAGGTTGTTCTAAAAATGTTAATGGCGGTAAAGAACTTAAAAACATTCAACAAGCGGACTATCTAGTATCCTATTCAAATGCCATGAAAGCCGGTAGTTACATATATGCATATGATAAGAAAGGAAATACGATTAGTAAAATGGAAGTAGATGGTCAAAGTATGATGAGCAATGCAAAAGATGAAAAGGGATACTACTTTTCATCAAATAGAAATAACAATCATTATGCAATAAATAAGACAGGCAAGGTACAAGGGATTAATAGACCTAAAGAATTACAAGATGTAAACGCAGGGGCATATTTCATCCATGCAGAACAAGGATATGTATATTATGATGTGAATATTGGATTGGTAGACGAAAAGAAGGGATATACAAGTGAACTTGTATACTGGAAAGATAGTGACAAAAGGCAAGAGAGTGTAGAACTAAAGGGAACGATTCAAGGTGCGCATATTATTGATAATCATATATACGCATTTTCACAAACGCTAGACAAAGTATATATTTCTGAAATAGATTTGGTCACAAATAAAAAAACAAACGAATTTGAAATTCCTAATGAAAATGTGTATTTTGCACCAACTGCTCAAAAAATAATTTTTCAAAAGTATAATGATAAATTATTACTCGCATTGAGTGATAATGTAAATCAAAAGTTACCATCTAAATTAATGATGATAAACCCGAAAACTAGAGTAGTAGAAAAAGAAACGATTTTAGATGAAAAACAATTCATACCTATTCTAGTGCAGGTGATTGATAATAAGGTTTATATTTTAGATCAGGATGAAAAAGTGAAAGAGCTAGATGAGAACTTGAACAGTATACGTTCATATTCATTACAAAGTGACAAAAATACAAAAATCACTAGAGAGGACAAAGGGATTTCTGATATACAAGTACATGGTAATAAGTTATACATCTTATACAAAGATATGAATCCAAAGAGTAAAACGAAACAATTGGTAGCTGAGATTGAAGGATATGATCTGTTAACAGGGGCTAGCGTTGACAAGACTACTTTACAATTAGAGAGGAAATGGGATGATATAACTTTTCTTATGGTGAAAGAGTAGAGAATATATGTAAACGGAACAAAAAAGGAGGTGGCTTTGCCACCTCTTTTCCGTTATTCACGAATCGCCTTAATGATAAATCGATGTTGCTTCACATCAAAATATCCTTTTTGCAAGATGATTTCATGTATACGATATAGTTCCTTATAATACCTTTCGACAGTAAAATCAGGAATTTGCCACGGAATCGTTTTTAAATAATAGACGATAGCGCCAATATCATAAAAGCGTTGAAGAGGGAATTCTTCCTTTGCATCTAAAATAGTAAATCCATTTTCCTTTAGCTCATTACAGGCAGTTTCGAGTGACCAACTTGCAAATTCGCTATTTAGTGGTGTGCCAAACTGCTTATTAAGTTCTGCGCAATCAAGACCACCAGCTTGTTGTGTAAGAAATATTCCATTAGGAGAAAGGATTCGGTTTACCTCAGAAGCAGCATAGGATTCATGTTGGTTCACAATTAAATCAAATTGAGCATCTTGAAGCGGTAGGGCATCATCATCCTTTACTTCTACAACAATAACCCCTAAAGGCTCTAATTTCTTTCGGGAAATTGGCACGTTTGGAGCGTAGCCCTCAGTAGCATAAATAGTTGGCGGGAACGGTTGTAACATAGATAAAAGCTCTCCACCGCCAGTGCCCATATCTAGCATTGATTTTGCGTGTTGTATAAGCTGGAAAGCAGTGCTACCGTACGACCACGATAAAGGCTCACTTTTCATTCGACCCGTTTCTGAAATGAAAGAAAAATCCCAGCCGCTAAAATTTGTATTTGCACTGTCTAATAAAGTTAAAAATAATGGATCACGTTTCATAATTGTACCCTCCTATTTTGTAAATGAATGGTATGATGAGAAAAGTAAAAAGGAGGACCTCTTATAAAAGTGAAACGGATTTACGTTTCGTGTTCGAATAGATGCATATAAATTCGCTCCTTGCGAGAATGATTATTTATATATTCGGGATTTTTGAGAGGAATTCCTTTGAAATATAAAGAGAAGGTAGATATTTAATGAAAAATTGGATTGAGTTTACAGATAAAGAGTACGATCGAATTTGGGATAAAGTATATAGTGACTATGAATTTTCACCAAGTGTTTCAATATTTCCATCGTTTAAAGTACCAGGACCGTTTATCACATATGACATCTCTCATTATTTTGGAGAATCGGTAGATTTAAATGTATATGATGAACTTGAAGAAAAAGCATTAAAAGTTTTCAAAGAGAATACAGCATTGAATGAATATATGATGGCACTAGATTGGCAACATGAGTGTTATTGGGTAAATCCACACTTAGAGTTTGAAAGAAATGAATTTTATGAGTGGCGTATACCAATATTTCCGAATGGTGATTACTATTTCTTTATTCAGAAAGACTTTAAGTGGGGGTATTTAGGCCATCCTTGGGAGAAGAGTATAACGATATTTGGAAAAGAAATAATAGAGAGTTTTAAACAAAATAAACCGGAAATGTTTCAAAATATTTTAAGGCAGGGATAATGTTTTAAAGAGAAAAAACGCTTATACTTCATTCTTGAAGCATAAGCGTTTTTGTTTTGGCCGTTTTCATTTAAAAATACTTAAAAATAAAAATCTTTTGGTAAAGTACCATTTTTTATCACCGTTCTTAACCCATGTTTTATAATCCAAGGGTTAACAGGATGCTGTTTATCACGTAATTGCTGCAACCATTGAAAAACGAGTTCTTTATCTTCCTTCGTAATATCGTTAATATGATTGGCTACAGATTTTTGAACATACTTAGAAGGGTCATTCATTAATGGTTCAAGAAGCTGTAAATTGTTCTTAAAGTTACCTTTTAGAGCTCCTGTTTTTTTTGCCCAAGGAAGTCTTGGTCTTGTACCTTCAGAAATTAATCTCCTAATGTGGCTGTTTTCGTCATGAATCCACTGTTGTAAAATATTTAGTGTGTCTTCATGGTACGTTTCAAGAAAAGGCCGAATGGCATATTCAGCAGTATTCCTTTTTGTTATTTCATACATTGCATGGAATGAGGAGTCAAAATCGTTAAGCCCATATTTTTCAACGTATTTTGCGATAGGCATGTACATATAGCCGTTTGTAAATGTACCTACTTCTGTTGTATTTTCTGGTCCCAATGTTTTCAGTAATATATGTATTGCTTCATTAAAATCTTTTTGTAAAGCATTGTGTAATTCATCTGCTATTACTTCAATCCGTTGCTTTAACTCTAAACCTTCAACTTTACATGTTACGGAGGCTATAAAGTTTTTTTTAGAGAAAGTAGAATCGTGTTTACAAATAGAATCAGCCATTTTTTCTGCTAATTCATCATTAAATAAAAATTTTAATGGAACGTATTTACCCATTTTTTCACCTCATTGATCAGTTGAAAATAATTTTTATTTTTTAATCGACAATCCATAAACTAACGTCTCACTAGGAGTCGTAATACTAAAACCAGTCGTCTTATAATCAAGTTTCACTGTATCACCAGTGTAATCTTTCATGAATGAGTCCATTTGTACAATAAGCATTTCATCCTCATATACAATATCATCTGCATTGTATGTATCCCAAACTAAATCAACATCAACGAAAATGCTACAAGAGTTTGTCATTGTTCCTCTAATGCGAATGATCTTTTTATCTTCACGTTCTAATCTATGTATAGCTGCCTTTGCTTCATCAGTAATACGAATGTTCATTGTATCCCAACCTTTATTTTTATTTCTTTTATTATTGCAAAAACAAAAGAAATAGGGAAGTAAAGAGAATTGTAAAAAAAACGAGCAAACAAAATTGTTTGCTCGCTCTACTTTATTTTAGTTCACATTTATCAAGTGGAATCACTTTTGTTTTCTTTGTAAATTTATATCCTAACCATAGTACTAAGAAGAGCGGTAAACCGATGTAAGAAACGAGTACGCCGTTCCAATCGATTGATTCACCCATAAATGCGCCGTAGTTTTGTCCTAAAATTACGATGACGCAAAGTGTAAATGCGAAGATTGGACCGAATGGGAACCATTTTGCTCTATATGGTAAGTCTTTTAAATCTTTTCCTTGTGCGATATATGCTTTACGGAAGCGGTAATGACTAATTGCAATACCAACCCATGCGATAAAGCCAGACATACCAGAAGCGTTTAATAACCAAATATATACAACACCGTCACCGAATAAAGAAGCGATGAAAGCGACGCTACCAACTACTGATGTTGCGATTAGAGCGTTAACAGGTACACCACGGCTATCTAATTTACCTAAAAACTTCGGTGCTTTTCCTTGACGAGCTAAATCCCAAAGCATACGAGTTGATGCGTACATGCCAGAGTTACCAGCAGATAAAACTGCCGTTAAAATAACAGCGTTCATAACAGAAGCAGCAAAGGCAACGCCCGCTTTTTCAAATACAAGTGTAAATGGACTTACTGTAACATCACTTGCTGCAAGACTTTCAGTTGTATAAGGAATTAATAAACCGATAACGAGAATTGCAAGGATATAGAATAAAAGAATGCGCCAAAAGATCGAACGAATTGCTTTTGGGATATTGCGTTCTGGATCAGACGTTTCACCAGCAGCTACACCTAATAATTCAGTTCCTTGGAAGGAGAAACCAGCAGCCATAAATACACCGATAATTGCCATGATACCGCCGTTAAATGGAGCATCTGCAACAGTGAAGTTTTTAAAGCCGACAGATTCGCCGCCCATAATTCCAAAAATCATCATGAAGCCGACAACTAAGAAGATAATAATAGTAACTACTTTAATAAGTGCGAACCAATATTCAGATTCACCAAAACCTTTAACAGATAAATAGTTTAAGAGAAAAATAATAGCTAAGCATAATCCACTCCAAATGAGGGAAGGGGTATCAGGGAACCAAAATTTCATAATTAATGTTACGGCCGCTAGTTCTGCCGCAATTGTAATCGCCCAGTTATACCAATAGTTCCATCCAAGTGCAAAGCCAAGTGATGGATCAACAAATTTTGTTGCATACGTGCTAAAAGATCCAGTAACAGGCATGTAAGCTGCAAGTTCAGCTAAGCTTGTCATTAAGAAATACACCATAATTCCAATTGCGGCGTATGCGATTAGTGCACCGCCAGGACCAGCTGAATGGATTACACCACCGCTGGCAAGAAATAGTCCGGTACCGATTGTACCACCGAGAGAAATCATCGTAAGGTGACGAGATTTTAATCCGCGTTTTAATTCACCTTGTCCTTGTGTAGTTTGCGTTTTAGAGGTAGATTGATTTGTTGCGCTATTCATGTTCAACACTCCTTTTCTTGTAGGTTAGGAAGGAGCGGGGGAGAAAAATACAAAAAACCGCCAAAGGAATTAGGCGGAACGTTTCACAAATAACCACCCCATCATACCCTTCCGTTAAGATAGCACCCCACGTTTACACGGTAATTTTGTAAACGTGACAGTTCTGTTCCTTTCGGAGACAGCCCCAGCTCATACTTCCAGAGAAGAAATACAAACTTCGGCAACTTTTCCTTTCAAACGGAGTCAGTGACATTCTCTGTGTCTCGTCCGTTTTACTCTTAAAAGTCGCAACCTCTACCTCATCGGATTGATGAGGATTTATATATTGCTAAGATATTTAATATATGGCAATTGTAATGAGTTTCTGAATATATTGCAAGGGATTTTGTTAGAAAAAGTCAAAAAATATCGGTTATTGTATAGGAAACGCTTGCATAACTCCACCCGAACCTACTATTATGTAGCAATAAGCAAAGAAAAAATTGTTATACAAATGTTTCGCAAAAAATATTGAAAAACCCTTTAAAATTAAAAGAAAATTCAGAAAATATAATTCGACATAACGTTTGAAGGGTATCACTTCTTTTATTTTGTTCTAAAGAAAAAACATATGTGTAAATAAAAAGAGTGAATATTCTTTCTTTTTGTAGTAAAATTGAAGTACTGTTTAATTAAAAAGGGGACATCGTTATGAAATTAAAAACAGAAAGATTACATATTATCCCGTGTACGGAAGAATGGGTTCAGATTGCGAAGAATCAAGGATACAATAGCGGCCCGCATATTGCAGGGCATGTAGAAAATATAAAACAAGATAAGGATTTATTACCGTGGGGTGCGTGGTATGTCATTCGAAAAGAAGATAACATCGTACTAGGGGATATAGGATTTAAAGGGAAACCGAACGAGAAACGTACAGTAGAAATTGGTTACGGTTTTATTGAGAAATATTGGAATAAAGGGTATGCTACAGAATCTGTAGATGAATTAATAAAGTGGGCTTTCCAGACAGGAAAGGTAGATACAATTATTGCGGAGACACTCTTTGAAAATGGTAGTTCAATTCGTGTATTAGAGAAATTACATATGAAGAGAGTAGATACAACAGATACGATGATTAATTGGAAAATAGAAAAATAAAAAATACCGCTCGATATAGTTCGAGCGGTATTTTTTATCATTATGGTAGCATTTGTTTTTGATCTTTCGGATAGCCGCCTGTTGATGCGTTAGAACGATTGGAATGATTACGGACAGCAATGAAAATAGAAATAATAACGACAAGACCAACTGCCACGTAAGAAAGTGAAATAATAGTTGGATCCACTTTAAATGTTGTAAGTAGTGTACGAATATTCGTAAAGATAATAAGGCCACCAACTAATACCCCAAGTAAATGAGGTGGAACGATACGTACTAACCATGCGGCAATTGGAGCTGCGACAATACCGCCAAGCATTAAGGCGAATACCCAAACCCAGCTTACTTGTTCCCAGCCAAGTGAGATGAAGAAACCAATTGTTGCAGCGAGTGAAACAGGAAACTCACTCGTATCTACAGATCCAATAACTTTTCTAGCTTCATTTCCTCTTGCTAGCAGTACAGGTGTCGTAATTGGACCCCAGCCACCGCCACCAGTTGAATCGACGAATCCAGCGAATAAGCCGAGTGGCACAAGTTGTTTGGCAGACATGCGCTTTTTGGAAGTAACAATTTGTTTTTGAATGATGAATCGTAATAAAATATAAACCCCTAAAGTAAATAAAAATACGGAAATGTACGGTTTAATGACATCGCCAGGTAAATTACTTAAAAAACATGCCCCAATAAATGCACCAACTGCTCCGGGTAATGTTAATCTGGAAACTGTATATTTATCAACGTTTCCAAATTTGATATGAGATGCACCAGAAGCGGCGGTTGTAACGACTTCAGCTAAATGAACAGAAGCGGAAGCTACAGCCGGCGCGATACCAAACATTAACAATAGCGAGGTAGATGTTACCCCATACGCCATTCCAAGCGCTCCATCGATCAATTGAGCGAAAAATCCAATAATAGCAAAGACAATTAATTTCTGCATAAATAATCCCCCTGTAATAATAAATGAAAAAAGCACTTTTCCCGTATGAGAAAAGTGCCTTTGGTTTTTCCAATCAGCAATAATTAAATTTGTTTCATTATAATACATATTAATCGTATAAATCAACTAGGTTTTAAAGTTTTTTGAATTGAATGAAAGAAAAATAAAATATACAATAAAAGGATGGAGAGAAAGGGGAGAAAGACATGTTACGATTTGATCATCTCGTACACGCAGTGAATTGTACACCGAAGGAAGCGGCAAAACAAATGCAGGCGCATGGATTCCATACTACAATAGGTGGAGAACATACGAACTGGGGTACTTGGAATAGTTTATGTTATTTTGATTTATCGTATATAGAGTTTTTAGCAGTTCAGCATGAAGAAAAAGCGAAAGAAGCAGACAATCCATTAGTACAAGAAACAGTAGTGAAATTACAAGGTGGAGAAGGGATGCTACAAATCGCAATTCGAACAGATGCCATTGAAGAGCTAGCAGTTAAGTTTAGTAAGCACGGTTTACATACGATAGGACCATTTGAAGGAAAACGTATGAGGAAAGATGGCCGCCTTTTAGAATGGAAAATGTTATTTGTAAAGCAAGAGGAAAACGGACCGAAATTCCCCTTCTTTATACAGTGGAATGAAACAGACGAAGAAAGAAGAAACGATTTACGTAACATTGGGACGATCACTGAACATAAAAACAAAGTACAACAAATTGAAACGATTCATTACGCAGTGAAAAATGTTCGAGAAACAGTGCGGAAATGGAAAGCAGTCATGGGGCTAGCTGCAAGCCCAGTCGTGAAAAATGAAGAATGGAATACGGAGTGTCAAAATGTATCGTTTGGTGACATTCAAGTACAGTTTTGTGAACCGGTTGGAGAAGGTCTAGTGCAAGAATACATAAAGAATCATGGCGAATATCCATTTGCAGTGGAATTTAAAGGAGAAAATAAACGAGAGCATGAAGTGTTAGGTAGTTTGTACATATATTAATGAGGTGAATGCTTTGGAAGAAATGATTAGAGAGATAGAGAGAAAACTAGAATGGCCTCGTATTGTAAAGTGTACAGCTATTTCAAAAGGTTTTTCACATGAAGAGAAATATAAAATGGAATTAGAAAACAGAGTAACATATTTTGTGAAAGTATGTGATGCTGTTCATTTTGAACATAAACAAGAAGAATATGCGTATATGAAACAATTAGAGTCATTATATATTCCAACGCCTAAGTTAATTCATTTCATAAAACTTGAGGAATTAAATAAATGTGTTCAAGTATTTGAATGGGCCCAAGGTGTAAATGGTGAAGAAGGTTTAGGGAAGCTATCGGCGGAAGAACAGTATTATGCGGGAAGAAAAGCTGGAGAAGTATTAAAGCGAATTCACTCAATTGAAAGAGAAAGTGCAAGTGATAAATGGGAAACATCTAGATGGAATAAATACGAAAAATACATAGAGGCATTAGCAGATTACGAAGTGAATTTTCTAGATTTGAAGCCAGTATTAACCTTTGTAGAAAATCATAAAGACTTATTAAAAAATCGTCCAATCACATTTTTACACGATGACTTCCATCCAGCAAATAGTATGATTCATAATAAGGAATTTATCGTTATCGATTTTGGTGGATATGATTTTGGTGATCCAATTCACGATTTTTATAACGTAGCGATTTTTACTACAAGAATAAGCAAACCGTTTGCGGTTGGACAAGTTCGTGGTTATTGCGGGGGAGAACCGTCACTTCATTTTTGGAAACTGTACTCCTTATATGCAGCAATGACATTCCCAGCTGATATCGTATGGACAAACCGAAGTACGCCTCATTTAGTAGATGATATGAAGGCAAGATTGAACGGAATTTTAGAAGATCATAATCATTTTTCATCCTATATTCCAAAATGGTATCAATCACAACATGAGGATATAATAAACTATAAGTAATGGAGGGATTCATATGGATAAAATAGCAGTAATTTCAGATATTCACGGTAATATTCCGGCATTAGATTCTGTACTGAAAGATATTAAAGTAAGAGGAATCGAACGCATTATTTGTCTTGGAGATTTAGTAGGAAAAGGTCCTCATTCTAGCGAAGTAATTGAAATCATTCGTAAAGAATGTGAAGTAGTCGTAATGGGAAACTGGGATGATTTTATTACAAAACCGACTGAATTTGAAGCGTTAAAATGGCATCAAAAACAATTATCAGAAGAACAAAATGACTATTTAAGAAGCTTACCATTTTCAATCGAATTTTTTATGAGCGGCAAACTGATTCGTATGTTCCACGCTTCACCGAGAAGTTTATATGAAAGAATACAACCACACGCTTCAAGAGAAGAGCGTATGAGTATGTTCGAAAACAGTGAGCTCACGGAGAATATAGAAGGAGAAAGAAAACCAGATGTCGTTTGTTACGGTGACGTTCACCAAGCGTTCGTTCAAAACTTCAGAGGAAAAACGTTATGTAATGCTGGTAGCGTAGGAAATCCTCTTGAAATTACACAAGCTTCTTATTTAATATTCGAAGGATCTTACAATGAAAAAGAAGCAGCGAGTTTTTCCATTCAACTCGTACGTGTACCGTATGATATTGAATTAGCTATCAGACTAGCAGAAGAACTCGATATGCCAGAAATTGAAGAATACAAACAAGAATTACGGACTGCATTGTATCGAGGGTTTAAGGGGAAGTAAGCCAATCATAATATATCAACGATTTTTTCGATATATAGACGATTCGACATAAGATATCGATTTACCGACAAATAGTAACATAAATTATTGATCATAATTATATTATGCAAACTTATTGTAGGAGGAAATATCATGAATCGAAAACAACGTATGAAAGAAATAGTGGATCATATTATAAAATTAAATTTAATCCATCCGACAAGAGTTGGAGTAAGCGGTATTACAGCATCAGGAAAAACAACATTTGCAAACGAATTAGCGGAAGAAATAAAAAAACGAGGGTTACCAGTAACACGCGCTAGCATTGACGATTTTCATAACCCAAAAGTGATTCGTTATGCACAAGGTAAAGAATCTGCAAGAGGGTATTATGAAGATGCACACGATTATACAGCTTTCAAAGAAAGACTATTAAAGCCTTTGGGACTTAATGGGAATTTACAGTATGAAACGATTTCTCATAACTTAATAACGGATATTCCAGTATATAATACGCCTATACTCGCTCAACTCAATATGGTACTCATAGTAGATGGAACATTTCTATTGAAAAAAGACATTGAGTATTTATTTGATTACAAAATTTTTGTAGATACAGATTTTGAGATTGCGAGAAAACGTGGTGCGAAGCGGGAGACAGAAGCTTTTGGAAGTTATGAAGAAGCAGAGAAAATGTTTTTGAGCAGGTATCATGCGGCTTGTAAAATGTATATAGATGAGCATAATCCGAAAGAGTGTGCGGATGTTTTATTTCAGAATAGTGATTTAGAAAATCCGGAAGTTATATTTCAAGAGCGAATGTAATACACAATCAAAAGTATATGTATAGCCTTTTATTAATAGTTATAATTCTCGTATAATTATATTAGCTTTAGAAAGTAAAAACGGGGGATAAGGCAATAAAAAAACGAAAAAAGGGGACAGGAAATATAATGAATGAAGTACTAGAATTAAAAGAAGAACTACTACAAATTAAAAATAATAATTATGCTGTACCAGAAGACGTAGATGCATATCCGTATGCGCAGTGGATGCTAGATTATATTGGATCACCTGATGCTGAATTACGTGATGATTTGATTTATAGTACGCTTCATACATGGATTACAAATAATGTGTTTAGACAAAAAGAATTACGAGGATTAATGCTACAAGCAATTAGTCCTGATTATTTATTTTATAAAATTGGTGAAAAGGGTACAGACTCTGTTTTTAAACGTGCATTCTCCGTATTAAT
Source organism: Bacillus sp. SH7-1 (assembly GCF_008042405.1). Lineage (NCBI taxonomy): Bacteria > Bacillati > Bacillota > Bacilli > Caryophanales > Bacillaceae > Bacillus > Bacillus sp. SH7-1. Next base: position 480,841 of record NZ_QNUD01000007.1, read on the forward strand.
TCCACCACTTATTTTATCTGTTCATGAAAGAGAACCGTTGTTATCGGAAGAACAACTGTACAGTGTAGCAGAACAAGTGCTGGAATATGTATATTTAGAAGAAGATGTAAGAGGCTACGTAGAAGGAAAAGGATGGGCACACTCTACTGCACATGCAGCGGATGCGCTCGATGCGTTAGCTCGTACAATACAAAATCGTGAGTTTTCATATGCGATTCTTGCAGCTGTTCGTCAGAAGGTTCGATTGAGTGATTACGTATATGTACACTTTGAGGATGAGAGATTAGTAAAGCCAATTATGTCGTTACATAACCAAAAGCTTTTAACTGAAGAAGAGTGGAGCAACTGGCTACATAGTATAGCAACTGTTGAAGATATCCGACATCCGCAGCATGCTATTTTAGTACAAAATATTAGATCTTTCCTAAGAAGTTTATACTTCAGAGGTTTAGAGGCAGAGGGTAGTACAGCCTTTACAGATGATATATTGGAAACTTTGATGGGTTTGCGTAGGTACTAAAAATACATTTTGCTAAGAGAAAAGCACATAAAACCAACGCTCCTCAACCATACTAATAAAATGTGTTGGAGGTGAGTTTTATGGACAAAAAAGACTTTGAAAAAGTTTATAATGATTATTTACATCAAGGAGAAGAGCAAGCTCAATTTGAAGTAGACCATGAAGGCAATTCAGGGGCAGAACAAATAGTTGCCGTTCGTAAAAATGATGACGGGGATTTAATAGCGTTTAAAACAAGTAGCGGGAGAGAGTTAGATTATATGACTGCCCTTAGTGAAGCAAAATCAGGGAAGTTAGCTCATGTGGACGTATTTCATAAGTATGGAAGAGATATTATACGTAGTGAACCTGATGGAATAAAAGAAAATAACTTAGATAATTTACCTGCATTTTAAACGGGTAAACCTGAAGAAGAGAATGTTCATTTGGATATTCTCTTCTTATCTTTCTCTACAAATAGACGGTTCATTTCTACAGTGCGATCATACTTTTAAAGAGCGCTCTAAATTTTTCTTTATCTTCTGCTGTAAATGGTTTCGGTCCCTTTGTACGTTTACCACTTTTTCGAACCATTGCACTTAAATATCGTGTTTGTAACAATTGTTCAATGTTATCATTCGTATACTTATAGCCTTTATGGTGTAGTACGATACAGCCTTTTGCTAAAGCGAGCGAAGCAAGACCGTAATCTTGTGTTACGATTAAATCTTCTTTTTTTGCTAACTGCATAATTCGGTAATCTGCAGCATCTGCTCCGGAATCAACATATATTGTTTCCACACCTTTTGGCTGTTCCGCATTAGAATAATGAGAAAAGCTAGTAACGAGGGTAACGGGAATTTCTGCCTTCTTAGCTTCAAAAATAATTACATCTTTTACAGGACAAGCATCTGCATCAACGTAAATTTTCATTGGTACCACTCCTATAAATAGGTTCGTGTTGATAATAATGGTAGATTTAGGTTTTGTCAAACGAGAAAACTTTAAATAATGTTATTTTTCACATACCAAAATAGCCTCACGTAAACGAGAAATACCTTCCTCAATTTGATTAATATTCACTTTTCCATAAGATAAACGTATATAACCATCTTTCGCGCCGAAAATACTACCTGGCATAAATGCTATTTCTTGTTTTAAGCTTTGCATAATAAGTTGTTTTTCGTTTATCGGTTCTTTTAATTTTCCCCATATGTATATACCACCAGTAGGATTGGAAAAAGAGATTTTATCATGAAGTTGCTTGTTTAGAGCGCGGACGATAACGTCTCTTTTTTCTGCTAGTTGTTTTCGTAACGGTACGATATGAGACTGAAATGGTACGGTTTCGAAAAATTGCTGCATAAGCCACTGTGGGAATATGCTCATACCTAATTCCATTTGGTGTCGTGCGTCAGATAATCGCTCAACTACAGACTGCGGAGCGACAAGCCAGCCAACTCGAAGACCTGGTGCAATCATCTTTGATAAAGAATGCACATAAATGACAGTTCCATTTTCATCAATCGATTTCAAAGTAGGGCAAGGTTGTTTCTTTTCTAACGTAAGTAAACTAGACGGATCATCTTCAACAATCGCAATTCGTAAGTCTGCACAAAGTGATAATAGTTTTTTTCTACGGTTTGGATGAAGCATCGTCCCCGTAGGGTTTTGGAAATTTGGATTTAAAAAAATCATTTTAATGCGGTGCTTTCTGTATAGCTCTTGTACATCGTCTGGATTAATGCCGTGTTCATCGACAGGTAACGGGAAAATACGAATACCTGCTGATTGGAATAACGGCAGGGAATAACAGTGCGATGGACTTTCAAAAGCGACGGCATCACCGGGATTTAATAAACATTGCACGATAAGGTGCAGTGCTTGTTGAGCGCCGGATGTAATCATAATGGATTGTTCAGTCGCCTCAACTTTTAAATATTCCTTCATATATTTTACGACCGCTTGTCTTAGCGGGAGATAGCCTTGCGGATGATCGTAACTTAATGAATGCGTTAACGGTTGTTCACGTAAAATCGTTTGTAGTTGATCGTGAGGATAAAGATTACAACCGAGTTCTCCATTAGCGAAATCTATAATATTTTCATTTTGTTGTACTTCCGCCCTAATATGGCGAAGTAACGGTAGATTTGGTAAGAAAGTACCACCTTCTACGAAATTTCTCCAGTTCGGCGTTAATGTTGGAGAAACGCCCCACATATGTGTACTCACACGTGTACCTTTACCAGTCGTACTTTCTACAATTCCCATAGCACGTAGCTCATTATAAGCAGTCGTGACTGTACTTCTGTTTACATTTAACTGTGTAGCTAATTTCCGTTCGGAAGGGAGGAAGCTACCTGGAGGAAGTTCTCCATATGTAATACGTTTTTCAATAAAGTCAACAACTTGCTGATAAATAGGGATTTTACTGTCACTATCTAGTTTCCATTCCATAAAAAACGCCTCCGTATCTCTTATATAAATCCAGTATAGCAAATTGGCTGGGTAAAAAAACAGCCAATTGGACGGTGTTATATCCAGCCAATTTTACTATGCTAAATATGGAAGGGGAGATTCGGATGAAAAGATGGCAAATGGAATGGCTCCTAGTATCAGTAGCATTAGTATGGGGAGCAAATTATACAATAGGAAAGTATGGTGTGGCATTTATGTCATCCATTCAATTTAATAGTTTACGATTTTTAGTAGCATCACCGGTATTATTACTTATTACTTTTATGATGGAACGCTCATTACGTATTGAAAGAAAAGATTGGTTACGATTAGTAGCAGTCGGTATCGTTGGAACGACAATGTATCAAACGATGTTTATGCTATCTGTGAAATATACTTCAGCAACGAACGCCTCATTATTAATTGCGATGTCACCTATATTTACAGGGATATTAGCAGTATTGCACAAACAAGAACGTTTTTCGATGAAAGTACAAATTGGTTCAATAGTAGCCTTTTTTGGTGCAGCATTCGTTTTATTAACAGGGCATACGGGAGGAGCTACCTACGAGTATGCATGGCTTGGAAATATAATTGGATTAGTCGCAGCAATTGCTTGGGGATGGTATCCAATTTTAGCACAACCTCTTATTAAGAAATACTCCGCAATGAGAGTTACATCTTGGTCTACTTTAATTGGAATTGTACCTCTCGTTATATACTGTTTATTCAACGTAAACACATTAACGTGGCCAGTAGATACGCCAAGCTGGGGATCTCTAGCATATTCAATCATTTTTGCGACCATCTTTGGGCTAGCAATGTGGTATGTTGGTATTAGTCAAATAGGTTCAACGAAAGTAATGGTTTATATGTATCTTGTGCCATTGTTCGCAGTTATTTTTGCGGCAGTAACAATAGGGGAGCAAATCAATATGATGCAACTCGTTGGCGGACTTATAATCTTTATCGGTTTATATGTTGTAAAAAAAGGCGGAATCAAAAAAACAGCTCTCAATTTGAAAAAAGTAAGTTAACAGTAAAAAAGATCTCTGTCATATTGAAGGAGATCCTTTTTGTTTTCGTAATAAAAGAGCTTGTTCAATGGCCCATCTTTGATGATCGTGAATGAGAAGCCCTACAGCATGTAAAGGAGACATCCACCTTAAAACATGATCCTCCTCGCAGCTTTCAGTTTGTTTCTGCACCATGTTCGCAATATAAAAGAACCCATCATTTAAATAATATGTATCTTCCTTTTCCGCATAAAAATATCGCGCTGCATTACCAATATACTGTTCAATTTCAATTGCCCATCCTAATTCCTCTAGTAATTCACGATGTAAACATTCTTCTTTTGTTTCATTACCTTCCATACCACCACCAGGTAAAAAATAATGGTTTCCTTTTTGGATAGCAGCAATCTTTGAAGAAGAATTAAAAATAATCGCATAACAACTAGGTCGTAATACATATTGTTCAGTAGGCTTTTTATAACCAAAAGTAAGTTTAGACATCATAAAACACCTCATTTCTCTATAAAATACATAAAAGGAATATTAAGGTAAGAACAGGATTATATAAGTATAATCTTATGAGATTGGAGTGATACCAAAATGATAAATCGAAAATGTTCAAGGTGTAAAGAGATAACAGGTAAGATGCACGGTGGTAAAAAAATTAAGGAAGAATTTCTATGTGAAGACTGTTTGCAAAAAGGAATTGCGAGTGGAGAAATCGAATTATCACAAGTGGAAGAAAAGAAAACTTCTTATCTTTCTATAAAGATATTGAAAATAATGAGTGTGATTTATTTAATAGGATCTATTTTAATGGCTTTTTCTGCTGGATCTCTTATACATGACCCAGGATTTGGGGAAGTATCAATTTCAGGATCAGGTGCAGTTGGTGTTATTATTATTGGATCCATATTCCAGTCTGTACTTGTATTTTGCGGTATTTGGGTATTCATCCTATTAGTAGAAACAGTCATTAAAATTTATGAAAAAATGAAGTAAGTGAGAGGGAGAAACACATGCGAGTAAGAAACATACAAGGGGAAGATTATGTAAAGATTCATTCTGTTTTAAATGATTGGTGGGGCGGGAGAGACATGGCTGCCTTGTTGCCAAAATTGTTCTTCGTTCACTTTCAAGAAACGAGTTTTATTATTGAAGAAGAGGGAGAGACGTTAGGTTTCTTATGCGGATTCTTTTCCCAAACGCATAAAGAGGAAGCGTACGTTCATTTTATTGGAGTAAATCCGAAGTATAGAAGAAGAGGAATCGCATCGACATTGTATTCTTATTTCTTCGATGTCGCTCGTGCAAATAATCGTAAAGTTGTAAAAGCAATCACATCACCAATTAATAAAAAATCGATATTATTTCATCAAGAAGTAGGTTTTCGAATTGAGGCTGGGGATGATGAGGTAGAGGGTGTATCGGTACATACAAATTATGATGGGAACGGCGGGAGTAGAGTATTATTTTTGAAACATGTGTAGGGAAATAAGCTTTACCTAAACGCACTGAGTTAAATATATATGAAAATGTTATCAGTTGCATGAAAAATGACTAACTTTGTTAGTTTAATAGAATCTAGTATGATAGTCGAAAGGAATTTCCGTAACATAATTCCATCTAAAAAAGAGGGATCTATATGAATTTTGAGAGGGATAGATATTTTTTACAGATGGCATTGGAAGAAGCTGAAAAGGCATTAAAAGAAAACACATATCCAGTAGGAGCAGTTATTGTTGATGGAAATAATAATGTCATTGCAAGAGGAAGGAATAGAGTGCATCCAGAAAAAGACATAACAGCTCACGCAGAGATAGACGCTATTCGCAATGCAGGGGAAGCAATGTTTGATGCAAAAATAAAAAATGAGAAGTTTACTATTTATAGCACGTTGGAACCGTGTCCAATGTGTACAGGTGGTATTTTATTTGCGAAAATACAGAGAGTAGTCTGGTTGCTAAATGATGACTTAGGTTTTGGTGGATATAAAAAGATAAAAAATGCTTTAGTTTTCGAAGGGAAATTTAATAAAATCGACATGGTGGAAGAACCATTTGAAGACTTAAAAACAAGACAAAAAGAACTTATGAGACAATGGGAGCTAAATCCCAATAATATTATTAACTTGCGAAGAGCTATAAAAAAATAGTTGTTTCTTTAAATTAAATTGGGATACCGCCATATTACCATCAACTTAAAAAAATATATAGTGAAATTATATCAATTTAACAATAAAATATGGAAGAACCTATTACGAATAGAAAGCCGTCCTAAAGTATTCTAGGATGGTTCTTTTTGTTGTGAGGAGCTAGAAGTATGGAGAATAAACAAAGTAGAAATGAGTATGTAAGACGCATACATACAGTTCAAGATTATATAGAATCCAACATAGATAGTTCACTATCCATTGAAGAGCTAGCCGATGTAGCAGGATTTTCAAAGTTTCATTTTCATAGAATTTTTAAAGGAATAGTAGACGAGCCGTTATCTCGGTATGTGAATCGCTTGAAGTTAGAAAGGGCAACACATCTACTTACATACCGAGCGGATATGACGATTACGGATATCGCTTACCATTTTGGTTTCACAGATTCAGCAGTTTTCTCCCGTACATTTAAAAATTATTACGGAGTAAGTCCATCTCAATATCGAAACGACAATAGCAAGAATTGCAAAGACGTAAGCGGAACTTCTCAATACAATGAGTGTAAGAAGGTTCGAGGTAATGTTGAAATTGTAACAGCGGATGATATAAACGTCGCATACATAAGACATATCGGTACATATGAAGAGTTAACTAGAGCTTTTCCGAAAATGATAGAAAAACTATTTCATTACGCAGCTAAGCAAAACTATCATGTATTTGAGGATACGAAAGTATTAACCATTTACCACGATCATCATGAATTTACTGAGGATTATCATTTAAGAACAAGTCTATGTGTAACCATTTCAGATGAATCCACAGTAGAAACGAACGACGTTGGAATAATGGTAATACCTTCTGGAAAGTATGCGATAGGTCACTTCGAAATACGCCAAGATGAATACAAGGGTGCATGGGATTTTTTATATGGTGAATGGCTACCAAATAGCGGATATAAACCGAGGGATGCGTATCCTTTTGAAATGTATAAAAATGACCCAAAGCAGCATCCAAAGCATAAACATATAGTTGATATATATGTACCTATCGAACCTTTTTAATTATAGGTTAAAGGGGAAGGAATAATGAAAACTGCTGAAAAGTTAGATCAGATTATAAAAGAAGAATATGAAAATGTTAATGGTATGTTAGTAGTACAGAAAGGTAATGTTATTTTCGAAAACTATTATAAAGGTCACGGTCCAAATGATACATTTCATATAGCGTCAGTTACAAAAACAATTATTTCTGCGTTAATTGGGCTATGTGTAGATAAAGGGTATATAAAAAGTGTTGATCAAAAAGTAATAGAATTTTTCCCTGAATATAAACTTAAGGCATCTGAAGTAACAGTGCGACACCTACTTACAATGACAGCTCCATATCCTTTTGTAGACTGGCAGGAACCGTTAGAAGAATTATGTACGCAAGAGGATTGGGTACAGTATACACTTAATAGAATGGGGAATGGTGGAAAAATCGGATCTTTTAAATACTCATCTGCAGGAACTCATGTACTATCAGCAATCATAACGAGCGCAACAGGAAAAAGTGCCCGTGAATTTGCGAATGAATACTTATTTCAGCCACTTAGCATGAGAGAAATTCCAAACTACAATATGAAAGCATTTGGATTTGATGACTTATTTGGAAAAGATGTAAAGGGATGGGTTCATGATCCAAATGGTATTTCGACGGGCGGCTGGGGACTAACGTTAACAGTTAAAGATATGGCTAATTTTGGACAGCTGTATTTGAATGAAGGTATTTATAAGGGAAAACAAATATTAGCAAAATCATGGATAAAAGAATCGACAACAATGAACCAAAATCAATATGGTTACTTATGGTGGTTACGAGAAGAGGAGGGAATCTTTTCATACTGTGCAATGGGCGATGGTGGGAATGTGATTTGCTGCGTACCAGAGAAGGAGTTGGTGGTAGTGATTGCTTCTGAGGTTATACCGAATGCAGGGGATAGATGGAAGTTAATTAAAGAGTGCATATTTCCTTATTTAAAAGATTAATATGGCTATTTTTATAAAAATAAGACTAAAAGGTTTAGTTATACTTGTTATATTCTCCATGATTGAAATAAGTGTTGTGAGAACAAAGTTGTTCAACTATAGTTAGAAAACTTCAACACCTATACGATTATTGAATAATTGCAAGGTGTTGAAGTGCTTTATAATTTGTTTAGGTACTTTTAACTATTTTTTAACTTTTCGATGTATTAGATACATCATGCCAAACACAATTACGAGCAAGATAAATTTAATTAATTCCATTAGGCTAATATCCCATCTTGTTTCTACTCCATCTGTTAAATAAAATACATTAAACATACCATGTAAAATTGCGGGTGTTATCACAGAACGGCTATACTCTCTCGTATACGTCAAAATTATAGATAATATAAATAATAACGAGAGATAGCTTAATATACCTACAAACCATAATTCATAGTTTTTATAAAAGATTGATACTGGTAAATGCCATAAAGACCAAAGCGATGCAGTCATGATTGCTGTTTGTTTTAATGAATATTTTTTTCGTAAATGGTAATGAAAATTTCCACGCCATATGATTTCTTCTAAAAATGCAGATAAAGCAGCAATTGTAAGACCAATGAGTAGGAGAAACCCTAATTCATTACAATGATTAAATAAGAATTTTATATTATAAATATAAAAATAGAAATGCAGACATAGCCCTAGAAGTATTGGGAATAAAATGGAGAAAATCAAAGTTCTTATTTTTGGACGTGAAATTCCAAATGTATGAACTATTTTTTGTTTCTTATATAATTTCTGATATAAAATAGCAGCTAAAAGCGGAATAACCATCGTAAACCCTAAATAATTACGACCATTTTCTATGTTCAGTAAGATGATATATACAAGCGATGTAAGGCAATACATACATAATGTTGAATGATAAACTATGTTACTATTTATATTTTTCACCTACTTACATGTATAAGTGATTAATCAAATATCCGATATTTTAATTATATATGAAATGGAAATTACATATGTTGAACTTGTAGAAAAAGTTAGACTAACCCCGTAACTTTTCACAACAAAAAATCGTTTAACAAAAGAAAGGATTATTAATCATGAATGGGGGGGAACCATGAAAATTCTAATTCTAGGTGGTACACGATTTTTAGGCAGAGCATTTGTAGAAGAGGCTTTGAACAGAGGGCATGAAGTTACATTATTTAACCGCGGAACAAACAAAGAAATCTTTCCTGAAGTGGAGCATCTTATCGGTGACAGAAATGGTGATGTATCAAGTTTAGAAAATCGAAAATGGTATGTTGTCGTGGATACATGTGGGTTTTCTCCGCATCACATTAGAAATGTTGGAGAAGTACTTAAAGATAATATTGAACACTATATATTCATCTCAAGCCTTTCCGTATATAAAGATTGGATTCCGCATGCCATAAAAGAAGATTATATATTACAGCCCGAACCAACGGATGATCAAATAAAGGCTGTAGAGAATGGTGAAGTTTCACCTTATGAGTATTATGGTGCACTGAAAGTATTATGTGAAAAAGAAGCAGAGAAGTATTGGCCGGGGCGTGTGTTACATGTAAGAGCAGGACTTCTTTCAGGAATGTTTGATTATACTGATAGGCTTCCATACTGGATTCAGCGTGTAGCAAAAGGAGGTAAAGTATTAGTACCAGGAAGAAAAGACCGTCCAGTGCAGATAGTTGATATAAAAGATGTCGCAAGATTTGGACTCGACATGGCAGAAAATAATAAAGCAGGAACATTTAATATAACAGGTCCGAATTATAAATTGACGATGGAAGAACTATTAAATACGTGTAAAAAAGTTACGAAAAGCGATGCCGAATTCGTCTGGGTAGATGAATCATTTATGAAAGAACATAAAGTGCATCCTTGGACAGAAATGCCGTTATGGCTTCCCGAAACTTTTTCATTAGAAGGTGAAACGAAGCCATGGAAAGGTGGGTTTTCTATTTGTGTCGAGAATGCTGTTAAAGAAGGGCTTACTTTTAGAAGATTAGAAAATACTGTTACAGACGTGTGTATGTGGATGAAGGGGATGGAAGATAGGGAATTAAAAGCAGGTATTTCAGTTGAAAGGGAGGGAGTATTATTAGAGAAGTGGTATAAAGAAGGGTAGACTAGTAGAGTAATTTTAGAATGATTTGATTTTAAGGGATGGTATCATTTATTGTATATATTCTATAAATTACTAAAATATATTAGTTATTATGATTATAAAAGCGCACACTTATCCATAGCGAAAGTGTGCGCTTTTCCTTATTTATATTGTGATGGTGAAATATGGTCTATCCATAATATGCCATCGTATTGTTCAATCGGCTTCAAAATCTCTTCGAATTCTTTTAGACCCCAGTGTCTTGCGGTAGTAGGAGTAAACATCCAAGATGTTTCAGGCCGATTGCTTTCTCCTTTTAAATCAACAAATACATTAGAATTTTGAGATTTCCTTAATATATTCTCGATACTTTGTTCAGCGTGGTCTGTATCTATAGGGACTATTTTATTAAGGTTACTACTATCCCAACTCTTTCCGCTATATGCATATACGCCAATTGTATACATTTGATCTTTTATCCGTTGAGGTAAATAATCAATCATATTTGGCGCTTTAAAATTGTATTGTTGGGATTTGGTCCAATCAAGTATCATTTTTGAATTTTGTTTTCGGATATGATAGTTATGTCCCCATACAATGATTTTTTTATTTTTGTATTGAATATCACTTAACCAAGCTAAAGCTTGTCCCATCTTTTGATCTCGAATATAAAATGATAGATCTGTAGGTTTAAAGTTTGTTGGATAAATAAAGTTTTTTTCTTTTACAGCAGCATCTTGGAGTGTTTTGATTGTATCAATGCGTATACTAATAGTCTTTTCTAATAGATTTACATCGTATGTGTTTGATGGAGCTATCTTATTTAATTCGGCTTTATATTGTTGAATAAACGTTTTAATTTTTTCATATTTCGCTATTACTTGCTGAACTTCCGCTTTATATTGTTCGTATGGGTACTTATTATCTTTAGATTCAATTTTTTCCTCAATATTAAGTAATTCTGTATGAGCCTTTTCTATATCATTAGCAATTTCAGGATTGATTTTTTCTAACCATTCTTTTGCAAACTCAGGGAAATAAGAATACCATCTGAATTGAGCATCAAACCCTGTTAGTATAAGAGGTGTTCCTTTTTCTTTTTGATCTTTTAAATATTGAAATAGCTCTAAAATTTCTTCGGTATGCCAAACACCGTATAAAGATTTTTTCATGGCCTGCAAAGCATTTAATTGATCGAGGTTTTGATTTACAGCATTTGCTTCCGCAAATCCTGTTTCAAATGCAATAACATCATATCCCATTTCTTCATGTAAATACTTAATCATACGTACTTTTGATTGATTTATTTCCTTAGCCCCATGTGTACTTTCACCAAGTAGAACAATGCGTTTATCCTGTACTTTTTCTTTTAAAAAGAATAAATCTTCATTTGTCTGTGCATTTGGTTCGTTTAATTTTTGTGCATTTTCCTTTATCCACTCTTCCCATTTTGGCTGATCTTTTGGTTTCTCTTCAGCAGAAATCACAGATGTAAATGCTGTAAAAGCAAGAAGAGAAGTAATCATTCCTATTTTCCATTTAGTAAACACATATTTCCCCCCATGAAACAATATTGTTTTTAACCGCGGTAGATATATCCAAAAATCTACTGTTCTTCCACATATTTATATTAATTGATAATAATAAAAGAAACAATATAAAAAATTAAGAATATTCAACCTGTTATTGTATGATATAGAATATTATTTTTATTTATTACAATTGATTAGTTAATAAAAACTAACGAACCAATAGTTAGAATAGTGGTTTTTATCAAAAAATATTGAAAGATATAAGTGGATTTAGTAATCTTAATTTATTAATAATAGTGTGCAATTAGGTAAAGTGCTTGTGAAAATAGTTTTTTTATTGAACTTACTTTTAATTACAATTGTTTTATCTCTTAATCCAAAACTATATAAAGGTGGTAAAAAGATAGTGGATCTTACATTCAAAGTTGAGGAAACATGTTTTAATTACCGAGTCGGGGCAATTTGTAGACAAGGTAATAAAATTTTGATTCTGCAAGGTGACGGTGAAGATTTTTGGTACGTACCAGGCGGAAGAGTGAAAATGTTAGAAAACAGTGAGGATGCGTTACAACGAGAACTTGCAGAAGAACTAGCTGTTCCTATTAAAGGGAAGAAATTAATATGGTCAGTAGAAAATTTCTTTACACTTTCGGAGCGGAAGTTTCATGAAATTAGTTTCTACTATGAAGTAGAGCTACATGAGTTACCTGCAAATGGAGCGGATCAATATATTTTGGAAGAAGAGGGTAGAACGTATTTGTTTAAGTGGGTGCCGGTAGAAGAGTTACATGCATATAATTTACAGCCTGCATTTATAAAAGAGAAAGTAAAGGATATAGCAGTACATACAGAACATATCGTTTTACAAAAATAAACGTATTCGGAGGGAAAAAGGGTGAAGGGGACTAAAAAAGAGGTACATATAAATGACAAAGTAATTCGTTACACACATATCGAAAAAGGTTCTAGTACGGTTTGCTTTATGTTTTCAGGTTCAGGATACAATTACGATAAGCCGTTATTTTATTACGCGACGATGCTTATGCTTGAACATAAAATTGATGTTGTACATATTCATTACTCTTACGACGAACAGGTAATGAATAAACCAATAGAAGAACTAACGAAAGTAATGATGGATGATATTTATCCTATAATGAATGAAGTATTAAAAGGTGAGCAATACAACGAGACTTTGTTTTTAGGGAAGTCACTCGGAACGATTCCGATTGCAAATGATGTAATGAAGAGAGAAGAGTTTTTACAGTCAAAAATGATACTACTTACACCTTTACTAACATTTGAATCTATTTTCGACTCCATTTTACATAGTCAACACGAAGGGCTTTTAGTTATTGGGGATAAAGATCATCAATATAATGCAGATCAAGTTAAGCAGTTATATAAAACGAATTTAACAATCGATGTTATCAAAAATGCAAATCATTCTGTAAATGTGGGGGGATATGAAACAGGTAATTCAATTGAAGCGATAGCAAATATAATGAGAAAACTGAAAGAAACAATAAGCACAATTAAAGTTGAATTATAATTGTTCTGATACATACAAAAAGAGGTGCTTCATGCACCTCTTTTTATGTTGGAATTAACGAAACTCTGTATGACGAAATGTTTCTTTTCCCTCTAATAATGTCAGTAAAATTTTCGTTTTATGGATATCCTGTTTTGGAATTTTAAATAAGTTTTTGTCTAATACAACGAGGTCTGCTTTTTTGCCGACTTTAATAGATCCAGTTTCTTTCTCTAAAAAATTGGCGTAGGCTCCATTTATAGTATAAGTCTTAATCATTTCTGCTAAACTTACTTTTTCTTTTGGGTTTAAAGCGTTTTGTGAATTTGTATCTTGTAAACTTGTACGAGTAATCCCCATTTGAATGCCAGCTAGAGGGGAGAAGTATGGTCCTTGTGTAATGGGATAATCACTAGAAGAAGCCATAACAACACCTTTATTTATGAAACTTCGCATAGGATATTGTTCATTTGCACGATCTTCTCCTAATAATTCGACAGCTTGTGCAAAGTATTCTCCGTCTTTAATAAACCACGTTGGTTGTGGAACACCAATGACACCTAAATCTTTAAAACGATTTATATCATTTTCTTTTACTAATTGTAGATGTGTAATCTTATGGCGACTATCCCGTTTTCCGTTTTGTTTTTGAGCGATAGCTAACGTATTTAATGTTTCTGTAGTGGCAGCATCACCGATAGAGTGGATATGAACTTGGAACTTCTCTTTGTCTAATGTTTGAACCATTTGTTCAAATGCTGGTTTTTCCCAAACAGGAACGCCATAATAGTTTGGTTTATTGTTATATGGTTCATGTAAGTAGGCAGTTCCGCCTTCAAGTACACCATCCATAAATAATTTGACCGCATTCATTTTTACAAGTGGACCTTTTAATTTAGCACGCTGTTCCTTTACATATGGAATACGCTCTAGACCTTCATTTGGTTGTATCGTTAACGTAAGATTATGTCTAATAGATAATGCTCGTTCTTTCTCGAGTATTGTTAGTGCTTCAATGACAGTATCTTGCTGCGGAACAACAACATCATTTACTTGTGTATATCCATTGCTCGCTGCGAGTTGTTGGAAAGTTTTTAAACCTTCTTTATACTGCTCCGTATTGTACTTTGGTAATTTGTCTAAAACAAGATTTGTTGCGGTATCACGAAGCGTGCCGGACGGTTCACCATTTTCATTTCGTTCAATTACGCCGCCGTTAGGATTTGGAGAATCTTTTGTAATTTCAGCAATCTCAAGTGCTTTAGAGTTTGCCCAAACGGAATGATAATCCTCGGAAATTAAAGCGACAGGAATGTCTTTCACAACAGCATCTAATAAATCTTTTGTCGGACCAGATGATGAGAAGAGGGTATTGCTCCAACCAGCCCCATGAATAACTTTTACATCACTATGTTCTTTCCTATACTGTTCAACTGCCTGAACATATTCATCAATGGTTCTAGCATTTGCTAAGTCAACAGAATAAAGAGAGTTTACCGTTTCGGATGCGTGGAGATGGCTATCAACAAATCCTGGAAGTAACATTTTTCCCTCTAAATCAATGATCTTTGTATTCTTATTCTTGTATTTTTTTGCACCTTTCGTATTACCCACATAAATAATTTTCCCATTTTTAATCGCAACTGCTTCTGCCCAAGGCTGCTTTGCTTCTACCGTATAGACATTTCCATTAATAAAAATGGTGTCTGCTAGTTTTGTAGTGTCTTTTTTTGCCTGTTCAAATCCTGTTAACATAAAAAGTATAGTGAGACTAATGAAAATAGAAATAAACTTTTTCAATGTATCAACCCCAATTCTCTATAATTTGATTTTGCTTTGCTACTTTCATATACAGAAGTTCGATAGACGGAAATTCAAATCCTATGAAGCGAAGCCCGCTAATTATAGGAATATTACTTTTCGTTTTCCTATAATTAGCGGATAACATTTTTCAAAAGTAATGATTACAATTTAAATACGGAAAATTCAGAAAAGTTTTTAGGAAATTAGAAAGGGATAATTGAAAGCGTTTACTAGTTTTGGAGGGCGTGAAAATAAAAATCCCCATTTAAGGAGGTTATTAAGATGAAATCGATTAACCCAATGAATGTGATAGATGAGAGTCGTATTCATTCCATGCACCTTTGGTTAATATTTTGGCTATTCATCGTAATTGCATTTGATGGATATGATGTTGTTATTTATGGAGCAGCTGTACCGTCGCTCATTAAAGAGTGGGGGATATCAGATGTTACAGCAGGGGCAATTGGTAGTTATACAGTTATTGGAACAGCAGTTGGTGCGATTTTCTTCGGTTTATTAGCTGATAAAATTGGTCGTAAAAATATTATACTACTAACTACAATCTTATTTAGTCTATTTACATTTCTATCTGGTTTTGCGAACGATCCTGTTACATTTACAATCTTCCGCGTCATCGCTGGTATTGGGCTTGGCGGAGTGATGCCGAATGTAATTGCTATAGCAACAGAATTTTCGCCGAAACGAGTTCGAACTGCTATTGTATCTTTTATTTTTTGCGGATATTCGGTGGGGGCAATGGCAGCAGCACTTACAAGTCGATCACTTCTCATGACAGCAGGATGGAAACCTGTCTTTTGGTTGGCAGGACTTCCGTTATTATTTCTTCCGTTTTTAATGAAAAGTATTCCAGAGTCTGTTGGTTTTCTTCTAGGGAAAGGAAAAATAGAAGAAGCTAAAAAAGTAATAGCGAAAGTAAATCCGAAATTAGGTGAATATGCGGCAATTGAATTTATAAAACCACCAACTAAAGAAGCTGGTTCTCCAGTTGTTAAGTTATTTGAGGAGAAACGTGCTGTAAGTACGATTATGTTTTGGATTTCCTGTTTTAGTGCTTTCGTGCTCATTTACTCTATGAATACATGGCTGCCGCGACTTATGATGCAGTCAGGATACGATTTGAAATCAAGTCTTTCATTTACAGCTGTCATGCAAATTGGTGCTATCGTTGGAACACTCATCTTCGGTCCAATCGTGGATAAAGTTGGATTCAAAAAGGTACTTGTTCCATTATTTTTCTGTGGAGCGATTGCGTTATCCCTAATTGGATTTGCGAATAACATGTTTGTTGGATTTTTGTTAATTTCTATAATTGGTGCTTCTTCAGTTGGACTGCAAAATATGTCCAATGCATTTGTTTCCCAATACTATCCTAGCAATATGCGCTCAACAGCGGTAGGAAGTACAATGGCGTTTGGACGTCTTGGAGGTGTTGTAGCTCCTACCTTTGTAGGCGTTCTCCTTTCTATGCACTTCATGCCTCAATATAACTTTGCGGCTATTGCGAGCGCTGCTGTAATTGGTGGTATAGCAATGCTGTTTGTGAAAGAGGAACATGGAATTTATTATAAAGAGAAAAAAGAGATAGTAAGCGGAGATAGTAACGTAACTACAGCAAAATAATAAACAATTAATCCCGGGGATATATTTCTTCGGGATTTCAAATTGTCTACTGAATAATTTTAATATTTAGTTTTATTTTATGTAACGCTTCTTATACAATAGATAGAAAAGATAAAGTGGGGGATGGGACATGTCTGGTAATAAGAGAGAGCGGTTAATGAAAAGAATTGAATATCATTTGCGAAATACATCACGTCAACTTATTAAAATTGATACGGAAGAAGAAGCACTTCAGTATTTAACTCATTCCTTTTGCTCAGAATTACATTGTAATTTCGTAGCTGTCATTTTTAATGAAGGAGGACAATTTTTACCAAAGGCTTGGAGCGGAAATTTAACTGCTTTAGCTTCTGCTTTTCCTCTTCACTCTGATGAATGTTCATCAAGACTCCAGTATCAAAGTATAACGGATCAAACGGCAGATTCAATAGAAGTGTGCCTACTAGCGGAAACGCTGAAAAATGCTGGTGTAGAGACTTGGTTTACTGTCCCATTAAAAGATGACATACAGCATTTTGGTTTTTGTGTTGTTGCATTTTCAAGTTACGTTCCACTTTTAGATATGGAAATATCATTCGAAGAATTTGGAAGAGATATAGCCGTGGCAATAGCTGTGGCTAGACAAAAAGAATCGCAGTTGAAAAAAATTGAAGGTTTTGGATGGATTAGCAAAAACCTGTCGTTAGATGTTCCGTTAGAAAAGCATGTATTGGAGGTAACTTCTAAAGCGGGAATGGAAACGAATGCTGATTTTTCATGTGTTTACCTGTATAACGAAGATGAAAACTGTTTTGTTTTTCAACCACCATCATATGGAGAAATGAAGCGCCCATTTAAAATTATGGTTGAAGATAAATATGTACTAAAAGAGCACTTTCCGTTTTTTGAAACGGTTGGTGGTGAACAGTTTACAGCTCCAATCATTATTGATATGAAACCGATTGGCGTTTTACATGTTGAAAAGAAATGCGAAGGGGTGTTTACGGAAGCAGATGCAAAATCATTTGAAATGATAGCGAATCATTTGGCCACGATACTAGATAATGCAAGATTATATAATGGTGAGAAAGAACATAAGCAACGACTACATTTTCTATTAGATTACCAGCAAGCTTTATTAAAAGAAACGGTCGATGATAATAACTTTGAAGGTATAACAACAATGCTTGGTAGTCTGTTTCAAGATACGGTGTTTATTTTCGATAGATTTATGCAACCAATAGCCTTTCATGATGAAAAAGATAGTCGTTTAGCAGAACATTTAGCCGATTTAGCAAGAGAAGAACGTAAAAATCAAAGAATGAATGATATGTTCCATATTACTGATCCAAATCATATTGATTATTGTTTTTCATTTTGGATTATAAATGGGGGCGGTAATTTCTTAGGATATTTAGCAGTACGAAGAATGCATGGAGGAATGGATGAATTTGATCAACTAACAGTAGATTTAGCCCGAAATATATGTTCCATCCAGTTTATTAAACAAAAGCTCGTTCTGGATACGAAAGAACAAATGAAGGATAGCTTTATTAGTAAATTACTCACTGAAAAAATTGAAGATCGAGATAATATTTTGCAATATGCCAACTTGTATCAATGGAATCTGTTCAAAAAACATCGAGTAGCCGTATTATCCATTTCACTCGATGAAAAAGAATTGAAAAAGGGAAACTTACTTGAACAACAAGCGAAAAAGTCACTTATATGGGACTTAATTAAGACCCGTCTTCCGGAACTAGGGACAGGCATTTTAGCAGTATCTCATAATGATGAGCAACTTTTAATTGTTCCTATTGAAGATCAGAAGAAGAGAGCCGATACATTTTGGGAATCAATGTTTCATAGCATTCAAAAATGGACACATGCATCACCTATTGGTTGCCAAGTGTTATTAGGGATTGGTGGCGTGACAAAACAATTAGAAGACTACTATATTAGTTATCAGCAAGCCGTGCAGGCTCTAAATATTTTAGATAGCCGCTTCAGAAAAAAAGGGTATGCACTATTTGAAGATTTAGGATCGTACGCTATTTTACATCATTTAAATCATTCAACAGCCGTAGAGCTTTTTGTAAAAAAACAAATTGGTCCGCTAATTGCATATTCAGAAGGAAAGAATATTGATTTATATCATACATTACATGTATTCTTACAAAACAATGGAAATGTAAAAAGCGCTGCAGAAGAACTCTTTATTCATCGAAGTTCTCTTCTGTACAGACTCGAAAAGATTGAATCACTCATTTCAGTTGATTTAAATGATGCCGAAGTGAGATTTAATTTAATGATGGCATTAAAACTGTATGATATGCATGGTGAAGTAGTAGGGTAATTAAAGTCTATATTATAGTTTGAATTTGATAAAAAAAGGTATTGTATTCATACCAAATCTCTTTTTATCAAATTGTGTTTCAAAACTTGTTACACTATAAAGGTATTTGTAGGAATTATATATTTGAAGGTGATATGGCATGAAGAAATATAAAATAGGAGAAGTAGGGAAGGAATTTGGTTTCTCAATAGATGCTTTACGATTTTATGAAAAGAAAGGATTCCTAAAACCACAAAAAGATAAAGATAACGGTTTTAGATTTTATACATATGAAGATTTCGGCGTATTTGTAGCAATTAGAAGTTTTCGACAAATGGGGTTTCATGTTAAAGAGATTGGATCAATTTTTAACGGTTTAGAATATGATGACATCATGAAGAAATGTAATGATAAAATAGCTGAAAAAAATGAAGCGATAAAACAGTTAGAATTAGAAACAAAACAAATAAATGAATTTATGATTGTATTAAAAGAGTATAAAGAGAAAGGACAGAGATGGATAATTAAACCGACTGGAACGTATTGTTTTTTTAAGCATTTTCAGTTAAATGAAGGGACGTTATGTGTAAACCCTCTATTAAAAAAATGGATGGATTTTTTACCCACAGTGTTTCCAGCATTATGTATTCCTTTAGAACAATATAAAGTGAAAAATATAGATAACAGTTATTGGGTCATGGCAATTTCTGAACTGAAAATGAACGAGCACCAATTACCAATTGATGAAACAGTGTTGCGTGTTGATATGGGAGAGTGTTTACATTATCTATATGAAAAAGGTGTGAATGAACCGCTATCAGCATTGGTTTTAGATGAACCGTTACAAATTATGAAGGATCTGGGGTACAATTTAAACGGAGATGTTTTATGTCGATACGTTTGTGAAATAAAGAATCGAGAAAAAACAGTTGAACAGTATGTTATTGTGATCCCTATAATGAAAAGTGAATAATTACATATAGAAGTATAAAAAGCATTTGATTGTTAGACAAAGTCTACAATTAAATGCTTTTTTGAAGTGATAAGATATTTTTACATACGCTTAAATTGATTTGTAGAAAATATATGAACAAAGATATTGACCCTAGTCTAAGCCCATAGTTTATATTGAAATCATAAAGAAAACGCTTACAAAGTTAAAGAGTATACTTAAAGCTAAATACAAATATAAGAAGATTGTATTGTTTTGCTTAGTAGCGTCTTTAACAGCTTCCATGTTTGGATGTTTATCTAATAAAACAGAGAGAGCTAAGTAGAAGAAAGAAGAGAAGCCGGTGTGTATTATTTGGTGAAACATGGAAAAACGATATTAAATACGACTGATAGAGTACAAGTGTTTTGAAGTGCGCACTTTTTATTTGAAAAAAACTGAACCGTTTTGAAGATCGAAAATAAAGCCATTTAAGTTGGAATGAATACCCTCAAAATGTACGAAAGAAATATATGTATTTCCTATACTATGTACATACAAAAACTTTTTGGATATAGATATAATTTATTTACAGAATATTTAAAAAATCATTACAAGGGGGTAAAAGAATGTCAATTCAAACAATTGGTATTGTCGGTGCAGGATCTATGGGTTCTGGCATTGCAAATTTAGCAGCATTACACGGGTTTACAGTTATTTTACATGATATTGAAGAGCGTTATTTAGATAGTGCAATGCAACGTATGAATGGTTTTATGACGAAAAGCGTTAAGAGAGGAAAAATGACGGAAGAAGATAAAGAAAAGGCGCTTGGCCGAATTCGTCTCACTACAGCTTTAGAAGATATGAAAGATGCGGATGTAGTTATTGAGGCCGTGTTAGAAAAATTAGAGCTGAAGAGAGAAGTGTTTGCAGCACTGGATCGAATCGTCCCAGAAGGAGTTATATTGGCAACAAACACTTCATCTATGTCGATAACAGAGATTGCTTCAGCGACGAATCGTCCAGATCGTGTAGCAGGTATGCACTTCTTTAATCCGGCACAACTTATGAAACTTGTAGAAGTTGTTCGTGGCTATAAAACGAGTGATGAAACAGTGGAAGAATTGAAAGCGTTATCTAAAAAGCTTTCGAAAGAACCAGTTGAAGTAAAGAAAGATTCACCTGGATTTATTGTAAATCGAATTATGATTCCGCAATTTATTGAAGCAATTAAATTGCTTGAAGATGGGGTTGCGTCTGCAGAAGATATTGATAAGGCTGTTACACTGGGACTCAATTATCCAATGGGACCGTTTACACTACAAGATTTTGCAGGTGTAGACATTGGCTATCATGTGATGGAGTACTTTAAAGAAGAATTAAACAATGATCAATATGCACCGCCGCTTCTTTTAAAACAGTTAGTTAGAGCAGGTAGACATGGTAAAAAAACAGGCGCAGGTTTTTATGATTATGAATAAAGAATGGGGGATAAAGTTATGAATTACGAGTTTTTAATTTGTGAAATTGAAAATAAAGTTGCGATTGTTACGATTAATCGACCACCTGTAAATCCGCTAAATACACAAGTGTTTCATGAACTTTCCAGTCTATTTAGTGAACTAGAAGCAAATGAAGATGTACGAGTAATCGTTCTTACAGGAAGCGGAAGGAAAGCATTTGTCGCAGGTGCTGATATTAATGAAATGGCAGAACTTGACCTTGTCGGTGTAAACAAAATGAATAAAACTTCACGAACGGTATTTAGCAAAATTGAAAATATGTCAAAACCAGTTATTGCTGCGATAAATGGATTAGCTCTTGGCGGTGGTTTTGAACTTGCACTCGCATGTGACTTACGTATCTGCTCGGATCAAGCAAAATTCGCTTTTCCAGAAGTAGGACTTGGAATTATTCCTGGAGGCGGAGGAACACAGCGTCTTCAAAAGATTGTTGGCCAAGGTATAGCGAAAGAATTACTATATTTCGGAGACATGTTTGATGCGAAGCGTGCGTTTGATTTACATATTATCAACAAAATAGTACCTGCAGAAGAGTTATTTGAAGCAGCAAAGGAATGGGCATATAAATTGGCAAAAAAACCTCCAGTAGCACTTCAAATGTTAAAAACGGCGGTAAATGTAGGAAGTAATGCTGACCTTGAAACAGGCTTAATCATCGAAAGCACCTGCTTTGGGAATGCTTTCGCAACAGAGGATCGTAAAGAAGGATTACAAGCATTTGTTGAAAAAAGAAAACCAGTTTATTTAGGGAAATAATGAGGTGAAAAGGATATGAAAGAAATTGTTTTATTAGAGGGAGCAAGGACTCCGTTCGCTGAAATTTCTGGATCGTTTCGAGGATTAAATGCAACAGATTTAGGAGCTATTGCTGCTAAGGAAGCAATACGAAAAGCTGCCATTTCTGCAGAAGAAATTGATCAAGTTGTATTTGGTAATGTACAGCAATCTAGTAAAGATGCACATTTATTGGCAAGACATGTTGGTTTAAAAGCCGGAGCGCCTATTCATGTACCAGCTTTGACGATCAATCGTCTTTGCGGAACTGGTGTTGAATCTATTTTAACAGCAGCTCGTTATATTCTTAGCGGGGAAGCAGATGTTGCGCTTGCCGGAGGAACAGAGAATATGAGCCAAGTTCCACATGTAATACCTGGAATGAGATGGGGAAGTCCACTCGGCGGTCCGGTAATAGAAGATTGGTTGTGGGATGGTCTGTATGATACGTATGGTAAATGTACGATGGGAGAAACGGCTGAAAACTTAGCTGCAAAATATAACTTAACGAGAGAAGAAGTAGATCAGCATGCACTATCGAGTCATGAACGAGCTCTTTTAGCAAGGGAAAAAGGGTATTTCAAAGAAGAGATTGTTCCAGTAACAGTGAAAGGAAGAAAAGGAGAACAGGTCATTGAAGAGGATGAGCATATCCGTCATACGAGTCTAGAAAAACTTGCAAAGTTAAAACCTCGTTTTGTGGAAAATGGTGTCGTAACTCCTGGTAGTGCAAGCGGTATGGTGGACGGTGCAGCCGCAGTTGTTTTAGCATCGAGCGACTTTGCAAAAGATAGAGAATTACAACCAATTGCTAAGCTCGTTTCTTGGGCTGTTGTAGGAGTAGAACCGAAGTATATGGGAATCGGTCCAGTTCCAGCCATTCAAAGTGCATTAGAAAAAGCAAATTTAACTTTGGCAGACTTAGATTTGATTGAAATTAATGAAGCATTTTCTGCGCAGTACTTAGCTTGTCAAAAAGAATTAGGGTTCGATCTTAATAAAGCGAATGTAAACGGTGGAGCAATTGCGATAGGTCATCCACTTGCTGCGAGTGGAACGAGAATTTCTCTATCCTTAATTTATGAATTAAGAAGAAGAAATAAGAAATATGGAGTATCTGCTGTTTGTATTGGCGGAGGGCAAGGAATTGCAGCGATTTGGGAAGCGTTGTAATAAGGATAAAACCAGGGAGAGTCCTTCCTGGTTTTACCTACATCGTTTCTTAAAGTGGAAAATTCGGGCTAGTTGGTAAGACGATAGAAAGTGAGTGGGAAAATGAAAAAGGATAAAAACTTATTGTCGGTGTATGAACTATTAGAAACGGTGAGTTCATCTTGCGGTGAAAAAGAAGCAATATATGATTTAACGAGACGTATTACATATAAACAATTGAAATATGAAGTAGATTGTTTGGCTACAGCATTTAAGAGACTAGGAGTAGGTAAAGCAGACCGTATCGCAGTATCTCTACCAAACTGGTCCGAAACAGTAGTTATATATTTTGCAGCTGCGAAATTAGGAGCAATAATTGTTCCATTTAACCCAAAATATAAATCATATGAAATTGAGTATATATTGGAAAGTTCAGCTCCAAAACTATTAATAGCTTCAGGGGAATTTGAAAAGAATTTTGGTTTTGAAAAAGTCGTTAATAAAGTACAAAAGGTTATTACAGTACGGTTTTCACAAGAGAATTACTGTCCGTATGAGGAGTTAATTCGTACAGAAAAAATGGATATTGAACCAGTTCATATAAATGTGAACGATGATTTGTTTTGTATTTTATATACGTCAGGGACGACGGGAACTCCAAAAGGTGTAATGGTTACACATCGTGCCGTTGTACAATCTGCAAGAACGATAGGAACAGAGCTGCATTGTACACAAAAGGATGTATTCATTATTTCAGCACCACTATTTCATATTTTCGGTATGGCAATTAATATGCTTTGCGCCGTAGCGATGGGGGGACGGATTATTTTACAAGAAAAATTCCACCCACGCGAAACTTTACAATTAATTGAACAAGAAAAGGTAACCATCCAAAAAGGTGTACCAACTATGTTTATAAAGGAACTAGAGTTAGAGGACTTTGATAAATATAATTTATCTTCATTACGTGCCGGGTTAGTTGGCGCAGCACCTATTCCAGCAAAAACAGTGACGGAGATTCGTGAACGGATGGGCATTAACCTTTGTCAGTCATTTGGGATAACTGAAACGGTTTCGATTACGATGACCTCGTATGATGATACAAAGGAGAACATAACAGAAACTCTCGGAAAGGCAATCCCAGGAGTAACATTAAAAATTGTAGATGAAAATAGAGTAGCGCTCCCGCCAGGAGAAGTAGGAGAAATTGCAGTTAAAGGATTTGGAGTAATGAAAGGTTATTATAATATGCCTGAACAGACAAATCAGGTTTTAGATAATGAAGACTGGTATTATTCAGGAGATTTAGGCACACTTGATTCTCAAGGTTATTTAAGGTTCGTAGGACGAAAGAAAGAGATGATTATAAGGGGTGGACTTAACGTTTATCCTCAGGAAATTGAAGCAGTCATTATGAAACATCCAAAAGTAATCGAAGCAGCTGTTATAGGCCTTCCAGATAAAGTGCTAGGGGAAGTTGCCTGTGCGGTCATACGATTAAAGAACGGGGAAATAAGTACGGAAGAAGAAATAAAAATCTACCTTAAAGAAAGAATGGCAATTTATAAACTACCAGAGAAAGTGATCTTTACAGATGAATTTCCTGTTACTGCAAGTGGGAAAATTCAAAAATTGAAATTGAAAGAACAAGTATCTTCAAATATTAGTCCGACAGTTTAATAGATAGGGGCGAAGAAATAATGGAAGAGTATACTTTTCAAGTGAGATGGGGAGATACAGATGCGGCAGGCATTGTGTATTATCCTAATTTTTATAAATGGATGGATGAAGCAACTCATGAGTATTTTAAAAAAATTGGTTTTCCTTCGGTTGAACTTTACGAAGAACAACAAATTGGTTTGCCCTTATTAGAAGCAAAATGTCAATTTAAGTCACCTCTTCGTTTTGAAGATCAAGTAATTGTGAAAAGTACTGTGAACGAATTGCATAATAAAGTTTTTACAATTCAGCATGTTTTTGTAAAAGGAGAACAGGTTGTGGCAGAAGGCTATGAAACTCGTGCATGGACCTCTTTTAAAGAAAAAGTAAAAGCGCAACCGATACCTGGATATATTCGGCAGAAGATGATGCCAGAGATAAAAACTGTAGAAAGTTAAAGAAGAACGAGTAAGGATACCGTAACGAGAAATTGTTAATAAAGGGGAGATAGTGATGGGAAAAGAAAAAACATATGATGCCATTGTAGTTGGGGCGGGACCAGTCGGACTTGTAGCAGGACTTGCATTACAAAAGAAAGGGATATCAACGTTAGTAATTGAGGCAGATTCATATGGAAGACCACGTCCAGGAAGTAGAGCAATTTATTTGCATAGTGCTTCGTTAAAACTACTAGAGGAAACGGCAGAAGGCCTCGGTTTCGCGCTTGCTCGTAACGGAATTATTTGGCCGGTAAAACGAACGTTTTATAAGGGGAAAGAAGTATATGTAAGAGATTACGGTAAGGATGAAAACCTTAAGTTTAACCGATTACCTCATTTCACAGCACTACATCAAGATGAAATTGAAAAACATATGTATGAGGCGTGTATAAAAGAAGGTGTTGAATTCCTTTGGGATGCCCCGGTCAAGAAGTTACACATTACAGATTCTGGAGTAGAACTAACAATCACAAATGACGAAATCTTAAAGGCGCAGTATGTAATTGGATGTGATGGAGCACGTTCCATCGTAAGAGAAGAAGCTGGATTAACGTTTGAAGGCCCACGTACAGCAGATACTTTTATTGTTGTGGATGCAAAAGAAGATGAAACAGATCCACTTCCTTTAGAAAGAATATTCCATTATCAGCATCCAGCTATGGAAGGAAGAAATGTAATGTTTGTTCCGTTTAAAGGCGGGTGGCGTATCGATTTACAACTGCTTGAATCAGATAATCCAGATGATTATACAAATATGGAAAGTGTAAAGAAATGGTTGCCGAAAGTCATGGATGCTAAATATGCGGAGAGAATTACGTGGGTGTCTTCTTATCGTTTCCATCAAGTAGTGGCAAATTCGTTTACTGACGAAAAACGTCGTGTTCTTCTAGCTGGAGAAGCAGCACACTTATTTGCCCCATTCGGAGCACGTGGATTAAATTCTGGTATTCCAGATGCTGTTCTTGCTGCAAGAGGAATTGAGAAAGCACTACATTCTCATTCTGAAGAAGAGCGAGTAGAAGCAATTGAAGCAGCTGCAAAAGAACGCCGAATTGCAGCGCAGTGGAACCGCGATGCATCAACTACAGCACTTCACCATCTTCAAGGGAGTTCTCCTGAAATGAATATGAAACGTGACATTGCTGCTTCGCTAGTATCTATCGTTCCGAGGCTTGGAAGATGGCTAGACGAAGGACCATATGGACCGAAATTTGGACCTCCTGAACTGACGACAAAATATTAAAATGATAAAAAATTAGATAAGTAATGTGAAAGGAGCGATAAGAAATGGCTTTGTCTCAATTCATAAATGAAGAAAAGTATGGTTCCCATGCCCGTTCTACAAATGGAATGATTGAGCGGTTAATGACGATGAACTGGTATAGCGACATTGGAAAGCAAAATGTAGAGGCTGAGAAAAAAATAGATCAATTTATGCGTGCTCTACACATTAGTGAATATGAAATTAAATGGATTTCAAGAAACCAATTAAGTGAGACAATTGAACGAATTTCATTTGAGGATAATGATTTATGGGGGATGCTAGCAGAAGTACCGGATCAGTTGAAAGAAAAAATTATAAGTGTAGGTAACGAAAAACTTCTTATAGATGTTGTAGATAAAGTGCCAGAAGCAATTTTTCATGGTGTTTATAAAGAAGCGTTCAAACATTTCAGTGAGGAAAAAGTAGTGAAATTTCTAGTTGGGCATGCGATGTATATAAGTACTGTTGCATGTGCTGCTGAATTAGCTGAAGAAAAAAATGAGTTTCTGCCTATAGTAGAGTTATTAGAATTGGGACATATACCAATTGGTCCAGAGCGAAATACTTTTTATCTTTTATAACAAAAAGTGGGGCGGGAAAGTTATACGCTATCATTGTTCTCGATTATTTGAGACGGTAGAACTTTCAATTATTTAGAGGAAAGGGAGATTACTATGAAACTTGTTACTTTTACACATAATGGAGAAACGAGAGTTGCAGCTTTAGAAAACGGGAATTTGATTGATTTACATGCTGCTTATAAAGCAAAACTGACAAGTGAGGGAAACCTTCGGGCCACTCAAATTGCAGAGGCGTATATACCAAAGGATATGAATGGGTTTTTACAAGGTGGATCAGAAAGTATGAATCTAGCAAAAGAAGCGATCGATTATGCACTTATGAAAAACCATAAAGAAAAATTGGTATTTGAAGAAGGTGAAGTGAAGATTGAGGCTCCAGTACCTTCGCCAGGAAAAATTATATGTGTAGGTCACAATTATCGTGAACATATTTTGGAAATGAAACGAGAATTACCTGCTTTTCCGGTTATCTTTGCAAAGTTTGCGAATACAGTAGTCGGTCCGCAAGATGATATTCCATTTTATCCAATTTCAGAACAATTAGATTATGAAGCTGAATTTGCTTTTGTAATTGGAAAGCGTGCTCGTAATATTTCAGAAGAAGATGCCCTCCAATATGTAGCTGGTTACACAATTGTAAATGATATTACTTATCGTGATATTCAGCGCCGTACAATTCAATGGCTTCAAGGGAAGACTGTTGAAGGAAGTGCTCCAATGGGACCATGGTTAATTACTTCAGATGAATTAAAGAACCCATCTGGTTTGGAAATTGTATTAACGGTAAATGGAGAGAAACGTCAACAGTCTAATACTGCTAATTTAGTATTCTCGGTACAATATCTCGTTTCGTTTTTATCCGGTCTAATGACACTAGAGCCAGGGGACGTCATTTTAACAGGTACGCCAGGTGGTGTAGGAGTTGCACGTAATCCGCAAGTATTTCTTAAAGATGGAGATATCGTTCGAATCGAAGTTGATGGAGTAGGTGTACTAGAAAATAAAGTGAGACAAAAGTTAGAGGTGCCAGTACTATGACGAAAAACTTACAAGTCCACGCGACCGAGTCTATTCATGAATCAATCAATAAGATAAAAACGATTGTTAAGCCTTTACCAGAGGAAATCATCTACTGGAAACCTTCAGAAGATGAATGGTCAATTATGCAGATCATTACACATGTAGCGGAATCTATTCCGTATTGGGCGAAAGAAATTAGCAATATTAAAGTAAATCATGAAAATTTATGGGGTCGTGGTTTAACAGATGAAGTGCGCCTGCAAGCAGTTTCAGAAGAGAATATTCGTAAGCAATCTATAGAAGAAGTCATTCAGCAAATTTCTTTAATACCACTCACTATAGAAAATGTACTAAGCACATTAACAGAAGACGAGTTGAATATTCAGGCTCCAAGTCGTAATCCTCGTTTTAATAATAAGTCGATTGATTTTATTGTGAATCACCTCATCGTAGAACATACAGAAAAGCATTATAAACAAATCGAGCGGAATTTAAGTAAGTTTAATGAACGATAAAGGAGGCAAATAAAATGGCGGAAAAAAATGCTTTTTTTGAAAGTGACCTTGTACAAGATTTCAATCGTGATATCGAACAATACCATCTTGGCCCGCTATGGAACGCAATCCCAGATTTAATGAAACATACACCGGAACCTCATGCACAAGCATACCTTTGGAAATCTGAATTGCTCCAAAAAAAGTTAACGGAAGCAACGCAAATATTTACACCAGACCGAGGGGGAGAACGCCGGGCCATCTACTTACAAAACCCGGGACTTAATTATAGAAAACCGTGGGGATGGGCATCGACTACACAAACGTTATATGCAGCGGTTCAATTAATACAACCCGGTGAAACTGCTCCATCACACAGACATGTCCAGAATGCTTTGAGATTTGTCATGGAAGGAGAAGGAGCATATTCAATTGTTCAAGGAGAACGTATTTTCATGGAACGGGGTGACTTCTTAACAACGCCAAATGGCCTTTGGCATGGACATGGTCATACAGGTGACAAACCGATGATTTGGATGGATTGCCTTGATATTCCGACCATTTATTATCTTGGCGGTACGTTCTTCGAGCCATATCCAGAAAAAATTGAACAGCCTAATGTGCCGGACAATTATACTGCTCAGCGTTATGAAGGCGGAATGGTTCGACCAATTTCGGACCGATATGTAAAGAAAGCTCCACTTAGTTCTTATAAATGGGCAGGGACGGAAGTGGCGCTTAACGGACTAAGTCGTTTTGAACCAGATGCATACGATGGTTATGCGGTTGAATATATAAATCCATCGAATGGTGAAACAGCGTGTCCAACGATTGCAGCTTGGATGCAAAAATTACCGAAGGGATTCAAAGGAAAAGCGCATCGCCATACACATGCATCAATCTATCATGTGCATGAAGGATCAGGATATACGATAATTAATGGCGTTCGCTTCGACTGGTCTAAAGGAGATTTCTTTGTCGTACCAAACTGGGCATGGCACGAACACGTTGCACTAGAAAATAGTTATGTATTTTCAACAAATGATCTTCCTATTTTAGAAAAATTCGGGTTAGAGCGGAAACAGGAATATGAGAACAATAATGGATATCAAACAATCACTGGAGAGTTTGAACCAGCGTTACCATAATATGAATTGCAAAAAAGAAGCGCCCACATTTCATGCTAGTGGACGCTTTTTGTTATTAATATGTTCTAATAAGCCTTCAACACATGAAGCAAATAATCTTTTCGGTTCAGCGGATTATAATCAACACGTTTTCGAGTAGGGAAGGGAGCCATAAGCTTTGTGAAACCAGCTGGCTTCGTTGTAAATATGCCTTCTCCTTCTGTAAATGAATGTAGTATTCGTTTGAAACTCTCTGTTTTCGCAACAGGTAATGATCCTGTTAGCTGATAAGAATTGTTATTGAATATAGGCTCTGCAAAAGTTGCTGGAACGGCAGCGAGTTTATACATTGCAGTACTAATTGCGTGCTCCGGTACAGTTAATTCAAACTCATTTACTGGTTCATATACATATGTTTCAGCTTTCTTTAAAGCATCCATTAAAACGAGAGGTGTTAAGTTTCTAAAGTCACTCGCTGTTGTAACAGGACTAGCATAACCAGTATGCGTTAACGTGACGATAATATCTGTAACTCCCCATCCATATAATCCTTGTTTTAACGTTTGAAATACCGTATCTTCAATCGCTTTATGAAATGCTAAAGGTAGTGATCCGAGTTCAACGCCTAATGTATATTTTATACCAGAATTAAGTTTACCACGTTCAACTTTGAATCCGACTGTTGCGTAAAATGGATTCGTTTTTTCTCCCATTATTTCAACGGAATTCCCAATGCCAATTGGTTTCTCAATACAGACAACTCGTGTATTTGAGAAAGTAACCTGTAAATTATATTTATCATGAAGTATTGTTTCGATCACTTCTTTTTGTACTTCACCGAAAAGGCGAATGTATAGTTCATTATGAACATCGTCTTTCCACACTTGAATGAGCGGATCTTCTTCACTTAGTTCCATAAGAGCAGCGTATAAATCATGAATTCTCTCTTTTTGTAATGCTTCAATAGCAGCTTCCATTTGTGGTTCGGCAAAGTGAATGTCTTTTATATAATCCGTTCGTTCACCGATAATATCACCAATTTTAATATCACTCAGTCCCCACACTTTGCAAAATTCTCCGCTAGAAACGGAAGAAGATTGAATAGCATTTCCGTTATGAAACATGCATATTTTCTTAATCTTTTCTTTATGTGCCAGAGCATCATCACGTTGTATATCAACATATTTTCTAACGTGTAAGCTACCAGAAAAAACTCTTACATATGCAATCTTTTCCCCAGAAGGTTCACGTTCAATTTTAAATACAATACCGGATAATATTTCATTTTCTGCCGACTTATTAGCTGGAAATAAGGACGGAATATTTTCGAGCAGTTCAGTTACACCTATACCCGTCATTGCTGAACCGAAAAAGATAGGGTACACATTTGCTTGCTGTATTTGCTTTTCTAGTTCGTTTCTTAATAGTGCATCCGGAATTATTTCATTATTGACATATGATGCAAGCAGTGATTCATTATATGGCGCTAATCGTTCTATACAATCTTCATATGATTTATATTCGATAATACGAGCTTCCTTTGTTCCTTCGTTTGGCGCAGAGTAGAAGGGGAAAGCATTATTCGAAAGAATCGCTTTTATTTGTTTCACGACTTTTTCTGTATTTGCGCCACTACGGTCTATTTTATTAACGAATAAAATAGTCGGTATGTTTAGTTTCTGTAATGTTCGCATTAAAATTTTTGTTTGTGCTTGCACACCTTCAACGGCAGAAATAACTAAAATTGCACCGTCTAGAACGCGGAATGATCGCTCCACTTCAGCGATGAAATCAGCGTGTCCAGGTGTATCAATTACATTTACTTTTAAGTCATTGATGTAGAAAGAAACGACAGATGCTTTAATCGTAATGCCGCGCTGCCTTTCTAATTCCATTGAGTCAGTTTGTGTATTACCACTATCTACTCGGCCAATTTCTTTAATCACATTCGTTTCATAAAGAATACGCTCAGTCAAACTCGTCTTGCCAGCGTCTACGTGCGCGACAATCCCTATATTTATTGTTGTCATATATAAATATCCTCATTTCATTTTCCATTTTCATTTCCTCATTTCTATTTGTGTATTGCCGCATTACAATCACTCTCCAGTCATTTAAATTATTACTATTATAATGTAATTTACATTTTTTGTAACGTTGTAAAGCGCCTTAATTTGGAAAAATAAAAATGAAAACAAAAAGCTTGCAATCTAAATCGATATAGATTATATTATTTGATATATCAACTATTGATATATCAAATATTTTTGTTTTGTATGTAAAGGAGGGATAGTTTGACAAGTTCATGCTCAAAAGAAGCGATTATTTTATATAAATTACACTTTCTAAATAAAGAAGTAAGTTCGAAATTTGAAGGGTGTACGGGTATGAGCCAGTCTCGATTAGAGCTTATACTTCAGTTATATGAAGTAGGTGAAATTAGTCAAAAAGCACTTCAACAAGAAGTGAATATTGATAATGCGGCGATTACGAGGCATTTAAAGCAGCTTGAGGCTAATGAAATGATTGTAAGACGTAAAAATCCAGATGATAACAGAATTACGTTAGTTTCTCTAACTGAAGAGGGACGAAATAAAATTCAAGCGTTTCAAGAGGAAAAAGAACGTTTTGCAGCATCTGCATTTAAAGGATTAAGTGAGGAAGAACGCGATAATCTTTTAAATATGTTAAATCACATTCAAGAAAATATAAAAGAATTATAAAAAGGGAGAATACAGCTATGACTAACTCAGTAAAAACAAATGATTTTAACGAAATTTTAACAGGACGTCGTTCAATTCGTAAATACGACACATCAGTGAAAATTAGTAAAGAAGAAATGACAGAAATTCTTACTGAAGCAACACTTGCACCATCTTCAGTAAACATGCAACCATGGAGATTTTTAGTGATTGAAAGTGACGAAGCAAAAGCAACACTTGCACCGCTTGCGAAATTCAATCAATCACAAGTAGAAACATCTTCAGCGATGATCGCTTTATTTGGTGATTTAAACAACTTTGATAACGCAGAAGAAATTTATGGTACAGCAGTAGAGCGCGGACTTATGCCAGCTGAAGTAAAAGAAGACCAAATAAAAAAACTTTCAGCTTATTTCTCAATGGTTACACCAGAAGTAATGAAAGACACAGTACTAATTGACGGTGGTCTTGTAGCAATGCAATTTATGCTAGCAGCTCGTGCTCACGGCTATGACACTTGTCCAATTGGTGGTTTTGAGAAAGACCAAATCGCTGAAGCGTTCGGATTAGATAAAGAACGTTACGTACCAGTAATGTTAATTTCAGTCGGAAAAGCTGCTGACAGTGGTTACCAATCAGTACGTCTTCCAATTGAAAAAGTTGCAGAGTGGAAGTAATTTTAAAGAAATAAGTGGAATATGAAAGGGGAAACACCATGATTATTATTCACGCAATATTTCAAGTAAATCCAGCGAAACAACAATCATTTTTAGAAGAAATTCAACCACTACTTCATGGTTCAAGAGAAGAAAGTGGAAATGTATCTTATGACTTATATAAAGATACAGAAAAAGAAAGTGTTTATACGATGGTAGAAGTATGGAAGGATGAAGAGGCAGTTGCGAGTCATAATACGAGTGAACATTTCACATCTTTCGTTAGCAAAGCAAAACAGTATTTAACTGCTCCACTTGATATAAAAGCTTATAATGGAGAATTAGTAAAATAATGAGATAAAAAAAGATGACTTTAGCTTATAGTGCTAAGGTCATCTTTTTTATTTTGATAGGAATATATTTACTTTTATCGGTATGTGTTATAATTTGGAAAAATATAATTCTTAATTTTCTGAATAAATAAAGGCAGGGGATAAATATATGAACATATTAAAGAAAATCACTAATAATATTTCGAAAGTTATTATAGGAAAAAATGAATCCATAGAACTTGCAGCCATTGCTCTAATAGCAAAAGGACATATTTTATTAGAAGATGTACCGGGGACAGGAAAAACAACACTAGCGAAAAGTTTGGCTAAAAGCGTGGACGCAAAATTTCAAAGAATACAATTTACAGCGGATACTTTGCCCGGAGATGTTATTGGTCTTGAATATTTTAATGTGAAGGAATCGGATTTTAAAACGAGGTTAGGTCCTATTTTTGCAAATATAGTATTAGTGGATGAAATTAATCGGGCTGTACCGAGAACGCAATCTTCATTACTGGAAGTTATGGAAGAGCGTACTGTTACGATTGCGAAACAGACACATTCATTACCCGAACCTTTTTTAGTAATTGCAACGCAAAATCCGCTTGAATCTGCTGGTACATTTCCTTTACCGGATGCTCAATTAGACCGATTTTTACTTACGATTTGCCAAGGTTATCCTACGAGAGAAGCTGAAAAGGAAATGATGAATCGGTTTCAAATGAATGATCCGTTAGAAACATTACACTCTATTATTTCAAGTGAAGAAATTATTATGATGCAAAAACGTGCAAGAGAAGTGTTAGTAGGAAATGATGTGCAAGATTATCTTCTTGAAATTATTGAGGCAACGCGTAAGCATGAGCTAATTGAAATTGGTGTAAGTCCGCGGGGGACGTTGGCATTTATGAGAGCGATTCAAGCACGGGCTATATTAAATGAAAGAGATTACTGTACGCCAGATGATATAAAGATACTTGCTGCATCTATATGCGCTCATCGTTTAACGTTAACGATTGAGGGGGAGATGAAAACAACAAAAGAACAAATCATGAAAGAAATTCTTCATACGATTAGTGTGCCAGTGGAGAATGTACGATGAATCAACAACTTGTGTATACACCTTTAGCGGAGCCTTTCGTAATGGGAGTTATGTCAGTTGTAGCCGTTATTTTATGTGTATTTTCAAGTAATCTACTCATATTATCTCTCGTATTTTTGTATGTAATTTTAATAGGTGCTATGCATGTTTATATACGTAAAGTATCTCGTGTTAACTGGGAATACGATCAAGGAAATTCGAATGTTTTTATCGGTGAAACGAACAGGTGCAAAATAAAAATTTCAAACAAATCAATTTTCCCTATTTTTAATGTTGTATTCCGATTTAAATGTGAAAATAAGATAACTTGGAATCATGATGAAATAAATAAAAATAATAGTACAGGTTCAAATTATTATATGAATTTTAATTTAAAAGGAAGAGAGTCAGTTTCATTTGATTTACAAGCTGTGGCATTAAAAAGAGGCATTGCGAAATGGGAAGAGGTTGAAATTGTTATTACTGATCTCTTTGGATTTATAACGAACCATATCACATATAAACAAGTTGATACGCCCTCCTATTTAGTCTTACCAGCTGTTCCAAAAATACAAGTTCCTGAATTACAAGAATGGTCACGAGGATTTCGAAAAGCGATGTCTTCACCGCTATATGATGAAACGAAAGTAATGGGAGTGAAGTCTTATGAAAACGAAGATTTTCGTTCCATCCACTGGAGTGCAACAGCGAAAACAGGGACGATAACCGCGAAAAAATATGAGCGAACGCAATCAGATAAATACGCAATTTATCTCAACTTACAAAATAAAAGTGGTATTTCTTTGCGAAATGATACAGAAGAACTAATCGAATTAACGGCGGGTATATGTAAACAACTTCTTATGCAAAACTGTTCATTTGAAGTATGGATCAATAGTGTAAAAGATAACGGGTTATTGCATATAAAAAATGGGGATAATCGGAAACATTTGCAAAATGTATTAAAAGTACTTGCCTCAATATCGGATCAGGATACGCCTATATCTTCTTCTTATTTTTACACAGCGGGCTTTCGGCGAAAGGAATTGGATGCGGTTCCTTTAATCCTTGGTACTTCTCCAAAGAAATATAGTAGAACAAACAAATGGATTGTAATGAAAGAATAAGAAAGGGCTTATGTCATGGTGAATAAAGCGCGGCATATGAAAGTGAAGTTGTGGAGTGTAAGAGCTTTAATCATACTTTTTTTTGCGATTAGTACAATAACGTTATCACAAGGTGTTGTGTATGTGCAAGACATAGTAAAAGAACGTTTTTTTAATAAGACGGAGACAATGTTGGAAAGAAATTATGATTTTACTAGTATAAACGAACAGTTTGATGAGCCTGAAAGAATTATAGATGAAGAAACAGGAGTTGTAGATACAAGAACGAAAATAAATAGGAAAATCCCGCTTTTCAAACGGGAGAATTCATGGAGTGATGTGCTTTCTGTACTTTCAAATTCATGGATTAGTATAGTTTTTTATGTAATGCTTGCAGGGATAATTATATATTTTCTTTATAAATCTGTTAGGAAAAAGGTAACGAAATCTCAAATAGAACAGGAGAAAAAATCGATAACAAAAGAAAATACGGTAAGAACCGAAAATAACAAGAAAGTCATTAATCAGTCAGAGCAGCCGTTACCGACAGATACGATAAGAAAAACGTTAGTTGAATGGGAAAGAACATTACCATTTCATGAGCAGAGAAGATCCTATGAAACGATGCAACAGTGGTTAAAAAGAATTAGTAGAACGAGAAATATTACTTCGTTATATGAGTCTGTTCGTTATGGTGAAAAGACGTATACGGAGTTAGATGTGGAAAAAATAATGAAGTGGGTAGAGGGAGATGGGAAGGTGGATATGTAAATATCCACCTTTATTTTTTTGTAGAGAAATTTGATTATCATGAATCATTTTCATATATAAAACTGCCTTCAAATAAGAAAATGAAATTAACTGTAAATTAACTTTATTTACTTATACTTCATTACATGTTAACCTATTCTTAATTTTTATAAATTATAATTAATTTTTAAGTTTTTTAAGGGTGTGAATGTGTAATGAAATCGGTATTAAAAAGCATACTTATTTCCTTTGTTTTTTCAGCAGTAGGTATGTGTTGGTTACTGTTCTTATTTTTCAAAGGGGACGGAGACTGGTTATTGTCTTGGATAGGCGTATTAATGGCATATTTATCTTTATTCACTTTAATAGATTTATATTGTAAAACTACATACGACAAAAAAATAAATAAATGGCTTATAAAAACAGCGGTGACTAGCTTTAGTTTTGCTGTGTTAGGAATTTCATTTTGTATCATACACGAGCTATTAACACCATGGAGTCTCAGTTTAATGGTGTGGTATTGGTTGGTAATGTTAGTGTTATTTTTAACGACCATACTATCATTAGTCAGTCTCGTATTTGTTAATCGTAAAAATCATAATTTCACCGGTGTATATAGAATACTTATACTTCTAAATCTACTGCTTACGTTAGGACCAGTATTATGGCCACTATTACTTTCTATTATCGGAAATGGTATGAACGCTAGTGCAGGATGGTAAAGGTGAATATAGATTAATTGCTTAAATAAAAAAGAACGTGTTTACATAAAAAATGAAAACACGTTCTTTTTTTATTCATTTTAATACGAACACAATGAATCATCTTAAAATAATTAAGATAAGGTGAAATAAAAACGGGGGAAGTTAAGGGACTTTCCTTATTTTTTATGCCCTTTTTATTTTCATACATAATTCTTTCTCAGCAGATCGTATCAAACTTTGAACGTAAGTATTTCGTAAGGAATGGATAAGAAAAAAGAGAGTTTTATCATATAGGATAAAAGTATAGCTTGAATCAATATGATATGAATAGGGGGAGAGAAAACCTTATGAAAAAATGTAATTCAATGAAGTTAGCGAGTTTGACAGTTTTATTAGCGGGTACTACTCTATTTACACCTGGTTTTACTGTGAAAGCAGAGTCTACTCAAAGTATTTCTAATTCGTCACAAGAACCTAATCAAAAGAATCGGAATGGATGGAAACAAGTAATGCAGGAAACAATACAAATTGGGGCGCCAGGGGTATTAGCTAAGACGTCTAATAAAGGGAAAATTAATAGTTATACTGCTGGTGTGGCGGATTTAAATACAAAGAAACCGGTGAAATCAGATTATCGCTTTCGGATTGGTAGTGTGACGAAAACTTTTACTGCCACGACTGTTCTTCAATTAGTAGGAGAAAATCGCGTACAACTTGACGATCCAATTGAAAAGTGGCTGCCGGGTCTCGTGCAAGGAAATGGGTATGATGGAAATCAAATTACGATACGACAACTTTTGAATCATACGAGTGGTATCGCTGAATATTTAAAGTCAAAAGACGCTGACGTAATGAATTCGAAAAAAACGTATACAGCAGAAGAAATAGTGAAAATAGGGCTTTCTCTGCCTCCAGATTTCTCGCCGGGCAAAGACTGGTTGTATTCAAACACAGGATATGTAATATTGGGAATGCTAATTGAAAAAATAACTGGTAATAGTTATGCTGAAGAAATTGAAAATCGAATTATTGAACCTTTGGATTTGTCAAATACGTTTTTACCAGGAAATTCACCCGTCATCCCAGGAAAGAATCATGCTCGTGGATATGTGAAAATGGAAGAAACAGGCGAGCTGAAAGACATTACGTATTATAATCCGAGTTTAGCTAATGCAGCTGGAGATATGATTTCTAATGCGGATGATTTAAACAAGTTCTTTTCATCTTTACTCGGTGGTAAGTTACTGAAGGAACGCGAGCTAAAAGAAATGCTTACTACAGTTCCTGTAGAAGGAAAAGGGGTTGGTGATGGATATGGTCTTGGAATCTATGAGACTAAACTTCCAAATGGTGTCTCAGTATGGGGTCACGGAGGATCAATTCCTGGGTTTATGACTTTTGCTGGTGGAGTAATTGGAGGCAAGCATACATTTGCTGTCAATGTTAACTCTTTAGGTCCGGTTGATATTCTTAAACAGTTTGATAAAATGATGCAAGTTGAATTTAATAAATAGATGATGAGAAAGCGAATAGGTTTCTATAATAGTTGTAAATAAAAGTGATGCTTTTTAAATTTCGCAAATAAGGACAGTATTAACATTCATGGTATGGTATTAAGTATATGTAGAACATAAATATGATACAAGAGTATTTCAAGGTACAATTCAATCTTATAGTTTAGTATAAAAATAAAAAGAATGTCAGTTGCATGACATTCTTTTTATTGTGGGGCAAAGAGGTGTTTTTCTATTTTGAAAATTGTTATTTTTAAAAGTATTCAATATAATGAGGGGTATAGGGGCTATACAGGGGAGTTATGAATGGATAATACTTTAGTTTGTTAATTATTTTGTTTTAATAAAAAAGTAAATTGATTTGGAGTGAAATACATTGGGACAAAATCAGTTTAGATGGAGTAACAAGCAATTACGAGAACATGTTGAAATAATAGACGGTACAAGAAGTCCACACAAATTATTAAAGAATGCAACATACTTAAATTCCTATATACGTGAATGGATGCAAGCAAATATTTGGATTTATGATGACCGTATTATATATGTAGGAGAAAAGTTGCCAGAGCAACTATATGAATGTGAAGTCATTGATTGTGATGGAAAGTATGCAGTTCCTAGTTACATAGAACCGCATGCACATCCATATCAATTATATAATCCAGAGACGTTAGCGAATCATGCGATGCAATTTGGAACAACAACTTTTATTAATGATAATTTAACTCTATTTTTCACATTAAAGCGTGAAGAATCATTTCATTTATTAGATGAATTTAAAAAGATTCCAGCTAGTATGTATTGGTGGTGCCGTTTTGATGGACAAACTGAATTGCAAAATGGGG
Organism: Bacillus sp. SH7-1; assembly: GCF_008042405.1. NCBI lineage: Bacteria > Bacillati > Bacillota > Bacilli > Caryophanales > Bacillaceae > Bacillus > Bacillus sp. SH7-1. The sequence goes on from NZ_QNUD01000007.1 coordinate 520,650, forward strand.
AATCTTTATTTAATAGTGAAGAAATAATAGAGTGGCTACAGCATGAAGCAGTTCTTCAAGGAGGAGAGCTAACAGCATGGCCAAAATTATTACATGGCGATGATGAAATGCTAAATTGGGTGCAGGAAACAAAGCGATTACAGAAAAAAGTAGAAGGACATTTCCCAGGAGCATCTGAAGCAACGTTAGCGAAATTAAAACTGTTAGGTACAGATTGTGATCATGAAGCGATGACAGGGCAGGAAGCATTAACTCGTCTTATGCAAGGTTACACTGTTTCGCTGAGAAACTCTTCAATCCGACCAGATTTAGAAGTTTTATTAAAAGAATTACTGGAATTAGGTGTGAAGCAATTTGATAGATTCTTTTTCACAACAGATGGTTCTCATCCGTCCTTTTATGAAAACGGAATGACGAATGTAATGATTACTACTGCTATAAAGCAAGGTGTTCCAGTAATAGATGCGTATCATATGGCAAGTTATAATATTGCTCGTTATTATAATATGGAGCATATACATGGTTCAATCGCGACAGGTAGAATTGCTAATATCAATATTTTAGAAAGTAAAGAAAACCCAGTACCAGCGAGCGTTATTGCAAAGGGGCAATGGGTGAAGCGTGACGGTGTAAATACACATGAATCATTACATATAGACTGGAATAAATGTAAAGTAACTCCATTATCATTAGATTGGTCAATAGAAAAAGAGGATATGATTTTCTCAAATAAAACAGGCATACACTTATTAAATAACGTTATAACAAAATTATATACTAGTGAAATCAACATAGAATGTGATGAATTGTCCACAGATCATGATGAATGTTTCCTTATGATGATTGCTCGTGATGGCAGTTGGAGAGTAAATACCGTTGTGAAAGGTTTTGCGAAAGAACTAGGTGGGCTTGCTAGCTCTTATTCTGGTACAGGTGACATCATTCTTGTTGGAAAGAGTAAAGGAGATATGCTTATAGCTTTTCAAAGGATAAAAGAGCTTGGCGGGGGAATGGTAATAGCTGAAAAGAATGAAGTATTACACGAAATAGCATTACCATTGCTCGGGATTATGTCTAATTTAAAAATGAGTGAATTAATACAAAAAGAGAAACAGATGGTGAAATTGCTACAAGAGCGTGGCTACGCGTATGATGATCCCGCATTTACAATTTTATTCTTTTCTGCGACGCATTTGCCTTTTATAAGGGTAACGCCTATAGGGCTATATGATGTGAAAAGTGGAAAGGTAGTTGCTTCGCCGGTGAATGTAATAAATCAATATTAGACGGAAAGATCCTATAAAAGATTTATTTTATAGGATCTTTCTCATTTCTAGCATAAGAATATTGTAAGCCTCAAATGATACAGTATATAAATCATTTGAGGTGATATGTAAATATGAAAAAAATATTATACATTTTAAGCATATTTATTCTGTGTGTATCAATACAACACGTTGTACACTCCCAATCAGATGCACCAAGGTTATCTTCGGATTGTCTTGAAGAAAGGAAAATTCGAGATGAAAAGTATGTGAAGAATATAATACAGGACATTAAATCCACATTTAATTTAAATATTGATGAACATAGTTTTTTGGAAGTAAGTAAAAGAGATCTGGAGGCTGCCCATTTGATGTATGGTGGAAAGGAAAATGATTCTTATTATAATTCGCTAACTAAAATTTATGATAGTGGTGGATTTAGCGAGCAACCCAGCTTATTTGTGAGGGCGCAAGAAGCATTTTTACTTTATAAAGAAAAAGATAATATCAATGTAATGAAACACTTAAACTTAGATGTTGAAAATGGGGAATGGCTTGTTATAAAAACGAAAAAGAAGAAAGGGAAAAAAGTGAAATTCAAGCCGTTGCAATGTGAAAAAGAATATATGAAAAAGAGAAATGAATAACAAAATACTTATTAATGCTGTTTTTATTCAACGATATTTTGTTGTTGATATGAAATAACAAAGGTAAACGAACATATTAGCTTTATGGAATATGTTTGTTTACCTTTTTTTGAGAGATTTAAAAATTTGGGATGTTGTTAGTTGAAAATTATTTACTGGCTAATGAACTTATAACATTCAATGAATTTGTTCTTCATAAACATTAGATTTTGTGTCAAATGATTTATACATTGCCGAACCACCTATGTATATTTTATTCTACAGTATTTATAAAAGAATGTTGGCTATTCATAAGAAATATGATTGGCACAGTTTTTGCTTGTATTAAATGTAAGGAAGGGAGATTGTATGTAAGGAATCTGTAATCGTAATAGTATAAAACAAGCTACTATTGCATTATTGATCATAGTTGTATTTATAGCGGAAATGTAAATACCTACAAATAAGAGTTTTTTGATTTTAAAATTCAGAATTTTCTTTTAAATTATTAGGGGGGCAATGGTATGGTTAAATATTCGAAAATTTCTAAGTGGATTCTTGGTGTTGGACTAGTGACAATAACATGTAATGGTTTGCAAATTCAAGCAGAGACAAAAGAGAAAAATGTGAAGAACGTATTACAAATGGAGCCGGTAGGAATACAGAAATCTGTTGATGAATTGGCGCATCCTTCAAAAGTACAAGAAAATGCATCTTTTACAAAACGGTTAAAATTAGCGGATTTATCGCAGCGTCCACTAGCACTAACCGATAATATTAAACCGTTAGCTGAAGAAAAAAAGTATTCGATGGCTGAGTTAAATCAATTAAATAACAAACAATTAACTGATCTTCTTGTGACAATTAAATGGTATCAAATTCCGGAGTTATTTCAGTTTAATAGTGATAGTCTTAAATTCTATCAAGATGATAGCCGAATGCAAGCAATTATTAATAAACTAGCAGAACAAGGACAAGCTTATACGAAAGATGATTCAAAAGGGATTGAAACATTAGTAGAAGCTCTACGTGCAGCATTTTATTTAGGTTTTTACCATGATGAATTAAGCAAACTAAATGAGCGTAGCTACCATGATAAATGTTTACCAGCTTTAAAAACAATTGCAAAAAATCCAAATTTCAAACTTGGTACATCAGAACAAAATAAAGTAATTGCATCATATGGAAAATTAATTGGAAATGCATCAGCAGATGTTGAAACAGTTTTATATGCAGGTGAAATTTTCAAACAATATAACGATAATCTTGCAACTTTCATTGAAGACCGAACAAAAGGAGACGCTATATATGAGTTGATGAAGGGAATTGACTTTGATATTCAGACGGATATGTACACGACTGGAAAAGAGCCGAAAGATACAATGTGGTATCGAAATATCGATAACTTTATTAATGAAGTAAGTCGTTTCGCACTTATTGGTACTGTATCGGATAAAAATGGATGGTTAATAAATAACGGAATTTACTATGCTGGCCGATTGGGCAAGCTTCATAGCACGCCGACAAAAGGGCAACAAGTTGTTACAGATGCAATGCGAATTTATCCATATTTAGGGGAGCAATACTTTGTTGCGGCAGAACAAATTACTACAAATTATGGAGGAATAGATGCGAACGGAAAAACTGTAAATTTAGATCAAATTCGAGAAGAGGGTAAAAAGAAATATTTACCGAAAACGTATACGTTTGATGATGGAACAATTGTCTTTAAAACTGGGGATAAAGTTAGCGAAGAGAAAATTAAACGTCTATACTGGGCGGCAAAAGAAGTGCGTTCGCAATTTTATCGTACAGTTGGTAGCGATAAACCACTTGAAAGTGGACATGCTGATGATGTGTTAACGATGGTTATTTATAATAGCCCAGATGAGTATCAATTTAATCGTCAACTGTACGGATATGAAACGAATAATGGTGGGATTTATATTGAAGGGACAGGGACTTTCTTTACATATGAACGTACACCACAGCAAAGTATTTATAGTCTGGAAGAATTGTTCCGCCATGAATTTACGCACTACTTACAGGGAAGGTACGAAGTTCAGGGATTATGGGGCCAAGGGGAAATGTATCAAAATGAACGTTTAACATGGTTTGAAGAAGGGAATGCAGAGTTCTTTGCAGGTGCAACGCGATTAGATAGTGTAGTACCGCGAAAAAGTATAATTGGTGGGTTATCTAATGATCCTGCAAAACGTTATACAGCATCACAAACATTAAATGCGAAATATGGAACGTGGGATTTTTATAATTATTCGTTTGCACTGCAATCATATATGTATAATAAGCGCCCAGAAATGTTCGATAAAGTGCATGATTTAATTCGCGCAAATGATGTTTCAAGTTACGATGCATACCGTGCTACATTAAGCAAAGATAATAAGTTAAATGAAGAATATCAATCTTATATGCAAATGCTTATTGATAATCGCGATAAGTATACAATTCCACAAGTATCAGATGAGTATTTAACTCAGCATGATCCAAAATCGCTTTCGGACGTTACTTCAGATATTACGAATGAAGCGAAATTAAAAGATGTGAAAGTAACAAAGAATAAATCACAATTCTTTAATACATTTACACTACAGGGGACATATACAGGAAGTGCAGCTAAAGGAGAAGTTGAGGACTGGAAAGTGATGAATGAAGCAACAAATGATATGTTGAAACGTCTTTCAGGAAAAGAGTGGACTGGATATAAAACATTGACTGCTTATTTTGTAAATTATCGTGTAAATAATGCTGGGCAATATGAATATGATGTTGTGTTTAGCGGAGTGAATACGGAAGAAGGTACGGCGGTAGAAAAAGAACCAAATAATTCATTTGAAACAGCAAACCCACTATCTTTGAATATTTTGTTAAGAGGAACCTTGAGCGATCAAGATCAGGGAGATAAATTTGTTATTGATGTAAAGGATCAAAAAGATTTACAGATTTCTGTTACGAACGAACAAAATCTTGGACTGAACTGGGTATTATATTCTGAATCAGATCTAAATAATTATGTAGCTTATGCAACAAAACTTGATGGAAACAAATTGCTTGGAAATTATAATGCAAAGCCAGGGAAATATTACTTAAGTGTATATAAGTATGGTGGTGGAACAGGGAATTATACGGTGCAAGTAAAATAGTTTACTATAGTTTGTTTTGAAAGGCTACTTATTGTATTTTTTAGCTGAGTAAGGTATTTAATGTTAAACATTAAACTACTTCAATATACCCTTGTTCTAATTATAGAACAAGGGTATATTGATTTTATATTGTTAAATTAAATAACCTCATTAGATTTTGACAAGAAAATAATTAATATTGATTGGAATTCTCATTCGTAATGCATGTTTTAATCTTCTTAATGCTCTTTCATTTTTGTCTCAATGCTTGTTTTCAAATCAGTTGATACTTGATTGAAATACTCCAAAACTATTTTCCTAATATCATCGGATATAACTTTCAAATCACTAGCTAAGTTTTCAGCAAGATGTTCTTTTTCTATCGGTTTTAACTTTGCATAAAATTCACCAGCCTGTGTAAAGTCATCTTGTTTCGTTATAGAAGTTCTCTCAAGTTTACCTTCAACGTATCTTCCGTCACCGCTCGTTATTTGATTAGCGGGTGTCCAATTTTGTTGCTTGTTAATCGTTAATTTCCGAAATTCAGGACCAATTCTTCTTCTTTGAGAATCACTATAAATGTTCGCACGTCCTTGCAACATTTTATCATCTGATAATTCAGCACCGTCAAGTAAATTAGAAGGGGAGAAAGCGACTTTTTCTACTTGTTCCATATAATTTTCAGAGTTTTTATTTAATACCATTTTGCCGACTGGTATAAGAGGATATGCTTTTTCATCCCATATTTTTGTATCATCTAAAGGATCGTAAGAAAGATGCGCTTCGTCTTTTGGGTCCATAAGCTGGACATATAAACCATATTCCACTGGTTTACTATTTGCAATTGTATTATATAAATCTTTCCCGCTGTAATCAGGGTTTTCGGCAGCAAGTTTATTTGCTTCCTCGCTAGTAATGAATTGTACACCTTCAAATGGGTACCAATGATACTTTACATACTTTCGATTTCCTTCTGCATTTCTCCAAACATATGTATTTACACTATGTCCTGGGATGTGACGAAGGCTTTTGGCCGTACCATTATCAGAGTACAAACGGACAACGAAATGAATGGATTCAGGCGCTCTAGCGACAAAACTCCAAAATCTATTAGGGTCTATTAAGTTATTTTTAGGTGAAGGTGACAACGCTTGAATGGTTTCAGGGAAACGCATCGGATCGCGAACAGAAAAGACAGGAATGTGATTACATAATAAATCGAAAATACCTTCTTTTGTATAAAATTTTGTGGAAAAACCGCGTACATTTCTAGATGTGTCAGGTGTTCCTTTCGTACTAACAGCTAACGAAAATCGAACCATAACAGGAACTTTCTCATTAGAATTTTGTAGAAAACTTAGTTTAGTATGTTCAGACATTGGATAGATCGTTTGAAAATAACCGAACGCACCAAATCCTTTTACATGAACAGGTCTTTCTAAAATTTTTTCGTGAATAAATTCTTGTAACGCCTCGTGAAGCACACTATCTTGCTCTAAAACAGGTCCACGTGAACCAACTGTTTGAGAGTGAAGTATAGCTTGTTCGTTACGTTCTCCATTATCATTAAAGTCTTTCCCTAGTAGAGATTGCCTCTGTTTATCATAGTTTTCATCCATCAATATAGCCTCCAAATTTTTTTGTCCATTGTTACTAAATATGATTTCATAGCCTTGATTATGTATAACACGCTAAGTTCAAATTAGTAACAGACCGCTAGATGAGAAAAACGCGTATGTAGTGGACCTGTTGAAATAGAAGAAATTATGGAAAAATGAATATCGGGAAGAACATTACTATTAAAATTTCAATCTTAAAAATGAATTTATACATGACTTTCTTTATAGAAAATGAACATAAATAAACTGGGAAAATAACTAGGAGGAATTAAAAATGTCGGATTGGTTTCAATTAGATACAGAATATATGATGTCAACGTATTGTCGTACGAAGGTTGCGATAGAAAGAGGAGAAGGATGCAAGCTTTATGATGTGGATGGTAAAGAGTATTTAGATATGTTTTCTGGTGTAGGAGTAAATGTATTAGGATACAATCACCCGAAAATCGTGCAAACAACGATGGATCAAGTTATGAAGTCGTTGCATCTACCGTTTCATTTTTTAAATCCAGTTGCGATTGAGTATGCAAAGAAATTAGTTGAAAGCTCTTTAAAAAACGGAAAGGTCTTTTTTACAAACTCAGGTACGGAAGCGACAGAAACGACATTAAAATTAATTGATAAATATAGAGCTATTAAACATGAAGAACGTGAAGGAATTGTAGTGCTGAAGAATAGTTTCCACGGGCGTACGTTAGGAGCACTTCATTTTACGAGACAAGAAAGTGTATATCAAAATTTCCCTAAAACATCGATCCCGGTATATGAAGTTGAGCGCGAGAATATAGAGCAATTAGAAGAAATAATTATTCATGAAAATCCAATTGCAATTATGTTAGAACCTGTATTAGGAAGCGGGGGAATTTATCCATTATCGGGTGAATATTTACATGGTGTTCAAAATTTATGTGAGAAATATAATGTACTACTTATCGTTGATGAAGTTCAAAGTGGTATGGGGAGAACAGGAAAACTATTCGCTTATCAAAATTTCAATATTACACCAGATATTATTCAAATTGGTAAAGGAGCAGGAGGCGGAATACCGCTAGGTGGAATTATTGTAGGTGAAAAGTTATGTGATGTATTTGCACCAGGAGACCACGGCACAACATTTGCTCATTCATCAATGGGAACGGCTTTAGGTTTAACGGTATTAAATACATTACTTGACGATGGTTTAATGCAAGAAGCATATGAAACGTCACTATATTTGAATGACAAACTGCAAGACATTCAGAAAGAAAATTCTTATTATATTCAGGAAGTGCGTCATGCGGGGATGATGTTTGGGATAAGTGTGAATGACACGAATGAAAAAGTGAAGAAATTGCAGATTGAGTTAATGAATAAAGGAATGTTAGTCGATGTAACACAAGGGAATATTATTCGATTACTTCCGCCGTATATTATTACGAAAGAGGAAATTGACGCATTCACTTATGAGTTTATTTCTTGTGTTCATAACATAGCTGCTACAGCAAGTATTTAAAAAAATATAAAAAAATATAAAAAACTGAAGAAGCC